>JAULUW010000259.1:0-7366 GCA_032111345.1 Bacteroidia bacterium
AGCTATTTATTTGCCTACCGCGACTTACGGACATTTTGGAAATTCTCAATATCCTTGGGAACAATTGGATCCAAAACGCTTAGCAGCCCTGCAAATTTCAGGACCTATTACGCCCCTACCTTTGCACATCCGCAAGCCTTAATTGAAAAGGTTCCGATAGCCGAATTTAGGTCTAACGAACCGCTGCGCTTGCCCCTATTTTTGGGGGCTTCGCATGCGGGTATCTATCCGAGATATGGAATACTTGAACCCATACCCGATGGTCATTTGCATTTTATTCTATCAAAATCGATGTTATCCGGCCATGTAAAAGGATTAAAACTTAATCGGTGGAAGGCGGGGAAAGGTTTTGAAACGCTGATGCAATGGTAAGAATTGCGATTGGGATTACATACGAAGGAAATGGTTTACTTTTTACTGATATACTTGAAAGGGTACACAAGGAAAATGTAATGGGGACATTAATATTAAAGGTCCGAAATGGAAAAGATTTCTAATCTTTTTACCGCCGTCCATGTAATAATTTCTAAATTACTCCACTAACTTAGAAAAACCCCTGCTATTGACCAGCGATTTTTACCATACCTCTATCCTGCCATTTTCTGGAATTATCATTAAAATGTGCCGTGCATATACGGATTCACAAGAAGATTTTGAAGACTATTATCAAGAAGTATGTTTGCAGATTTGGAGGAGCAAGGATAATTTCAGAGAAGAATCGCAATGGAGTACCTGGGTTTACCGCATTGCTTTGAATGTGTGTTTGACCCTGTTGAAAAAAAGCAAAAAGAACGAAACCGCACCCTTGTCGGACGCTTCTATTTCTCAGGAAATTGCATACAACGAGGCTTTTTCCAATGAAACACTGAACCTGTTGTATACCGCGATTAAAAAATTATCGGAAATAGACCGGGCAATTATCATGCTTTATTTAGACGAAAAATCCCAAAAAGAAATCGCTGAAATCATAGGAACCAATTCCAATAATATTGGAGTTCGCATCAATCGCATTAAACAAAAATTAAAAATATTACTCGATGGAAAAATCAATTGAACTTTTATGGAAAGACGGTTTTCTCAAAGAGGATGCCTTAGTATCCCCTAAAATAAACAATCTTTATAATGCGAAATCAATCCATATTATTGAGCAAGTCAAGAGGATGTTTCGAATTAATTTAATCGCTATCGTGGCTTTTTCCATTTTGTTTTTGGGAATTTCATTCTTTATTGGAATACCCATAACGGGAATTCTTTTTTTTGTGATGCTTTCAGGTATTGCTTATTTGAATCGACAATTATTCATAGATTTAAATCAATTAAATTTGGGGAAAAGTTGCTATGAGTACTTGCAATCCTTTAATCAATGGAAAAATAAACTGATCGCATTAAATGCCAGAATATCCCAATTTCTGTATCCCTGTATTTTTTTATCCATGATATTGGGCTTTGGATTCAAAGACATCAACGGTTTGACTTTAGGAGAACGATTGATCGATAAAATCCTCCAAAAATTTCCAGATACGTATGTTTTGTTGGGAATTCCACTTTTTGGAATTTTAGCGGTATTATTCATAATTGGAATACTTGCTTATTTCGGAGGCCGCATTTATCAATGGGATTTAAACTTGGTGTATGGCCGCATATTCAAAAAAATAGAGGAATTGAAAACCGATATTGAAGAACTCAATAAATAAATCTTCAAGAAATTAACCTTCGATTTTTTATATAATTTGGTTAGAACTGTAATATATTTTGTTTGGAGCCAATAAATAATGAAAGATGAAATTCAGGCCATTGAGATGGAGCTGGAAAATTTAGGACTTCAATCCAGAAAAGCACGTAAGATTCTTTAAAAAGGGATTACTTCGGTTTAAAACTTATTTAAAAGAACGCTTTTCTTTGACTTCAAAAGGACATTTCACCCAGGAGGGCATCGGTTTCGGCTTGCTCTTTGAAGTGGTTGCAGGCGTTTTACTCAAATTCAATCTTCACTTGGATTATCGGTGTCATTTACAAACTCCTCAAAATCGGCCGATCCCACTATCGTTATTTCCTCTCGGAAACCCCTCACGAATCTCGCAGGACCTTCAAACGCTTGTACTTGTGCTTTGAATACAAAACGTTTTCCACCCGGAAGCATTTGAATAAAGGCTTTGGACATGGGAAATTCTTCTTGAAGCAAGAGGCTCGCTCGCAGCGACATTTCAAACTCCACTTCTTTGTCCATATCAGATCCTTGAAATCCAAACACATCGGGTTCAAAGAATTCGTGATGTTGCTCAAACTCCCAATCTGAATCGAGAATGTGCACATCAGAAATGCGCTCAATATTAAAATATTTATTTATTTGAGAATCTATTTCAAATGCCGAAATGGCTCCATAATTATCGGTAAACTTTACGGGTTCTACGAATCGATCGGCAATGGTTTCACTCCGTGCAGAATAATATTTCAAAAGAAATACTTGTTTCTTTTCTTGAATGGCATAAGAGAGCAGCTCCACGATACGCGCAATATTGGCATCAAAAATATTTCTGGCTGCAACTTGGTGCACGGTATGTTGTCCAATTTTTTGCAGCACGGCTGCAGCTAAGGTGTTTTTTTTCCCCACAGACTTAACCATTTTACGAATATAATCTACCTCCTGCGGCGTAAAAGGAATGCGCCCATCGTCGTCGGCCTGAATATAATAGCGCCCTAATTCTGATTTCTTCACTTCAAATCCCAATTGATTTATCAGGTCTATATACCGGTATACCGAACGTTCCGAAATTTCTAAAATTTCAGAAAGTGTTTTGGGGGATTTAGATGGGTTGGACCTCAAATAATTGATTAATTGAAAGACTCTATAAATGCGTTTTTGATTATACATATTGAAAGTTGGAGCCAATTAAAGTTAATTTTCCCATAAAAAAAACAGTTTGACCTCATATGTCAAAAAAGTTTTCGCGGCATAATACCGCCCAAAATATTAACTTAGCATCGTGAACTTATGGGTTCTGGAAATGGGAAGTATCACGATACAAAAACGAATTAACTTTTTCATTTAATGATGATTTTTGAATTTTTCAATTCGATAAATACCCTAAGCACTGAATCGCATGCCGCTTTAGAACAAATTATTTTTGAAAAATCGTACCAAAAAAATGAAATAATCCAAGATATCGGAAGCAGATGCAAAACCGTTTATTTTGTAAAGTCAGGTTATTTGAGAATTTTTTACTACAAAGATGGAAATGACATAACCGAACATTTTTCATTTGAAAACGAACTCATCGTTCGGGCGGAAAGTCTCTTTACGGGCAAACCTACTTCAAAAGGCATTCAGGCTCTTGATAAAAGCACCGTACTAAGCATTGATTCGGAGACCTTATTCAAATTGTATGACAAGCACCGAGACATTGAACGCCTCTTTCGTTTGCTTTTTGAAAAAGAATATGTAAATACGGTAAAAAGAATTGAAAGTCTGCAGTTTAAATCTGCTAAAGAAAGATATGAAGAACTATTGGGAACCACCAATTATGTGCAAAAAATACAGCTAAAGCACATTGCCAGTTATCTGGGTATCACCCAAGTCTCATTAAGTCGTATTCGGGCAGATATGAGATGATTATTTATCATTTGTAAAGTGTTTTGTTTTTGGGTTGATAGAACTTTGTACCCATTAATTGAATCAAATTGCAGAAAAAGAATATCACCTTAGGACTTAAAGAAAATTGGAAACAGTTTACCATTTTAGTAATTATTAATGCTTTTGTTGGGGGAATGATAGGGATGGAAAGAACTATTTTTCCACAATTTGCGGAACTAAAATTTGGAGTTGAGTCAAAAACAGCCATACTTTCTTTCATTACCGCTTTTGGAATTACAAAAGCAATCGCAAACTATTACACAGGACGACTTGCGAATATACTAGGGCGTAGGAACCTGTTAATATTCGGTTGGCTACTTGCAATTCCAATTCCTTTTGTGCTCATATTTGCTTCAAGTTGGAATTGGATAATTTTTGCCAACGTCCTTTTAGGGCTTAGTCAGGGGCTTACTTGGAGCAGCACGGTAATTATGAAAATAGACCTCGTTGGAGAAAAAGACCGCGGCCTTGCGATGGGTTTAAACGAGTTTGCAGGTTATTTTTCAGTTGGTTTAATTGCATTTCTAAGCGGTTATATAGCCCATAAATATGGGGTGACCCCTTATCCGTTTTACTTGGGAATTTTCATTTCTATAACGGGATTCATTCTGTCGGTAATTTGGGTTAAGGACACCCGGAATTTCATTTATAAAGAAAGTGCCAGCGACAATACCCCAAAATTAGAACGTGTTTTCTTAGAAACCACCTTTAAAAATAAAACATTAAGCGCTGTAACCCAAGCAGGGCTGGTGAACAATTTGAATGATGGAATGATATGGGGCTTATTGCCCATCTTTTTATTTTCATTGCATTTCGACAATAACAGTATTGGCATCCTGTCTGCCATTTATCCAACGGTTTGGGGTATCGGTCAACTTGTAACCGGACGAATGTCAGACTATTACTCAAAAAAAGCCATGCTATTTTGGGGAATGCTGCTCCAAGGATTCGCTATCCTTTGCATTCCTTTGAGTACCGACTTTTATATTTTGGCCTTTATTTCAGCAATTTTAGGATTAGGAACCGCATTGGTTTATCCAACATTCTTATCAAGCATTGCGCAGGCAACAAGTCCGAAACAACGCGCTGAAAGTATCGGAACATTCCGACTTTGGAGGGATTTGGGTTATGCATTTGGAGCTGTGATTTCTGGGATTACCGCCGACTTATTGGGAATTGAATATGCGATCTTCCTGATTGGCGGACTTACCCTTCTGTCTTCCCTCATTATTAAATTCCGGATGCCGAATATAAGCTCTCCTCAAAAAAATCTAGTGGAAAAGTAACAATCCAATCTGTTTTTGAAAACATCCGACTATTTGGATACCGGTAGGTATAATACCCCTCAAAATATTAACTTAGCAACGTGAACTTATGGGTTCTGGAATTGGGGAGTATTATAACTCAGAACGACCCGTATAAAAACCCTATAAGGATTCCTGCAAACAAGAAGGATTCCAACTTCAAACTGACTGTTGATTTACCATTTGGTCTAAATTCATGAAAGAGGTTGATTAAAAAGACCAGAAAGAGCAAAATCGGGACGAATGACAATGCAGTTCTCCAAACCGATTCTGGATGAACGTAAGGCCAATCGTAATAGAACATTGCAATATCTGTATCGAGGATGTAGCAGTATCCTAAGCCTAACCATGCCGCCGCTGCGTGTAGGACCCAAAATATTTTCGACTTCAGAGCATCCGCTCGAAGTGATTGAAATAAAAACCACAAGCCCAATAAACCTAAAAGGCCGCCCCAAACAGCCCACGCAATTCTTAATTCAGGGGTATTGAAAGGAGTTCTGTAGGCTTTCAGATCTTGGAAAGCTTCATTTGCTGGAAATATTTCTTCCAAGAAATAAATCGCATCCCCTTTGAGCAATTCTTGCTTCAAATCAAATCGCTTCACTACGGAGTAGTCATGGTAAAACATCACATCAAATTGCATGCTTTTATTATCCCACACCGTTGAAATAAGAGTTCCATCTCCGTGTCTTCGACGAGAGACTGACATCTCCGCAATCAACTTCTTGCCAAAATCCATGTCCGCAGCGTAACCTTTAGCAATGAAAGAATTACCCTTTACAAACCGTTCTTGGCTTATTTCACTCAGGTCAGAAGTTTCTGAAGGACAAAAGTTGCTTTGAATATGCGTCGCATCATTGCTATAATGCATTAAGAAGGGCTCTACAAATAGCACACGGCCCGTAGCATCTACATAGACGAACAAATCGCCCAGAAAGCAGGATCTATTGTACTTAGAATAATAGTGTTCAACCTCCTTCAATGTCTTGCAATTTTGCAATACGGACTCCAAAAACTGAGCTCGGTCGTTTATTGGAAGACCCTCAAAAGACTTTTGAACCTTTGGTGGGTTAATGCTTAGAGTTGTAAAGACAAGTCCATGCTCATTCATGCCTGACTGCGGGGCAATTTTTCCTTGATACCTCGTGGCGCCGGTAAATGCGGCACCATAACCCAAGGTGGTAAATTTCAATTGCGGCTCCGTAACCCAGGCGTCATGATTACAGCCGATTACGCTATGCCCATCTAACGTAAGCTTGAACATGCTGCAAGCATTCGCAACTGCCTGTAAAAGCAACATGCTAATCATAAGAACCGTTCTCTTGGTCATAAATTATTAACGTGCTTGATTAGGGAATATTGCTCCACTAAATATTGGTCTTGTTGTAGGCTCTCCTGTTTGAGTGCGTATCAAAAATAGATATTTTAATTTATTTGACCTCCTCATAAATAATAAAATAACCAACGTTACATTTTTCAAGCATCATGCTCCCCTACCCTTTTCGGGGAAAGCCCTGCGGATTTCTGTATGGCTTTATTTTTCTCCTTATTTTTCTCCATATTATAATACATATTTAGTATATTGACCTTATATGTCAAAAAAGTTTCCCACAGCACGAATTAAACGATTAAAAAATTAATTACTTTTGAGAAGTTTGTCAATTAACAGATTGCGTTTTCAATGAAAAGGCTTCATCTTGACTATGGAGATCAACCATATTTAAAAGAAACTCTTGAAAGATATTTACAAGACAAATAATGGGCTATGGAAAAGGAAACTATAATAAAATTGAATAAATCATTTGAAGAATCCGCTTACGAGCAAGACGGAGTTGAATATTGGCTCGCGAGGGAACTTCAAGAGCTGCTTGGTTACTCCGATTGGCGAAATTTCCTAAATGCCGTAGACAAGGCAAAAAAAAGTTACAAAACCACTGGGGAAGCGGTTTTGGACCATTTCGTTGACGTCACCAAAATATTTGACAATGCAGACTTTGGCTATGCTCAAATTACCGTGAACCGCCCTTTAAAGGATGAAAAAGGCAAAATGGTCACCGACAGCAAAGGCACACCAAAACCTGACCCAAAACTGAAAGACACCGAAAACATCCCATTGAAAGAAGACATTCAGGATTTCTTTGAACGGGAAGTAATGCCCTTTGCTCCTGATGCTTGGTGGGATAAAAAAGAGACAAAAATTGGATATGAAATCAATTTTGCAAAGTATTTCTATAAGCACCAAACACCCAGAAGTCTTTCGGAAATAGCTAAAGACATATTCTCCATTGAGCAAGAAACGGATGGTTTACTAAAAGAAATTATTGAATCATGAAAGCTGAACAGATCAAAGAATTATTTGCCCAATTTGAAGTAGCAGCCTCTGAATATGAGGGTGTAGAATGCTGGAGTGCAAGAGAGCTTCAGGCTTTGC
>JAULUW010000260.1:0-9969 GCA_032111345.1 Bacteroidia bacterium
TTTTGAATATGCTTCCCAAGAATAAAAAAAGGAATTCGAAAGAATTCGCGTTGGCCAAAATATGTTTCAGGACTATTTAAGTATTTGCCATGATCTGATACAATAATGAAACAGGTTTCATCGAAGGAAGGATCATTGAAACATGCGTTTAAAAATGCATTCAAACTGCGATCTACATACGAAACGGACTGGTAATACGCCTGGGTTTCATTGACAGACTTTTGGGAGTTTACATCATAGGGTTCGTGACTGCTAAGTGTTAATACCGACGAAAAATAAGGCAACTCCTCCCCCGATAAATCGCGATATACCTGCATCAATACCTCTGAATCGTGATACCCCCAGTTGCCTTTATGTTTCAAATTTTTTAATGTGGCTTTATCAAAAACAACATCCGCACCACCCTGTAACATATAGGAACGGGTATTTACAAAATCGGCATCGCCACCGTAGTAAAACCGTGTTTTGAAATTTTTAGTTTTAAAGTATTTCATTAAATGGGGCAAATGGCGAAACCGTTCCGGTTCATGTAAAATCCCTTGCCAGGGTTGTCCTGGCCATGCGCTAAACACACTTGCTATTCCTTTGTCTGTGCGGTCTCCAGTGGCGTAACAATGTCTGGAAAAACGCCCATATTGCTTCGCCCATGAATCCAAAAAGGGCAATCCATCGTAATGCGTTCCCCCTAATAATTTCGATGTTTGTGCGCTCACCCCTTCTAAAACGACTATGATTAAATTTTTGGGCTTCCAATCCGATTTTAAACTACTTGAATCTTGTATGCCCCGACTTTGATACCTTGTTACAAATTCTTTTTTGTAAAAGGACTTATCTAAAAAATGTGCAATATCTGGATATTGAGGCGCACTAAACAAAAGATAATTTACATTCCAAAAGGCATTGGTGGCTAATAGATTCACTTTGACATCTTTGCTTTTATGTGCCTGTGTTAGCGATAACGGAATGTTGCCGATGCCCCCTCTTACCGCGATTATCAGCAGCATAATCAAGACGCCATTTACGGCCATATTTTGAGCGGTTTTTTTAACCAATGCGGTTTGAATGCCCATAAATTTCCGCCGGAAATAGACCATACTCAAGCTTCCAATAGCGAGAATAAGGAACCCTACCGATACCAATAGCCAAATAGGGATAGAACTTAGTAATTGCTTAGGATAGGATAAATAGGCAAGCGCTTGTTGATTCAAATGTATTCCCCAATAATGCATAATTGCCGTATCTGCAATTCCAACAATCAAAACATATAGGGTTATGGCGAACCACCAAAATGCAGCCCAAAATGATTTTACTCTTTGTGGAAATAGCAAAGTACTATATGCCACAATATAGAAAGAGCCGCATAAATACGCCGACGCAGAAAGATCTTGAACGAGTCCATGTATTAAGGCTTCTAGAATTCCTTCTCCGGAAATTGTACTGGGTATAACAAACGCTGCAGCAAGTCTAATTAGGACTTGTAATTGGTAAAAGTTCAGAAACACCTTTGCCCAAAACAAAAGAGTGGGGGAATTTGCAGTAAAATCCCTCCACTCTTTTTGTATTTTTCGCATATCCATATCCCTTATTTGAAAATCGATATGACGTTGCCCTAATTAAGATTAGGGTGTAACTAAAACTTTTCCTAAAGAACTCCAAGAACCGTCGATTCCTGCTTGCACGAAATACATTCCTTGTGGTAAAAGCAACTCCATAATTTCATCTGTAGAAGTCTGTGCTTGAACCAATCTTCCATTCAAATCGAACACCCGTATTTCGGCATTATGCGGCAGTCCTTTTATAAAAGTAATTCCCTTAGAAGGATTGGGGTACACAACAATTTGTTTTTTGTCGTAATTGTTGTTGCTCAACCCGACAACCTGAATGTAATTATTGCGATTTAACGTATGGGTGCCGTTGCTATTATCTACTTTAAGAGATACCGTGTACAGGCCTAGGGCCGTGAATTTTATTTCGGGATTTCGGGATTTTTCATTCGTAGAATTTTGGTACACAAATGTAGCCGGCGTAATGGTCCAGGTATAATCCGTTGGATTGTTTGAGCTCAAATCTACGAATCGTACTAATTCATCATTAAGAGTTGGATATGTGTTCGATACCGTAAAATCTGCAACAGGCTTGGCTAAACTATTGGTTGAAACGTTGATGTAATTGATCTTATTTTCAACATCTTGACTATTTAAACTCGTTGCCGTAAGTTTTACTGTATATGAAGTTGCACTGTTAAAGGAAACGTAAATAACGCGATCTGTTAATTTTGAACCTGCTTGCAACACATACGTATTTGGTGTTATTTCCCAGTTAATACTGTTGTAGTTCTGTGAGGTGGATGTTAATACAATGGTTTGATTTACTATTGGACTGGTTATATTGGCAAAGAAATCTGCGCTGGCTTCTACATTCAGGGGCACACGTCGGATAACATTGTTTCCATAATCTGCAACGTATAAACACTCATCTTTGGGGTTATAGTCGAAATGGTACATCAAGCCAAATCTAGCATCCAATAAAGATCCATCTTTATATCCCGATGAAGAGGAACTGCCTGCAAATACGCTCACCTTAGAACCGTCGAATACTTTAATGCAAGTGGGTTCTAAAATGTAAATTTTATTTCCGACTCCCACTACATCATAGGGAAAGTTTACGTCTTTAGTTACGGTGGTTACGACACCTGTACTTGTATTTATTCTTCGAATGCAGCGGTTGTTGCGATCCGCCACGAGTACATCTCCGTTATCATCCATACCAATACCGGCAGGGTATGAAAAACGGGCATTTTTACCGGTTGCATCCACATAAGAGGGAGATTCGGCACCATCACCGGCTAATGTAGAAACCGCACCGCTGCTAATTTTGCGGATAGAATGATTCATAAAATCACAAATGTATAATACCCCGTTTTTGTCAAATGCTGCATCTTCGGGAAACTTGAAACGCGCATTGGTTAAAGTACCGTCTACGTATCCACCTGTCCAATCTGAATATCCGGCATAGGTAGAAAAAATGGTACCGCTAGAAGAATTAACAAATTTGCTTCCTTTGCGAATAGAGGAATTATCGCGATCGCAGATGTATAAGTCATTCGTTTTGGGATTAACAGACATTCCCGCAGGATAGGTGAAACGCGCGGAGGTACCGGTTCCATCGAAATATCCGAGTGCGTCGGAACTGTTGGGATTTCCCCTGTAGCCTCCTCTATTTCTAGAAGTATTGCCATCTAAAAGCATGATATTATGCTCATCACTCACCCAAATTCTACCGTTGGTATCAATAGCAACGCCATTGGGCCTGCTGTATAACTCGGTGTTTTTCGGATTATCTGCAGTCCCTAAAAAACGGCCTGAATCGGTATATTGTACCCCGGCATAGGTCGATACGTTTTGAGATTTACCTTCATTGGACAAGGCAAAAAAGCATAACACGCTTAAAAAACCGGCGCTTTTTTGCAATACATTATAGTTTTTCACAGTTCGATAATATTAATTTTTTAAGTAATCTGGAAATTTAACCCAATTTTGTTATCCCCAATTCAATGGATTCTTGCATTTTAGTAAAAATATCCTCGTAGGAACGTCCCACTAAAGGGTTCCCAGTCATGGCTTGGTACAATTCGCGATAACGACCTGAAATTTCCTCGATCATTTCAGGAGTCATTTCTGGCATCAATTGTCCTTCTAAACCCTGAAATCCGTTTTTCATCAGCCATTCGCGCACAAACTCTTTGCTTAATTGCTTTTGGGGCTTTGCGCTCTCTTGCAACTCATTATAGGTGTCTAAATAGAAAAAACGAGAAGAATCTGGCGTATGAATTTCATCAATGAGCATCAGTTCTTCGTGATAAAGGCCAAATTCATATTTGGTATCTACCAGTATTAATCCCCGATCTTTCGCATAAGCAACGCCACTTTTGTAAAGTGTTAATGCTTTGTCGTATAACGCATTTAGCGTTTTCTTCGGTAATAATTTACGTTTTAATATTTCATCGTAGCTGATATCTTCATCATGGCCATTGCTGGCTTTGGTAGCGGGGGTAATGATGGGCTCTGGAAAGGCTTCATTTTCTTTCATGCCTTCGGGTAATTGTACGCCGCATAAAATGCGACCGCCTTCTTTATATACGCGCCAAGCGTGTCCGGTAAGATATCCGCGAACCACAAATTCAATGGGAATGGCATCGCATTTGCGGCCAATAGTAACTTGTGGATCTGGACTCGAAATTTTCCAATTGGGAATAATATCTTGCGTATGACCTAAAAACAAATTGGCTACTTGCGTTAATACTTGTCCTTTGAAGGGAATACTTTTGGGTAAAACATGATCGAAGGCCGAAATTCGATCGCAAGCAATGACCACGAGTGTGTCATTGGATAGGGTATACACATCACGCACTTTACCTCGGTAAAAATGTGTTTGGTTCTTAAAAAAGAAATTTGTAGCTGTTAGAGATTGAATTTGCATTTATTCTTCGTTTGCTTTTTCGTATGCGTTAATGATTTCTTTGACTAAACGATGCCGAACTACGTCGCTGGTATCGAGTTCAATAATACTAATTCCATCGATATTTTTCAAAATTTTAAGTGCTTTATATAATCCGCTTTGTTGTTTTCGAGGCAGGTCAATTTGCGTTAAATCACCGGTAATTATCAGTTTTGCATTGGGACCCATGCGGGTTAGAAACATTTTCAGTTGCAAATCGGTACTGTTTTGAGCTTCATCTAAAATTACGTAACAATTATCCAATGTTCGGCCTCTCATAAAAGCCAGTGGTGCAATTTCTACCGTTCTGCTTTCCACCATACTCTTTAATTTATCGCCTGGTATCATGTCTTCTAAAGCATCGTATAAAGGTCTTAAATACGGATCAATTTTTTCTTTCAAATCGCCCGGAAGGAAACCTAAGTTCTCTCCTGCCTCTACCGCAGGTCGCGTGAGGATAACTTTTCTTACTTCTCGATTCTTCAAAGCCATAACCGCAATTGCTACCGCGGTATAGGTTTTACCCGTACCGGCTGGACCAATGGCGAAAATAATATCGCTTTTTTGCGATACATCTAACATTTTTCTTTGATTTTTGGTCTTTGCCTTAATCTTTTGTCCTCGAGTGCCAATAAACAAAACGTCGTTAGAAATATCAACAGGCATTTCACCCACGCTGGAAATGTCGAGTGCTTCTTGAATTAAGAATTCTGTTAACTCTTTTCTTGAAGTGTACATTTTTTCCAACACTTGCATTCCGGATTGGAATTCAAGAATGCTGGCCTCATCGCCAAATACTTTAATTTCATCGCCTCTAGCCACTAATTGCAACTTGGGATATTTCTGTTTCAACAGATTCAAATGTGCATTTTGAGGGCCATAGAACATTTGAGGGTTGATAAATTCTAGTTGATAGATAAATTCTGTCAAGGGATTTGAATTATTTTTACAAATATATGCAAAGCGAAGGCGGTATGCGACACGTCATGATACATTATTGGTGCGATTATAGTACCCAAACGATAGATTTTAGCTTTGCACAGTTGACTTTAAATGTTGCATTTCCTAAAGCGACGTTTATATATAGCGGGCTCAACATGCAAAGGGGTAATTTAGTTGAACAGGGCATTTTGCTCAAACAATTTAAAGATGCCTTTCCGAAAGGCACCATTCATATTTGTCATTTAGCGATGCCTTCAACCGAACCCCCAAGGTATATTATCGTGCAATATCGAGGTTCGTATTTTTTAGGGCCCGCCAATGGTTTTATGCCTCTTGGATTCGAAGAAGATTTGGAATATTACATCATCCCAAATGATGGAACACATAAATGGGATGAATTAAATTCGCTTTATATTCCAGCTATCACGCTTTTATTGAAAGAACCTGATAAAGCGCTATCTCATTTTTTCAAACCTAAATTAAATAATCCCAAACCCATCTGGATCAAGCCGATTGTCAAAAATAATTTCATTCGTTTGAGTTGTATGTATGTAGATCCCTATGGAAACTGTCTATTCAATATAGATAAAACGGAATTTGAACGTTTTCAAGCGGGTAGAAAAGTACGAATTCGCACCCCTATGAAGATAATTGAACACATTTCAAACGACTATAACGATATCCAAGAAGGGGGTGTATTGGCGCTGTTTGGTTGGGGCGATATTTTTCAAATCGCTCAAAACAAAGGTAATTGCAGCAGCAATATGGGTATTTATATCGACTCTCCAATAATGGTAGAATTTCATGAATCCTAAAATCATACACCGTTGGGTGGAAATGCATTTCCAAACCGACCAGATTGAAGCCTTTTTACAGGTTTTCGAAGATTCCAAAACCTTTATTCGAGCTCGTGAAGGTTGCCTTTCTTTGCAACTAATTCAAGATCCGATGCAACCTCATATTATTTGCACCAGCAGCATTTGGGAATCTGAAGACCATCTAAATGCCTATCGAAATAGCGAACTTTTTGCTGTAACCTGGTCGAAAACAAAGCCTTTATTTGCTGAAAAAGCAAAAGCGAAAACCTATGCGCTTTTAGATTGGCAGCCTTAATCCATCCATTTTCCGGGATTCAAGATGCCTTTGGGATCGAAGGTGTTTTTTATTCCATGCAATAATGTAAAATGCATGGGTGTCATAACGATGTCGAGAAACTCTTTTTGCACCAGGCCCACACCATGTTCACCGCTAATGGTACCTCCTACCGATTTACAGTATTCAAAAATCTTTCTGATTCCTTTAGGTACTTCTGTATTCCAATTGTGATCCGACATGTTATCTTTAAGGATATTGATATGCAAATTCCCATCTCCTGCATGGCCATAGCAAACCGATCTGAAACCGAAATCCGACCCAATTTGTTTTACTTCTCTTAATAATTCGGGAAGTTTAGAACGAGGAACCACGGTATCCTCTTCCTTATATATAGACTGTTGTTTTACCAATTCGCCAATCGACCTTCGGGCGGTCCACCAATCATTGGCCATATCGGCATTATTGGGTATGTACACATTGAGAGCCCCTTGTTCTTCAAAAAACGGATAAATGGCCTCAGCTTGTAACATCAGCTCCTCTTGCTGTTGTCCTTCTAAAACTACCAACAGATAAAAGGCATCTTCAGGGGTTTGCGGAAACTGCAAAGATTTATGTGCTAAAACGATATCGATTCCGCTGCGCTCCATTAATTCAATTCCGGACGGCTTGAATCCATTTTTCAATATTTCACTTACCGTTTTCGCTGCGATATCGGCATTGTCGAAACTGACCAATAGCAATAATTCGTGTTCAACAAAAGGCACTATTTTCAATACCGCTTTGGTAACCACTCCCAACATACCTTCGCTGCCTATCATTAAATGGGTAAGCGAAAAACCAGTCGCATTTTTTAAGGTATTCGCTCCTGTCCAAATTATTTCTCCATTGGGAAGCACCACTTCTAAATTCAAGACATAATCGCGTGTTGTACCATATTTAACGGCTTTCGGTCCGCCGGCACCGTGAGCAATATTTCCTCCAATTGTACTGGAACCCATACTGGCAGGATCTGGCGGGTAATTAAAACCGAGCGCTTGTAATTCTTTTTTTAAATTTTGATTGATTACACCTGGCTCTACCGTTACTTGAAAATTATCGGTATCGATATCGATAATCCGATTCATTTTTTTGGTAGAAAGTGCGATCCCCCCCTTTACTGGCAAACAGCCCCCCGAAAGTCCCGTTCCTGCACCTCGGGTATACACTGGGATGGTGTTTTCGTTACAAAATTTCAATATTTGTGCAATTTGATCGGAACTGTTTGGCATTAAAACCAATTCAGGAGGAAAATTCAAATCCTCTGTATAATCGCTTCCAGCCTCTTTTAGGGAATCCGTATCTTCAGCAAAGTTACCTGCTCCAACTATTTGCTTTAGGGCGTCTTTTTGTTCGGTTGAGATCATTGACACAAATATATTGAATATCAAAGGGAATCTAAACAGAAAGAAAGTAGCCGTTATTACAAAATATTGCAGTAATTTAGCGAGTTCAGTAGCATGCGAAATAACCGATTACGACTTATTACTGCAATCTTGTTTATTGCACTATACATGTTGAGTGCTTTGGTTTGGTGGGCATTTGCATTAACGCGCAATCAGGAAATTATTTACAAAAAGGAACTATCTATTCTTGAAACCAAAGAACATTGGGCCTTCGATTATGCGTATCATTTAGGTCGCTTATCAAAACCTAGTACTTCCAAGGACTCGATTTACTTTGAAAATGAACTCATTTTGATCGATTCAACCGAAATAAAAACCAAAGTTGAGCAACTTTTTCCGGAGATACATGTTTATTTTATGACATTGAGGCAACAAAAGTACCCTCAGATATGTCTTAACATAGACAAAACTCTCAAGGCAAATCTTGAACATACGCTAATTTCTAAAAAAAGAGCTTGGATATGGGAAGGGATAACCTTGGGCTTGATAACCTTATTAATCGCAGCGGCAATGTTTTTTTACGTAGACAAAATCATACGGTTGAACGCCCAACAAAATAATTTTTTGTTAGCGGTTACGCATGAATTGAAAACGCCTATATCCGCTACGAAGCTTGCCATTCAGACATTAAAACGCAATACCCAAACCGAATTAATTCCCAAGTTAATGGATATGGCAAATTCGAATATTCTAAGATTATCGGGAATGGTGGACCAAATTCTTTTAGCTACAAAATTCGAGAGCAAGTTCAGCGATCCGGTTTTTACGCATTTAACTTTGGGATATTTATTTGAAACCGCCATAAAGGGTTTAGAATTGCCCCCCGAAAAATTGGCTTTGATTCACTTAAAGCATCCGGAAGAGATAGAATTGGAGGCCGACGAAAACATGATGCTCATCGTTATTCGAAATTTAATTACCAATGCCATCAAGTACGGATTATCGGCACCCATTGAGATCAAAACCGAGAAATTGAAATCCGGTTTTAAAATTTGCATAAGCGACCAAGGTATTGGGATCAGCGAAAGCGATAAAAAACGCATTTTTGAGAAGTTTTATCGCGTGGGCGACGAAAAAACCAGATCGCAACCAGGAAGCGGATTGGGATTATTTCTGGTGAAGAAAATTACTGAAATTCACTCCGGGAAAGTAACCGTAGTTGATAATACACCCCAAGGAACCTTATTTATTTTAACATTTAATCAAATCCAGCAAATTGCATGACGAAAATTTACAGAATTTTATTGGTAGAGGATGAAGCTGATTTAGCAGAATTGATACGGATTAACTTGGAAGCCGAAGGATACAAGGTTTCTATTGCCGTTCATGGAGCCATTGCAATTCAAAAGTTAAAATCAGAGAGTTTTGATTTGGTCATTATGGATATTATGATGCCCAGTATGGATGGAATTACCGCCACCCAACATATACGGCTAACCAATAACGATATTCCTATTATGATTTTATCTGCAAGCAACAGCTCTAAAGACCGAATTGGCGGCTTAAAAGCGGGCGCGGATGATTACATGAGTAAACCTTTTGAATTGGAGGAAATGATGCTTCGGGTTCAAAAATTAATTCGCCGAACGCAACAACATTTGCCTCGACTTACCTTACAGGAATATCAATTTGGCAGCAATTACATAGACTTCAATTCTTACCGAGCAAGCAGTAAAAACGGAGAATTTAAATTAACCAAAAAAGAAGCGCAATTGTTGAAATTATTGGTTGAAAAGAAAAATCAAGTGGTTACACGGGAAGAAATCTTAAAAACAGTTTGGGGATATACCGTATTTCCTAGTACCCGTACAATTGATAACTTCATTCTTGCTTTCCGTAAATATTTTGAAGAAGACGCTAAAAATCCCAAATACTTTTTAAGTATGCGCGGGGTTGGTTATAAATATTCCGAAACGGGCGATTAATAATTCTGGGCGATATCCTTGGCGCAAAAATAGGCCGTTGTCCATGCAGCTTGAAAATTAAAGCCGCC
>JAULUW010000261.1:0-9923 GCA_032111345.1 Bacteroidia bacterium
AATTACAACCAGTCGCAAACCTTAGGATCTTGGCGCAGTCGCATTACTTTTGTTACAGATGACATCGATGAAGCTTGGGAAAAAGAATTTACCTATGAAAGTGAGGATTATGCACAGTATATTGCTAAAAATCATCCTTATTTAAAAGTAAATAAGATTTATACCGATGCGTTTGTACAAAAAACCAATGGGAATAATGAAGCGTACCCAGAAGTAAGCGCAGCCATAAAGAAAAGTTTTGAGGAAGGTAGTTTGTTTGTAAACTATCAAGGTCATGGCGGTGAAACAGGATGGGGACAAGAGGCGTTCTTTGATATCCCAACAATAAACAGTCTCAATCACCCCAATAAATTACCGGTATTATTTACTGCGACTTGTGAATTTTCCAGATTTGATAATCCGGCCTTGCAATCGGCTGGTGAAAAAACGTTATTCCGCAAGAATGGAGGTGCTGTTGCACTAATGACGACTACTCGGACCGTTTGGGTTTCAGGAAATTCAATTATTAATGACGCATTTTGGAAAAATTATGGTTTCCCTAAACCCAATGAGCCGATTCCAACACTTGGCGATTTATACGGCCGAATGAAAAATAGGCCCCGGTTAAATTCCGAGGATAATAAATTTGCTTTGCTCGGAGACCCTTCTATGAAATTGTCATTCCCAGAACATGTGGTAGACATAGATTCTATTAATGGTATCGCATATTCGGATTTTAATGACACTTTGAAAGCATTTTCAGTGATACGCGTAAAAGGACACATAAATGAACGATTAAAAGGGTTGATGGCTGATTTTAATGGGGAATTAGAGGTTGAGATTTTCGACAAACCCATCCAATCTTATACCTTAGATAACGATAAGGTGGGTGTTAATGTACCTTTTGTTTCAGAAAGTAGTATCATATATAAAGGTAAAGTGAGTGTGGTTAATGGCATTTTCGAGTTTGCCTTTGCCATCCCCAAAGATATTAGTTACAAGATAGGTGAGGGGCGTTGTGTATTTTATGCTCAAGATTCTAAAAGAGACGCTGCTGGTTTTTGGAAATTCTTAATTGGTGGATCAAGTCCAATTTCAGAAATCGATACCCTTGGACCTTTGGCACGTGCTTTTATGGGCGATACCCTATTTATTAACGGCGGCAATGTGCAAGCAGAGTCTGATTTTGTGGCCCGAATTTTCGACAAAAATGGCTTAAATGCCACGGGGGCTGGTATAGGCCGAGATATGGTACTAACGCTCGACCCAGGAACAGAATTTGAAAGCAGCTTTGTCGTAAACGAATTCTTCAGCTATGATGCAAATTCCTATCAACAAGGAACGATACGTTTTCCATTACAAAATCTGAGACCAGGCGCACATTCTGCCCATATCAAAGTTTGGGATATTTTCAATAATTCTGGAACAGCCCAAATCAATTTCGTGGTAGGGCCAGCTCGTGAATTGAAAATTTCCGGTTCACACTCTCAACCCAATCCAATAAATAACCTCGAAAATTTGCGATTTTCGCTAATTCATAACATGCCGAATGAAGACCTAACTGCCAAAGTTAGTATCTATAACTTAAGTGGAACGCGGGTTTTCGAGGTGGAAACCTTTATTTGGTCCGCTCCAAGTAAATTAACACTTCCTGAAAGTCAGGAAAATTGGTTTGGGGGATTTGATTTGCCTTCGGGTCTTTACGTGTATCACATCCAGTTAAGCACCCAAGATGGACTCTTGGATCGCGTTTCTGGAAAGATTGTAAAACCGTAAATCCATGAAACAAAAAGCCAAAAAGATGAATCAACGTAAAAAAAATTACCATTCTCAGAAACGAAACCTTATTTTTGTCGAGTTACCTATGTCGAGGAAATTAATAGCAACAGCAATTTGCTGTTTTGCGTTCACTAGCACAAACATTCAAGCCCAAATTGGAACGGGTCAAATAACCGGTGCCGATTTATCCGGTGAGTTAAATGCCGTAAGCACTATGGTCCCATTTTTAACAATTTCTCCAGATAGCCGGTCGGCTTCAATGGGAGATGTTGGGGTTGCCCTTTTTAATCCGGATGCAAACAGTGCAGCATGGAATAATGCCAATTTAACCTTTGCTGAGAATAAAACAGGTTTTTCGTTATCTTACGCTCCTTGGTTGCGTCAATTGGTAAACGATGTAGGCTTCTCGTATCTATCGGGGTATTCAAAAATTGGCAAAAACTCGGCTGTTTCTGGATCTTTCCGATATTTTTCTTTGGGAAATATTAACTTCACAGATTTCGATGGCAACCCAACAGGAAGTTTTAATCCTAATGAATTTGCGCTAGATATCGGTTATGCAACGAAATTTTCTGAGAAATTCGCCATGGGTGTTAATCTAAGATACATTTATTCCAACCTTGTAGGTTCTGGCGTTCGAAATGGAATCGATTATACCGCTGGTACTTCCGTTGCTGGTGATATCAGTTTGATTTATCGCGATGAAATCCGCGCCGCTGGTAAAAGACACCGTTTTAATGTAGGTTTAAACCTTCAGAATATAGGTGCTAAGATGACCTATTCCTCAGAAGAGAAAAGAGATTTTATCCCTACAAATTTGAAATTTGGATTAGGCTATAAATATGAAATTGACGATCATAACGAGTTGTTTATTTACGCAGATGTAAACAAATTATTGGTGCCCACACCGCCGTTTATTTTACGCAACTATAATAATACATCGGACTCCATTGATCCTAACACCAATCAAATAGCCATTATTGGAATGAATAAGAATGTAAGTCCAGTTCAAGGGATGTTCCAATCTTTTTATGATGCTCCTGGTGGTTTTTCTGAAGAAATTAGAGAATGGACCCCCTCAGCGGGCTTTGAATATTTATATGAAAAGATGTTCGCTTTAAGAGGTGGCGTGTTTTACGAAGCAGCAACCAAAGGCGGGCGGCAGTATATGACCTTAGGAATGGGATTGAAATTCGAATCGCTGACTTTAGATGCGGCTTATTTAATTCCATTTGCAAACAGACATCCACTTCAAAATCAAATGAGATTCTCTTTATTGTTTGATATGTCTTCGCTGTCAGACAAATAGATTTTATAGTTAGCATTTATACGGGAAGCCGGTTTCGTGAGAAATCGGCTTTTTTTATTGTGGTTCGATTTGATGTTTTTTAACGCTTTGTATTTCAATGGGTTGAGTGCGTCATCGGAGTGTTTAGCTGGGAGGCCTTGAGCTTGTTCTTTTTTGGGGATTATTGAATATACTTATGTAACTTTGCAGCATGTCTGATCCGAGAGAAAAGCTAGCTCAGAAAAGGGAAGAAGCCCAAATTGGGGGTGGAGCCAAAAGAATCGAAGCGCAACATGCAAAAGGGAAATTAACAGCCCGTGAGCGGATCGATTTACTCCTTGATGAAAATAGTTTTCAAGAAATAGGGGCTATGGTAACCCATCGCAGCTATGATTTCGGAATGGATAAACAACGTTTTTTAGGCGATGGTGTCGTTACGGGTTATGGCAAAATTCACGGTCGTTTGGTTTACGTTTTCTCACAAGATTTTACCGTTTTTGGCGGTAGTTTATCAGAAACACATGCCGAGAAAATTTGTAAAATAATGGATCTCGCACTTGAAAATGGGGCACCTGTTATCGGAATTAATGATTCGGGTGGCGCACGAATTCAAGAAGGAGTGGTTTCTTTAGGAGGCTATGCCGATATATTTTATCGCAATACAAGGAGTAGTGGAGTAATACCCCAGATATCTGCAATTATGGGTCCTTGTGCGGGTGGTGCCGTTTATTCACCTGCATTAACGGATTTTATTTTCATGGTGGAGAAAACAAGTTACATGTTTGTAACGGGTCCGAATGTTGTTAAAACTGTTACCAATGAAGAAGTAAGTGCGGAAGATTTAGGTGGAGCATCGGTTCACGGTTCTAAGAGTGGTGTAGCACATTTTACCGTAGCGAATGAAGTTTTGTGTCTTACCCAAATTCGAAATTTGATGCAATATATGCCGCAAAATTGCGAGGAAAAGGCGCCTAGATTGTCAGCAGAAAATCAAAATGAAACCCGCGACAAGTTAAAAAATATAATACCCAACAATCCCAATCAACCCTATGACATGAAGGAAGTAATTGAGGAAATTGTAGATGCCAACTCATTTATGGAAGTTCATAAAGATTTCGCGGAAAACATTGTTGTTGGATTCGGTCGTTTGGCAGGGAGGAGCATAGGAATTATTGCCAATCAGCCCAGCCATTTAGCGGGGGTTTTAGATGTACAAAGTAGTCAAAAAGGAGCACGATTTGTGCGTTTTTGTGATGCCTTTAACATTCCCTTATTGGTTTTAGAAGATGTTCCAGGTTTTTTACCAGGTACCGATCAAGAATGGAATGCCATTATTACCAATGGGGCCAAATTGCTTTATGCCTTTAGTGAAGCGACCGTTCCGCGCATTACGGTAATTACGAGAAAAGCATATGGAGGTGCTTACGATGTTATGAATTCTAAACACATCGGAGCAGATATGAATTATGCTTGGCCCTCTGCTGAAATAGCGGTAATGGGGGCAAAAGGTGCTGCAGAAATCATTTTCAAGAAAGAAATCGATGCTGCAGACGATCGACAAGCGGCATGGAAAGAAAAAGAACAAGAATACTCAGATATATTTGCCAATCCCTATCGGGCGGCGGAAAGAGGGTTTATAGATGAGGTAATATATCCCGAAGAAACCCGCGAAAAGTTAATTCGTGCTTTTGAAATGTTACAGAACAAAGTGGCTAATAATCCACGTAAAAAGCACGGAAATATGCCGCTTTAAGATTTTTTTATTTTATTTGCTAACCAAACTAAGCCATTCAAATATGGAACTAAAAGACATCCAAACACTTATCAAGTTTGTATCACAGAACGCAATTGACGAAGTTGAGATCAATCGCAAAGATTTTAAACTTTTAATTAAGAAAAATCCACATCAATTCGTCACTTCACAAGTGCAAGTAGCTCCTGCTCCCGCGCCAATAGCTGCGGCTGCAGCTCCACAGAGTGCACCTGCAACCGCAGTTAGTGTTTCTAATGATGCTCCCACTGCGAGTAATTTAATTGAAATTAAATCACCGATGGTTGGAACATTCTATCGCGCTGCAAATCCAGAATCTCCCACATTTGCGAATGTAGGTGATGAAGTATCCGTAGGAAAGGTTGTTTGCATCATTGAGGCAATGAAGTTATTCAATGAGATTGAAAGCGAAGTCAAAGGAAAAATCGTAAAAGTATTGGTTGATAACGCAACACCAGTAGAATACGACCAACCTTTATTCCTCGTTGAACCTTCTTAATTTAACTATATATGTTTAAGAAAATACTCATCGCCAACCGCGGTGAAATTGCCTTGCGTATCATTCGTACTTGCAAAGAGATGGGAATTGGTACTGTGGCCGTGTATTCCACTGCTGATAAGGATAGTTTACATGTGCGCTTTGCAGATGAGGCCGTTTGTATTGGTCCTCCACAAAGCCGCGACAGTTATTTGAATATACCAAGAATATTAGCAGCCGCCGAAGTAACCAACGCCGATGCCATTCATCCGGGGTATGGTTTTCTTTCTGAAAATAGCAAATTTAGTGCATTGTGCCGCGATCATGGTGTCAAGTTTATTGGTGCTACCCCAGAACAAATTGATGGAATGGGTGATAAAAGCAATGCCAAAGAAACCATGAAAAAAGCAGGTGTACCTACTATTCCTGGTTCCGAAGGACTTCTTGAAAGTATCGAACACGCTAAGCAAATTGCCAATCAAATCGGTTATCCTGCTATTATGAAAGCTACAGCAGGCGGCGGAGGAAGAGGGATGCGTATCGTATGGAATGACGACGAAATTGAAAATGCGTGGAATAGTGCTAAGCAAGAATCTGGAGCTGCCTTTGGAAACGATGGTTTGTATATGGAGAAGTACATTGAAGATCCTCGCCATATCGAAATCCAAATCGCAGGTGATCAATATGGAAAGGTATGTCACTTGAGTGAACGCGATTGTTCTATTCAGCGGAGACATCAGAAATTAATTGAGGAAACACCTTCTCCGTTTATGACCGATGAGCTTCGATTGAAAATGGGTGATGCCGCTAAAGCAGCTGCACAAATTATTAATTATGAAGGCGTTGGAACAGTGGA
Organism: Bacteroidia bacterium; assembly: GCA_032111345.1. Classification (GTDB taxonomy): domain Bacteria; phylum Bacteroidota; class Bacteroidia; order NS11-12g; family UBA955; genus VMCP01. The sequence continues at coordinate 6,152 of JAULUW010000261.1, forward strand.
GTTTTTGGTCGATAAACACCGCAATTTCTATTTTATGGAAATGAATACCCGTATTCAGGTTGAGCACCCTGTTACTGAAGAAGTCATTAATTACGATTTAGTAAAAGAACAGATTCTTATCGCTGCCGGAGTTCCAATTTCAGGAAAAGATTATTTCCCCACGAAAGCAGCAATTGAAGTTCGTATCAATGCGGAAGATGTGTACAAAGATTTCCGACCCAGTCCTGGGAAAATCAAAGTACTCCATAAACCAGGTGGACATGGGGTTCGTGTAGATTCCCATATTTATGCAGGCTATACTATTCCTCCTTACTACGACTCCATGATTGCGAAATTGATTGTTTCTGCCCAAACTCGGGAAGAGGCAATCGTAAAAATGGAACGCGCACTAAGTGAATTTGTTATAGAAGGTATCGAAACAACCATTCCTTTACATCAACAATTGATGAAAAATGAGGACTTTAGAAATGGAAACTTCACAACCGCCTTCATGAATACCTTTAAAATCAAGTAATTACGACAATCTGTTTTTTTTGGCACGATAATTGATAAAGTATAATCAAAACAATTTAATATAAAAATTATGAAAAAATTAACTTTACTTTTTGCAGTTGCTTTCGCAGTAGTTGGATCTGCAATGGCACAAATGGCTATTCCTGGTGAACTTTTTGCTCAGAATCCGTCAAAATTTAACGGTCGCAAAGTAACTATCAAGAACATTGAAATCGTTAAAGCAAATGGAACTGGCGGTGCTTCTATTGGTGGCCCCGCGGGTAATTTGTCCCAAGGTGCTCCAGGTCCTGCTGGTTCTCCTACGGCTCCTGCCGGTCCTTGCCTTCCTCCACGTGGTTTTTCTGAAATCAATGTGCATTTTATTGGCGCTCCTGAATACAAAGGATGTTTCTTTATGGCTGATAAAATGAAGGCTGAATTAGACCGTCAATGTGGCCATGACAATACGCCTGCTCAAATCACCTTCCGTGGTGACGCCCGCACCGGTTACAATGTTAGTTTCTACCGTTTAGGTATGTAAAGCATCATTATACTTAAAAGAAAAGCCGGCAAAAAGCCGGCTTTTCTTTTTTAGGTTCTCCAAAAAATGGCGATTCCTTACGCTTGAGGTGGAATACCGCTTATTGAATATTTGATTTATTTAAATCGAACTCCCGTGGCAAGAAATTTTGTTTGCAACTCGAAATTAGAAACGGAACTATCTGCTGTCGTTTCATCCATTTCATCATTCCAAATCGTATCTTGATAAAATCGACCGACTGCATACAAATCTTTTTTGCCAATGCTTTTCGGTACAGTAAACTTCTCATCAAAATCGACGGTAATTGTTTTGTCGTGAAGATCGTAACTGAACCAACAGCCTTCTGATTGACACACTTCTTTTACACGTCCAAAGACGGTAAAATCGGTTGTGCCTTTACTTTGGTGTTCTTTTAATGCCTCCTTTATAGAAATTGCTTTTTGTGTATCTACAGCGTCTCCAATTTGATTGAAGTCAGAGCAAGAAACGGCACTCAAAACGAGGAATGCGGAAATAAAGTGTTGCTTCATTGTGCAAAATTAAGGCTTTTTAAGGATTTTGGTTGGAAATAAAACGCCTCTACTTTCATCATGGGGGTAGCGCAGATATCTCTTACGTAATTTGCGAAATTCAGTCAATGAAGGTTCCCACGAACTTCTTATTTCAGATTCTGTTTTCCCCTCAATTATTTGATTTCTTAATTCTGGAGTACCGGCAAGCTTATCGAAGAAATTATTAAAAAAATCGGGCTTCGAACCATAAGATTTATACATTTCAATAATCCAAACCAGATAAATTTTTTGATAATCGACCAAGTAATCTAAGGCAAAATTCTTCAAATTTAAACCTTTGCAATTTTGGTCGCGATAAGGTGGATTCATCGCTTTTCCGGGAATTTCCTTTGGGGTGAATTCGAAAGTCCCTTCTTGAAACCATGGAGCTCCCAAAATTTCAAAGGGCCATGGAGTTCCTCTGCCCATACTCATAATAGTACCTTCGAAAAGCCCTAAGCTTGGATATAAAATAATTGAGGCCTCGCTTTGTAAATTAGGTGAGGGGGGAATCGGAAGCTTATAAGGTGTATTATGGTCGTAAAATGCAACATCAACTACATGTAATTTTAGTTTTTGTGCCTTTGAAATCCACTTTTCCCCTTTAATCATGAGCGCTAATTCTCCTAATGTCATTCCGTGAACCAAAGGAATTGCATGCATCCCGACCATGGATTGTACGAATTTTGGGTCTAATATTGGACCATCGATGTAATGTCCATTGGGATTAGGTCGGTCTAGTATCCAAAGTGGAATATTGTTTTCCGCACAGGCCTCCATGATATAATGCATGGTGCTCAGATAGGTATAAAAACGTACCCCAACATCTTGCATGTCGAAAACAACCGCATCAACCCCTTTGAGATCTTTATTGCTTGGCTTTTTGTTTTTACCATAAAGGCTTAAAATAGGCAAGCCACTTTGGGGGTCGATAGCATTCTTAACGTGTTCACCGTTCGCGGCATCTCCTCTAAATCCGTGTTCTGGTGCAAATATTTTTACGAGTTGAACCCCTTCTTTGAGCAGGGTATCCACAAGATGCGAATTGCCAATCATAGAGGTATGATTTGCCACTATCGCGACCTTTTTGCCTTTTAATGCAGGCGTATATTTTGAGAATTGATTGGCCCCAGGAACTATTTGTGCAAATAAGGAATTATATCCCCCAAGAAAAATAAGAGAGAAAATGATGCAAAACGAAGAAGCAATGGTATTTTTGACCCTAAAATTGAATTGGCCGTATTTCATAGCGCGTAAATTTATTACAAAGGAAGGCAAATCCGTGTCAAGACGCATATTTTATTTGGCTATTTTTTCAGTGGCCTTGAGCGTTTTAATAATGCTACTTTCTATTGCAACTTTATCGGGGTTTAAAAAAGAAATTCAAAAGAAGATTGCAGCGGTTCAAGGTGATTTTATTATCGATTCTGGGAGAAATATCGAATCTGGGGAACCGTTTCCCTTAGCGAATGAAGATGTGCAATCCTTACGCACATTATCCCAAATTCCTGGTGTTCTGAGAGTCATTCCCTCCGCATCTAAGGCTTGTATCATAAAGTCTTCCGAGGATATCGAAGGACTCATGGCAAAGGGAATCAGTGAAGAAGCACGTGCCTATTTTAAAGACGCTTATAATGTAAAAAATCAATCTGTGGGCGTGGATTCCCAGGGTTGTTGGATTTCAACGGTAACCGCAAAACGACTTGGGATCGATACAGGTGATCGTATTACCGTGGTTTTTTTTGTTAATGATAATCAAAATTACAGTCGGCCACGAGCCCGCAGACTTCAAGTTACGGCTTTATATGAGACAGGAATCGATAAAATTGACGCCCAAATGCTTTTGGTAAATCAAACTACTTTACAAGGATTTTTGCCTCCGGGGTACTCGTTTACACAATTAGAAATTTGGAAGGATAATACGGCAGACGCAGATCAATTAAAGCGTGAAATCCGAAAATTAATCCCTTCCGGCTACGTCCGATTAAATACACTTCAAGAATATAACCGTTTGATTTTCGATTGGTTAGCCATTTTAAATACGAATGTTTGGATTATTTTGATTTTAATGGCCTTGGTGGCAATAACCGGGATGAGTACAACATTACTGATTATCATCATTGAAAATACATCTAAAATTGGGCTCTTATTGGCTTTAGGGGCACGATTTAAGGATATTTCAAAAATG
>JAULUW010000262.1:0-10686 GCA_032111345.1 Bacteroidia bacterium
AAGAAAACGACAAACGCCTAAAAGCAGCCTGGAAATATAGTTTGGGACATCAAATTACTGAAGTGGAACTTCCTGATTATGAAGGAATAAAAAAGGAGCTGCTTCTCTTATTTACCAGAATATATAAGACTTAAATCAAAACCTGTAAAGCATTGATGTATAGACGTGTCACGCTATAAAGCGGCCCGTTATCATTGGTTTACCAATTAAAGTGATATTCATGAATCTGAATTCTCCCGAAATTGTAAAAGCAATTGCGTGGCTTTTTGATATCCCATTCGTGCAATGGGCGTTTGTTTGAATTGCTGTTGAAAGCCTTTTTCATCTAATTCAAACCAATCAGACAAATCCCAATCGGTAATGGCGCTATCTGGCTCAAACCGCGGTTCAACATGCGGTTCAGAAAAGCGGTTCCACGGACAAACATCTTGGCAGATATCACAGCCAAAAAGCCAACCGTGCATCTGATTCAATTCCGTTTCGTCTAAGGGTTCCGTCTTTTCAATACTCAAATAGGAAATACATTTTGTGGCATCGATTACTTGATCTTGCACGATGGCTTGAGTGGGACAAGCATCGATACAGCGGGTGCAGGTTCCACAATGATCGCTTACGAGGTTTGGGTTATTGGTTTCGATAGGAATATCCAAGAAAATTTCCCCAAGAAAGAAATAACTGCCAACGCCTTTTCGTAGAAGTAAACTGTTTTTGCCAATCCATCCTATACCCGCTAATTGGGCCCATTGCCGTTCCATAACCGGAGCGGAATCGACGAAAATACGCGATTGTACATGGGGATATATGTCTCGAATAAAGGCCAATAGTTCATGACAGCGGTCCTTTACCACGCGGTGATAATCTTCCCCGTATGCGTATTTTGCAATTTTTGGTGCCTCGGGTTTTTGCGATTTCTGCGGAAAATAATTATACGCCAAGCTGATGATCGTTTGCGTGCCGGGAACCAAAAGTTGAGGATCCAATCGCTTCTCGAAATTGCGTTCCATATACGACATACTCCCCTGATAGCCGCGATTGAGCCATTCTTGCAGGTGAGATTCCTCGTGTTCCAGTTTTCGGGCTGAAACAAAACCGCAGGCAATAAATCCAAGTTCTAAGGCTTGTTTTTTGATTTTTTCTGCGGAATTCATCTTTAGAAAAGGGTAGGTGCGTGCCCTTGAGGGGGCAATTTCCCTAAATGTCGGAACGCCTTTGGAGTGGCTTCTCGACCTCTAGCGGTTCTTTGTAAATACCCCTCTTGAATTAAAAAGGGTTCATAAACTTCTTCTATTGTGCCCGAATCTTCACCCACCGCAGTAGCAATCGTATTCAATCCCACAGGACCGCCGCGGAATTTGTCGATAATCGTACTTAATATGCGATTGTCCATTTCGTCTAAACCGTCGGCATCTACATTTAATGCATTCAAGGCAAATTGTGCAATGTCTAAAGTTATGGTTCCATCGCCTTTAATTTGAGCAAAATCGCGCGTTCTGCGCAAAAGGGCATTGGCAATACGCGGAGTGCCCCGACTTCTGCGCGCAATTTCAAATGCGGCTTCATCGTGAATTGGGGCCCTTAAAATATCGGAGCTGCGCGAAACTATTTGCGTCAATACTTCGGCCGTGTAATATTCCAAACGGCAGTTAATTCCAAATCGTGCGCGCAAGGGAGCGGTAAGTAAACCGCTTCTAGTAGTAGCACCAATTAATGTAAAGGGAGATAAATCTATTTGTACGCTGCGGGCATTCGGACCGGTATCGATCATGATATCGATGCGATAATCTTCCATCGCCGAGTACAAATATTCTTCGATAACCGGACTTAAACGGTGAATTTCATCAATAAAAAGCACATCCCCTTTGTCGAGATTGGTTAACAAACCTGCCAAATCACCGGGTTTCTCCAAAACGGGGCCGCTGGTGATTTTCATCGTGCTGCCCATTTCATTGGCAACGATATGACTCAAGGTAGTTTTACCCAGTCCCGGAGGGCCGTGCAATAAAATATGATCCAGGGCTTCGTCGCGCTGTTTGGCAGCCATCACAAAGACCTTTAGATTTTCTAGGATTTTTTCTTGACCGGTAAAATCGTCAAATTCAGAAGGGCGTAACACCTTTTCTATGTCCTGATCGGCCTTGCTTAAATTTTCGTTTTTAGGATCGAGATGGGGATTCATGCAGGATTTTATTTAACCAAGGAACGTAAAATTTGTTCTAATCCTTCGTTTACAGGGAATAAAGGGGGGCGAACATAGGTTTCGCAAAGTCCCATTTCGTGGAGCATGACTTTGATTCCGCCCGGACTTCCATCCTCAAAAATACGGATAGATCCTTCCAGGATTTCGTAATGTGCTTGTCGGGCAGTTTCCCATTTCCCTTCTAAACAATCGGAAACCATAGCTGAAAACACCTTCGGATAGGCATGATTGATCACTGAAATTACGCCGGTTGCGCCCAAGGCCATCATAGGAAACGTAAGAGAATCGTCGCCACTGATTACCTCAAAATCAGCAGGTTTGTCTTTCAAAATCTGCATGATTTGCTCCATATTGCCCGAAGCTTCTTTGGTAGCTACAATATTGGGATGTTGCGCCAATTCCAGTTGCGTTGCAGCTGTCATATTGCTTCCGGTTCTGCCTGGAACGTTGTAGATAATCATAGGCAGCGGACTTGCATCGGCAAGGGCCTTATAATGGGCCACGATGCCTTTTTGATTGGGTTTGTTATAATACGGACTAACGGAAAGCACATAATCAAAACCGCTTAAATCGCTTTCTTGCAAATTTTTAACCAAGGATGCCGTATCGTTGCCGCCAATTCCAATAACTAATGGTACCCGTTTGTGGTTGTAGGAAATTACCGCATCCATCACCATTTTTTTCTCAGCGGCACTGAGGGTAGCGACTTCACCTGTAGTGCCCAAAACCACTAAATATTGGGTCCCATTTTCAATTTGATGGTTTACAATACGCTCCAAAGCATCGAAATCGATGCTTAAATCTGCGTGGAAGGGAGTAATTAATGCCGTTGCGGCTCCGTGTAATGCGTTCATATTAAGTGTTTGAAAAAGGCGTCAACTTCCGCTAAATATTGCGTTAGAGGTACTTCAGATCTCGATTTTAGTAAAATATTAAAGTACGGTTTGTATTCCAATTGGTAACTGCTCACGCGATAAGGCGCCTTGCTGCTCAAGGCAAAACCCATGTCTGAATACGAAAATTCTCCGTTTAAATTCAAGAAAATATCCGCTTTGAAATTTTGTATTTTTTCCAAAACTTCCTTTCGGGGGAAGCCTGTGAACGAAACATCCTTAAGGCACAAATGCAGGGTATCGGGAGATTGTCGTGCCGAAATGGTTTTGGGATCTCGGGTTGGGTATAACACGACTTGCAGCATTTTAAATCCCTTATTACGTAAAGCATCGCAATACGCATCTACGGTTTTCGCATGTTGCTGATACAAATGCAAGCCCATAAAAACCAAGCATTTTTTCGATTGCGAAAAGGGTCCCGGAAGTGGGATTTTATCCAGCAACTTGGGACCTCTTAACACCCACAATGTATCTTTCAGGGTATTGTGCTTATTTTTTGGATTCATCATTGAAGAAGGTCTAAAAATTCCGTTTCGGTTAACAAAGGTACTCCAAGAGATTCGGCTTTGGATAATTTTGAAGGACCAATTCCAGAACCGGCCAATAAAAAGGAGGTCTTGGCACTTACGCCAGAGCCTACTTTACCCCCGTAAGCCTCTACCATAGCCTTCAATTCATCGCGAGAATGCAATTCGAAAACACCCGAAATTACTACCGTTTTGCCGGCCAATTGCTGTCCTAAAGATGCAGTTCTTTCGGCCTCGAACTGCAAACCATGCGTGTGCAAACGGTTTAATAGGTCCCTGTTTTTGTCCTCTTTAAAATAGGAAAGGACACTTTCGGCTATGCGATCTCCAATTTCATCAACGGCAACCAACTCTTCGAATGTTGCGTTTTGCAGGGCCTTCAAATTCCCGAATGCCTGAGCCAATTTTTTAGCAACAGTTTCTCCCACAAAACGTATTCCCAAAGCAAATAATACCCGTTCAAAGGATTGTTTTTTACTCGCTTGGATACCCGACAGGATGTTTTGAGCACTTTTTTCGCCCATGCGATCTAATGCCAATAAGTTCGCGAGTTGCAAATCGTAAAAATCGGCGGGGTTTTGGACCAAGCCATTTCGGTACAACGTTTCACAAAGCTCCGAACCTACCGATTGGATATCCATGGCTTTGCGGCCTATGAAATGTTCCAGCTTACCGACCACTTGCGGCGGACATTGGTCTTGATTGGGGCAATAATGTTGCGCTTCGCCCTCATTGCGAACAAGTGGGGTATGGCATTCGGGGCATTCGGTTATATAGGAATGTACGGGCGTTTCGGGATTGCGAAATTCCATAACCACTCCGGTTATTTTGGGGATGATTTCTCCGCCTTTTTCGACATATACCCGATCTCCAACCCGAACATCGAGTCGATTAATTTCATTGGAATTGTGCAAACTTGCTCGTTTAACGGTGGTTCCTAATAATGAAATGGGTTCCAGTTCGGCAACGGGGGTAATGGCCCCGGTACGGCCTACTTGATAGGAAATTCCCAGAAGCAATGTTTGAGCGGTTTCGGTGGGAAACTTATACGCAATAGCCCATCGAGGCACTTTGGCCGTGAAGCCTAATTCCTCTTGTTGGCGCACCGAATCTACTTTTACAACGACTCCATCGGTATCGAAACTGAGATCGTGTCTTTTGGTTTCCCATTCAGTCAGGAAGTCAATAACGGCATCAATGCCTTCGCATACACGCGAAGTTTCAGGCACCGGAAGTCCCCAAGTACCCGCTTCGTGCAGGGCTTGAGAATGGGATTCGAATATGCGATCTTCCCCATAATAATGGTATAAATATACGTCGAGCGGCCTTTTAGCCACTTGCGCCGAATCTTTAATCTTAAGGGAACCAGAGGCCACATTTCGCGGGTTCGCATATAAGGGGAGTCCGGCTTCTGCGCGCTCGGTATTCAAGCGTTCAAAGCCTTTGCGATGCATGAATATTTCTCCTCGAATTTCAAAAGTATTCGGTGCCTCAGGATGTAGTTTTTTGGGCAATCGGCGCAGGGTTTGCACATTTTCGGTTACAATATCGCCTTGTGTTCCGTCGCCCCGTGTAATGGCCTTTACCAAAACGCCATTTTGATAATGCAGGGATATGGCAAGACCGTCGATTTTAAGTTCACAACTATACCGCACCGAATCAATTTCGAGTGCTTTCCGGATGCGTGCATCAAACTCACGGAGTTCCTCTGCGTTATACGTATTTCCCAAAGAAAGCATTTGGCGCTGGTGTTTTTCAGTTTGAAAATCACCCACCGAATCCGATCCCACATGTTGAGTAGGAGAGTCGGCCAATACAAAATCGGGGAATGCCGCTTCCAAACGTTCGAGTTCTTTCAACAGTTGGTCGAATTCAAAGTCAGATATTTGAGGCTCTGCTTTCACATAATACAGGTAGTTGTGAACATTTAAGTCCTTAACAAGCTGAAAGATACGCTTTTTTGCTTCGGGCCGTTCCATAATGCCGTGAAACTACAAAAAAACGGGCGCTTTAAAAGCTTAAATTGCCTTGCATAAACGCTATTTATACACAATTAACCTTTTTTTCATGCACATTACTATTGGGTTCTGTATTTTATATTTTTCTTTGTTTCCGATGTCAGCACATAATATTGCCCCAAACAAAGTAGTAAGTCTTTCTTACACGCTTATGCTCAACAACGGCGAACTTGCCGATGAAGCTACAGCCGAACAACCCTTGGTGTTCATTCACGGGGTAGGACAAACCTTGCCCGCTTTTGATGATCAATTAGCAGGTCTTGGTGTAGGTGATACTTTTTCATTTACATTGTCTGCCGAGGACGGCTATGGCGAATCAAATCCAAATTACGTGGTTGATTTACCAAAAAGTATATTCTCTGGTCCAGATGTGCCCGAAGATTTACTTGAAATCGGTGCATTGCTTCCGATGCAAGACGAAGAAGGCAATCCTATGGACGGAACCGTTTTGGAAATTAGCGAGGATATGGTAAAAATGGATTTTAACCATCCGCTTGCCGGTGAAGCGCTGAGCTTTGCGGGAACCATTATCGATATTCGTGAGGCAACTCCAGACGAATTGGATCACGGTCATGTTCATGGCGATGGAGGTATCGAACATTAATAGAAAAACCTTTTTTGAGTAAAATTTAGATTGCGGTTTCCTAAAAAAGTGAGCCGCAATTTTATTTTCTCCCCAATTTTAACTTTTTTGCAAAAAAAATACACTCTGATGCCACGATTTGCCTCTTTCTTTCGTCTATGAAGAAAGCAATGCCTCGAGCAGAGAGCTATGAAACATTACAATGACCGACAAAGAGCTGGTGGAAGGATGTATTCGGGAAGACCGGAAGTATCAAAAAATCCTGTGGAATATATACTCTGCCAAGTTGATGTCACTGTGTTTGCGGTATTGCAAAAATCAAGAAGAAGCTGAAGACGCACTCATGGAAGCATTCGTTCGTATATACGACAAGATGGAATCATTCCGATACCAAAGTTCATTGGAAACTTGGATGCGTCGTATTGCCGTTAATATTTCTATAAACAAACTTCGCGCTCAAAAAGATATTTGGAAAGAAATTTCCGAAAGTGAGTACGAATTGGGTTACACCGATTTGGGTATGGAACAATTAGAAGCCAAACAAATCTTGCAATTGATTGAGAAATTGCCTGTAGGGTACCGTACCGTTTTCAATCTCTATGTGGTCGAAGGATATTCTCATAAAGAAATTGCCGAAATGATGGCCATTGATGAGGGTACAAGCCGTTCGCAATTGGCCAAAGCCCGAAAAACCCTTCAAGAAATGCTCGTAAATTTAAACATCACCCGTTAAATATGTCCCAAGATCCTTTTCAACATATTGCCGACATATTAAACAACCACGAGGTGCGCCCCAGTGCAAACGCCACCTTTGAGGAAGTGATGAATCGCCGAAAAAAGAAACGCCGTGGTATATTTTGGTGGTTCCAACGCACCGGTGTTGGATTGTTGATATTAGGGATATTAGGTGGAATTGCGTATTTGAATATCCAACCAAGTAGAATCTCCAATTCGCAATCCAAATACACACAAAATCAATCGCCTAACAATCCGGCTTCAGATTCAAAATCGGAAACGTCGCAAAATAAGGCAGTCCAATCTGCAGAGGATTTAAAAACAAACCCTAATCGTACATCTGGGAATAGTGCAACCTATAATAACCCTCAGAAAAAGTCGAAAACAGGGTTACTTGGTATTTTTCAGAAATTCAACACGCGGAGAGACGAAATTTTACACGGAACACCAAGAACTTTGGCCATTGATCAGGTTCAAACGCCTGGTGCTTTGCAAATTTGGTCTCCCAATCCAACACAAGCGGATCCAAAAGAAGGTTCAAATATCTATGCCAACGGAGGTTCGCCTATGGCACTTTCTAATGTGTATGATTTTGGAGCAAAGAATTACATCAACGGCACATATTTCGACTTGCAGATTCAAGAAGATCCCGATGCCTATTTAGATTGGGCTTTCGAACTTCCACAAAGTGGCTTGCGTACCAAAAAATTGCCCTGGTATGCAGAATTTTCTGCCATCACCGGTAGCGATAATCAAATTCAGTTTGATGCCAATGAAAATCTCAGCGTTTTGGGTACCAATTATATGGCCCAATATCAGCTTAGTTTTTTGCGTGAATTTAAGAGTTCAGACCTTTGGGGTATAGGCGTGAATTATACCCAGTGGGTAGGAAACGGCGAATGGCGCAAACGCGAATACCTCAATATTTGGAATTATGATACACAAACAGTGGCCATTAATATTCCAGGACTTCCCACGCAATTTGTAAATCAATTGGATTCACACATGACGCGGGAATTTAATGTGAGAACCGGTAGCATCAAATATAATATAGATAAAATTTCACTGCCTATCAGTTACCGTGGTTTTGCACGTTTGTTTAAAACCAATTTCCGCTATGCTGCGCAAATATCGCCGGGTATTACCCGCATAAGCAAAGGTTCCTATTTTACTCCTACAGAGTTTATGCCTATCGAACAATCCCGTCGATTTAGCTTCGGTGCGAAAGTGGGTATGGGTCCAATTATCCCCGTAGGAAACGGTCTAAGCATTGTAATCGAGCCCGCCTTGATGTACGAAAGCTTTATTCATCCCCAAAAAGGGCTGCAAGGGAATGTGTTTGGTGGCCTCGGAATTTCAATGATGTGGCGCTTGAAATAGCCCCGAAATTGGGATCTAATACGCAGAATAAAGTACAAAAAGTACTTTATTCATCTTTTATCTTGTGATAAATAAAAGGTAATAATCTATAACATAAGTAGGTAGAGTTCTTCACTGTGATTCTTTTAGTGGTACTTTTGCTGCAATTAGTAAAAGACACTATTATGAAGAAAATTTTATTCCATACCTTTTTAATCGCAGGAGCCCTAGCGGCAACGGCATTTGGGTATTTGAACGGTTTCCAAGCTTTGAATTTGAGCTATATGGATACCACGGTGGATGCTGGAAACGATTTTTATACCTATGTTAACGGTAAATGGATGGAAACGGCAGATATTCCGTCCGATCGTGGACGTTGGGGCTCTTTTGATGCACTGGATAAAAAGGCCGATAGTATGGCTTTAAAAGTATTGGAAGATGCGGCATTGCTTCAAACTCCCGATGCGAATTCGGCGCTGATTCAAACCAAACCCAGCGACCAACAAAAAGCGGTTATTCTATTTCAAACGGTTTTAGATGTCCAAACCCGCAATGCTCAAGGCATCAAGCCAGTTTTGCCCGCAATTCAGGAAATCAAAGCCATTTCTAAGAAAAAACAACTGTATTCCTATATGGTTGAGAAAGCCAAAACCGGCGATGCCGTATTTTTAGGATTTTATGTGAGCTCGGATGTTAAAAACAGCAATGAGAATGCATTGTATGCCTATGGAACTTCATTAGGACTTCCAGACCGCGATTATTATTTGAAAAACGACGAAAAAACGGTTGCCCTTCAAGCTGCGTATAAAACCTTCATGAAGGAAACCTTTAAGGCGTTTGAATCTGAAATTAGCGATAAGGAATTGGACCAAATATATGAATTCGAGAAAAATTTGGCCGCAAGTAAAATGGATCGCGTGGAACGCCGCGACCCAAACAAAAGTTACAATCCAAGATCTAAGAAAACCTTCATCAAAGAAATGAAAGGCATGCCGGTTCAAGGCATGTTGGATAATTTGGGTATCGGTACTGCCGATCAAATTATCATCGGGGAATTGAAATTCATGAACGAATTGGCGAAAAGCGTGAAGAAAGCGCCTTTAACCACGCTTAAAAATGTAATGCTTTGGAACTTAATTCGCGGTTCTATGGGTGTTTTAAGCGAGGAATTGGAGCGTAAATCTTTTGAGTTCTATGGTAAAACTTTGCGCGGTACTCCCGAACAACAAAGCCTAAAAGAACGCGCCTTGAATGTGGTTAACGGTTCCTTGGGCGAAGCCTTGGGTAAATTGTATGTAGAAAAATATTTCCCCAAAGAAGCCAAAGCAGTTGCGCAAGCCATGGTAGATGATGTAATTGCGGCGTACCGCACGCGCATCAACGCGCTCGATTGGATGAGTGCTGAAACCAAACAAAAAGCACAAAAGAAATTAGATAAGCTCACGGTTAAAATTGGATACCCCGATAGCTGGAAGGATTACAGTGATTTAGAAATCCGTTCCTATGCCAATGGAGGAAGCTATTACAGCAACATGTATAACCTGTCAAAATGGTCCATGGCCGACAATATGTCTAAATTTGGCAAACCCGTTGATAAGAAGGAGTGGGGCATGTCGCCACAAACCGTAAACGCGTATTACAATCCTGTCTATAACGAAATCGTTTTCCCAGCAGCTATTTTGCAAGCCCCCTTCTTCGATTTTAGAAATGATCCTGCGGTGAATTTTGGAGGTATTGGGGCCGTAATCGGTCATGAAATTTCGCACGGTTTCGACGATGCCGGTGCCCAATTTGACGAAAATGGAAATTTGGTAAATTGGTGGACCGAAAACGACCTCAAGCAATTTAAAGAGCGCGGTAAAAAGCTTGCCGATCAATACAGCAAGTACGAAGCCCTGCCTGGAAAATTTGTAAACGGGGAGTTTACCTTGGGTGAGAATATCGGAGATTTAGGCGGCGTGGCTTCGGCTTATGACGGTTTGAAAATCCATTTGAAACGAGAAGGTTCTGTAGGTGTTATTGATGGCTATACCCAAGAGCAGCGCTTTTTTATGAGTTGGGCTACCGTTTGGCGCAATAAAATTCGCGACGAAGAATTGGCGATGCGCTTGTTAACCGATCCCCACTCACCTGGCTATTTCCGTGCCATAGGTCCTTTAGAAAATCACGAAGGTTTCTACGAAGCCTTTAAAGTGAAAGAAGGGCACCGTATGTACAAATCAAAAGCCGATCGCGTAGAGATCTGGTAAAATCATTTTCTTGCAACGATAAAAATCACAGAATTAAGGGTTAAATTTCCCCCTTAATTCTGTGATTGTATGAAATACGCCCTTAAAATTTTTGCAGCGGCCACCCAAGCGGTAAAACGCTTTCC
>JAULUW010000263.1:0-12209 GCA_032111345.1 Bacteroidia bacterium
TTGCTGCGCAAATTTGAGTTCCATTTAATGATATTAGATGAAAGTCAGGCAATTAAGAATCCTTCCTCTTTAACAGCAAGAAATTTATTAACCATTCCCGCCAAAAAGCGTATTGCCTTAACGGGAACGCCTATTGAAAATACTTTGGCGGATGTTTGGAGCCAAATGAATTTCTTAAATCCTGGATTGTTAGGTAGTTTTACTTATTTCGAAAAGAATTTTATCAAACCCATTGAGAAAACCGGAAACGAACGTAAAACACTCGAATTAAAGCGTTTCATCGATCCTTTTGTTTTGAGAAGAACCAAAGGGCAGGTAATGCAAGATCTTCCTCCTAAAGTGGAGAAGATTCATTATTGTGAAATGAATGAAGAACAGGAAGAGGTTTATGAAAAAGTGAAAAGTCAATACCGCAACGAGATTTTGAGCCATGTGAATCAAGTGGGCATTAATAAATCTCGCTTGAAAATATTCAACGGTTTGATGCACCTGCGTCAATTGGCCTTAAATCCCATTTTGAAGGAACACGATTACACAGGCGGCAGTGGAAAAGACGAAGAAATCATCCACATGCTTTTACGTGCTATTGAAAATGGACACAAGATTTTGTTGTTTTCTCAGTTTGTGGGTTATTTGAAAAATATTGTGGAAATCCTTAAAGAACAAAACGTTACCTATTGTTACTTAGATGGTTCCATGGATGAAAAAGACCGTGCCGAACAAATCGATTTGTTCCAAGAACGCGATGATATCAAAGTCTTTTTGTTGAGCTTAAGAGCAGGCAATAGCGGATTGAATCTAACCGCCGCAGATTATGTATTCTTGGCAGATCCTTGGTGGAATCCGTTTACCATGAAGCAAGCAGAAGATAGGGCCCACAGAATTGGTCAAAATAGAACGGTTATGAGCTATAAATTCATCACCAAAAACACCATTGAAGAGAAGATATTGGCCCTTCAACAACGCAAAACCAAATTAGCGGAAAGCATTATTCCAGACGAAGATACCTTGTTGAATAATTTGGATGTTCATGAGTTGGAAGAGTTATTAAGCTAGTTTCGAAATGGATTTTCTAGAACATTCACAATGGAATATGAGTGTTTTTAAAGGAAATCTTTTAGAAGAATTAAAGGTTATTACAGACTTTATCGATCAAAGAAGATTATCGGGTGTTGCTGTTTTTCCACCCGATAAATTAAGATTTGAAGCCTGGAAAAGTTGCGAACCTGCATCCATTAATGTGGTAATACTCGGGCAAGATCCCTATCACCGCTGCGGTCAAGCAAATGGACTCGCATTTTCAGTAAATACAGAGGTGGAAATTCCACCTTCGTTAAAAAACATTTTTGCGGAAATACGACGCGATTATCCCAATTCGGTTCACCGACATGGTGATTTACATGCTTGGTCCCAGCAAGGGGTTTTTTTGATGAATACGATACTTAGTGTAGAAGAGGGTAAACCGCTTTCCCATAATCATAAAGCCTGGGAATTATTAAGCATTGAAACGATTAAACACCTTAATGCACAAAGCGAACCCATTGTATTTATGCTTTGGGGTGCGAAAGCACAGCGTTTTGAATCCCTCATTCAATCAAATAAACATTTGATATTGAAGACTTCGCATCCCAGTCCGCTGTCGGTTTATCGAGGATTTTCGGGTTGTGGGCATTTTAAATCGGCCAATGATTTTTTAAAGGTATATCGGAAAATAGAAATCGATTGGAGTATACGTTAAGGAATCTATACACTTCAATTCTCTGTGAATATGTGTTGCCATTCTCAATGAGCCACTTGTGTACCTTTGTTTTGTGGAATTTCCTATAAAATTAGAGCAGGCTACCTTATATCAAGGTAAAATACCCATTTTAAGGGATGTGGATCTTTGTGTGCATCCGGGAGAGTTTGTATTTCTGGTAGGTCGAACGGGCTCGGGCAAATCTACTTTGTTAAAAACGCTTTATGGTGAAATTCCCCTTATTGAAGGCATTGCCGAAGTGAGTGGTTTTCAGTTAAACGGACTCAAAGAATCACAAATTCCTTACCTGAGAAGACAATTAGGAATTGTATTTCAAGATTTTCAATTACTTAGCGATCGTTCGGCATTGGATAATTTGTTATTTGTTTTACGTGCAACCGGGTGGAAAAAACGCGAGGTTATGCTGAGTCGGTGTAATGAAGTTTTAGGATTTGTAGGATTGGAAAATAAAGGATACAAATTTCCATCTGAATTAAGTGGAGGGGAACAACAGCGCTTGGTTATTGCGCGTGCCTTGCTCAACAATCCCAAATTAGTCCTTGCGGATGAACCCACCGGCAGTTTAGATCCCAGAGTTAGTGATGAGGTAATGGAACTTTTGCAAAAAATATGTGCAGAAGGCACCTCTATTTTAATGGCAACACACGATTATCGGCTTATTGAAAAATTTGGAGGGAGTATTTACGAAGTAAAAGACCAGAAGTTGACACTTCTGCCCGATGTTACTTATTTAAACTGGTAACCAAGATAGCTGCATGTGCTTCTGCAAAACTTTATGGAAGCGTCTAGAAAAATCATTTAATTCTGTTTTCGCAATTGATGCAATTCTTTTTGGGTAAATGCGTTATCAAAAAGAAGTTGTTGTACATGTCCCATATTAGATACTCCTGCGTTACAAGATTTAATTTTGCAGGTCTGAAAGTTGGGAAATGCGATATAATTCTAATACACCCGACATACCGGTATCTCGATAGAGTCGCGTAAATTTCAAATTTCTAAGATTATTAGGAAGGGTATCTTCGAATTGCAATTTTGAGCGGTTCAATCGGCCGTGGCTGAATTTTAAAAAATAGGTATTGGGTTTTAAGGAGTCTTGATGGTATTCTACAAAACGCAATCTGTTCAAGGATGAGATTGAATCTGCTAATTCATCGCTACGCATGGAATCGAGCAAATACCTATATTGATAGGCGTTTTGTAGTTGTGCCGCATTCGAAGTAAATACAAGGGTTTGAGCCTTTCTGAAAACTTCCCCCGAAAGATCTTGTTCGATAATTGCAGAGCTAATATTCATTTTGTCTTGCAAACGATTGGGATGCGTTTTCGACATAGGCAGTACCCATTGGCCCATGTTCCATACCAATAATCCCACTGAAAGCAATAAACTGGGTTTGAGTAAGTTTCCATTGCGCAAGGATAATAGAAATAAAAAGGGCAGGAGCACCATAAATTCGATGTTACCTACAGAATACCAAGCAAATACAGCATGTAAGCAAAATGCGATCATATACGGTTTATACCAATCGCTTTTATCGTATTGATATTTAATTTCTCTCAAGAAATAAATGAATCCTAAACCGACGAAAATGATATTTACAATGGAAATACCCGAAAAATACGGATTCCAAAGGTTCCAAAATAACAGAATATCTCCGTGGATTTGAAAAAACAAGCGTACCATATTTATAGCGAAAAACACGGTATTCTTGGAATCAGGTACGGTTTGAACCAAGCCAGCATGCACATCTTGAAAGAGCATCTGAGACAGTGAAGTTTGCGTTGCCAAACCTAAAACAGAATAGGTTATTACAGGGATGAATAATCCAACTATAAGCGGAAAATAGGCGTTGAGTCGCTTAAATTCGCGAGGAAATAGGAGGCCTATAAGCCAAAAAATATGTATTTGGTGGAAAAGGGTCGCAATCCCGAGCCAAATTGCCGCCGTATATACCTTGTTTTTTTCAAATGCCAGCGATCCAATTAAAGAAATAAGTATGGGATAAAAGTACACCTCATTTTCGCCCACATATTTCATGAAGGCAAAGCCAGATATTAAGAAAATAAGGGCTAAATTTACGTTAATCCAAGACCAATGGCGTAACTCTAAAATTCTTTTAAGCACATAAATAGCACCTAAGGCACTCGCAAAATGCAAAAGAATGAAAAATTCAAGAGGATTGTTAAAGAAGTGTAAAGGTTGTAAAATAATCCAAATATCTTGAATCACAAACTTGTGCATGATATGGTGTGCATTCCAAAGATTTCCATTAATGATTTCACAAGCATAACCGTAACTATCGCCGGTTAACTCAACAGGGGGGAAAAGCAAACGCAAAATGACATAAAGCCCTAAAATAATCCAAAATAGTCCTTTTTTTATCACGGTTTCACAAATATACACATTGAAACGCTGTAAAATAAAGGGTCTGTTTATCTTTGTGCACTTGGAGTCGCTAAAACATAAAATATTCGGTCAACTTTCAGATACGGCAAGTGCTTTGTCTGTTCCTGCTTATGTGGTTGGAGGCTACGTGAGAGACTTGCTGTTGAACATTCCCAGTAAAGATTTGGATGTAGTAGTTTTGGGTTCTGGAATTGAATTCGCTGAAAAATTTCACAAGGAATTTGGGAACTCCGACACACACTTGAGTGTATTTAAGAATTTTGGTACGGCCCAAATTAAAAGCAGCGATTTCATTTTAGAAATTATTGGGGCACGCAAAGAAAGTTACAGATTGGATTCACGCAAACCCATAGTTGAAGATGGAAGTTTGGAAGACGACCAAAATCGCAGGGATTTTAGTATCAATTCGATGTATCTTTCACTTGGGAAATCTGATTTTGGAAAGTTGTTGGATCCCTTTAACGGAGTTCAAGATTTGCAAGATAAAATCATCCGTACACCCCAAGATCCAGATATTACATTTTCAGATGATCCCTTACGAATGCTTAGGGCCATAAGATTTTCAGCGCGTTTAGATTTTGAAATTGAAACCGAAACCTGGGAGGGGATCAAACGCAATGCCCACCGAATCGATATTGTATCTCAAGAACGTATTACCGATGAGTTAAATGCGATGATTTTGGGAAAAAAACCGTCGAAAGCCTTCAATTTATTATTTGAAGCAGGACTTTTGGAGCGATTTTTTCCAGAATTTGTGGCACTTAGAGGCATTGAAACCAGAGATGGACTTTCTCATAAAGATAACTTTTATCACACACTGCAAGTTTTGGATCAAGCCTCAGAATTAAGTGAAAATTTATGGTTGCGCTGGGCGGCAATTTTGCACGATATAGCCAAACCGGCTACAAAAAGGTTTGAACCGGGTCATGGTTGGACATTTCACGGTCATGAAGATCGCGGTGCCCGCATGGTGAAAGGATTATTCCGAAGATTGCGATTGCCCTTAGATGAAAAAATGCGTTATGTCGAGAAATTAGTGGCTATGCATTTAAGGCCAATTGTTATTTCTAAAGATATTGTAACCGATAGCGCGGTAAGACGTTTGATTGTAGAGGCTGGAGATGAAATTTACGATTTGTTGATTTTATGTCAAGCGGATATCACCAGTAAAAACAAACAAAAAGTACAGCGGCATCTAGAGGGTTTGAAAACGGTAGAGCAAAAAATTAAAGATGTAATAGAGCGAGATGAACTGCGCAATTTTCAACCTGTGTTAACGGGAAATCATATAGTAGCGCGTTATGAAATTCATATGCCGCAGCATATCGGCTTGATAAAAAATGAAGTTCGCGATGCCATTTTAGACTGCCGCATTCAAAATACAATAGAAGAATCATTGGCATTAGCCGATGAAATTGCGTTAAAGTTGGGAGTTTCTTTGAAGTAGAAATTTACAATATAATTATCGAAGCTCGTTTTTTTTTAAGATTTTTGTACCTTATTTATGTTATCCTTACCAAATATTAGATTGAATGCAGCCGAAGTCGTAACTCGATTAGAGATTAGAGGACTTAAGGGCAAAGAATTGATCGACGCTGTTATTGCGTTAGATGAAGAGGCTAGGGCTTTGCGCACGCAATTAGAATCCTTGCAAGCCCAAAGCAATGCCATTGCATCATCGGTGGGGAAATATATGAAAGAAGGCAATATAGAGGCTGCCAATCAGGCAAAAGCATCTACGGCCGAATTAAAATCGCAAATCAAAGAAACGCAAGGTTTGTTAGATCAAAAGGAGCAGGCATTGCATGAAAAATTGGTTACGATTCCAAATACACCCCATATGAGTGTCCCCAAAGGGAAAAATTCAGAGGATAATACGATTGAAGGTGTGTATGGAAGTTTTCCTCAGATTCCAGAAGGTTCAATACCACATTGGGAATTGGCGAAGAAATACGACTTAATCGATTTTGATTTAGGCGTGAAGATTTCGGGTGCCGGTTTTCCTGTTTACAAGGGAAAAGGAGCCATTCTACAGAGAGCCTTAATTCAATTTTTCTTGAATGAAGCCGGTAAATTTGGTTATACCGAAATTCAAGCTCCCTTGCTGGTAAACGCGGAAAGTGGATTCGGTACGGGTCAATTGCCGGATAAAGAGGGGCAGATGTATTATGTGGGTGAAGACGATTTGTATTTAATACCTACGGCGGAAGTTCCGGTTACCAATATTTTTCGAGATGTAATATTGAAAAATGAGGAATTGCCGATAAAATACTGCGGGTATACGCCATGTTTCAGAAGAGAAGCAGGTAGTTATGGCGCGCATGTTCGCGGCTTAAATCGTTTACATCAATTCGACAAAGTAGAGATTGTGCAAATGGTACATCCTTCTAAAAGTTATGAGGTCTTAAATGAAATGTCTGAATACGTACAATCCCTTTTAGCACAACTGGGATTGCATTACCGTGTTCTGTTATTGTGTGGCGGTGATATGGGCTTTACCAGTGCTAAAACATACGATATGGAGGTTTGGAGTCCAGCTCAAGAAATGTGGTTAGAATGTTCATCTGTGAGTAATTTTGAGACCTATCAAACAAACCGTTTAAAGTGTCGTTTCAAGGATGAAAATGGGAAGTCACAATTGCCCCATTCCTTAAACGGGAGTGCGTTAGCCTTACCGAGAATTGTCGCGTCTTTGTTGGAAACCTATCAAACTCCAGAAGGCATATTGGTGCCCGAAGTACTACAGAAATATACCGGTTTTAGCATTATTCAATGAGCGGATTCAATTGGGATAAAGATTATTCCTTAGAGGAATTATTGCAATCTGTGGTAGCGATAAAAGAGCTTCCAAATAAACTGGCGCGGATAATCAATGGATTACCTGTTGAAGATTTCGCAAAAACCTACCGACCGAATTCTTGGAATATTCGCCAACTGATACAACATATTGCAGAATCGCATATGTTGGGCTATATCCATACCAAACAAATTATCCATACATCGGATTATAAAATTCCTATTTACAGTCCAGATGATTGGACTGGAGGATTAGATAAGGATTTCAACCACGAGGCCGCGTACATGATTATTTTGGGATTGCATCAGCGCTGGAGCTTATTGATGTTGGAATGTTTGAAACAGCCGGATGTTTATTTAGCAAAATCGGCATTCCATTTGAAACATCAAAAAATGGTTTCCTTGGCACAATTGATAGCCTTGTATGCCTGGCATGGAGATCACCATTTAGAACAAATTTTGCGTGCGGCACAAGAGTCGGATAGCGTCAAGAATATATAGATTCTCAGAACTTATTCGGAAAACCCAATTTAGGGGACTAATTTTGCAGTCAGATGCCCTATTTTGAAAATATCCTCCAAACTATCGGGAACACCCCATTGGTTAAAATCAATCGGATTACCCAAGAACTACCCTGCACCGTTTTAGCCAAAGTTGAAACCACCAACCCAGGTAATTCCATCAAAGACCGAATGGCTTTGAAAATGATAGAGGATGCTGAGGCCTCCGGGGCATTAAAACCCGGTGGAGTAATCATTGAAGGAACCAGTGGTAATACGGGTATGGGTTTGGCCATTGCGGGAGTAATCAAAGGGTATAGATGTATTTTTACCACTACCGACAAACAAAGTAAAGAAAAAGTAGATGCATTAAAAGCTTTTGGTGCGGAAGTAATTGTTTGTCCCACAGATGTAGAACCTGAAGATCCACGGAGTTATTACAGTGTGAGCAGCCGATTAGCGGCTGAAATTCCAAACGCATGGAAACCCAATCAATACGATAATTTAAGCAATTCTCAGGCGCATTACGAACAAACCGGTCCGGAAATATGGGCTCAAACCGAAGGAAAAATAACGCATTTGGTTGTAGGAGTAGGAACCGGGGGTACGATTTCAGGTACGGCCAAATATCTTAAAGAACAAAATCCAAATATTCAAATTTTTGGAATTGATACGTATGGTTCCGTGTTTAAAAAGTATAAGGAAACCGGTGAGTTTGATAAAGATGAAATTTATCCATATATCACGGAAGGCATTGGAGAAGATTTCTTACCCCAGAATGTAGATTTCAATTTAGTAGACCATTTTGAAAAAGTTACCGATAAAGATGCTGCGGTTATGACGCGTCGCATACCACGTGAAGAGGGTATTTTTGTTGGAAATAGTGCAGGAGCTGCAATGGCCGGACTCTTGCAAATGAAACATAAATTTCAAAAGAACGACGTAGTGGTAGTGATTTTCCACGATCATGGCACGCGCTATTTGGGGAAAATGTTCAATGAAGAATGGATGCAAGATCGCGGCTTTTTGCCCAAAGAGCCCACAAAAACGGCTTTGGATTTGATTCAAAATCACAAAGACAGGCCCTTAATAAGTGTATCAGAAAACGACAGTTGTCAGAAGGTATTCGACAAAATGCAGAAATATGGAATTTCACAAATTCCCGTTTTAGATGCCTCAGGCGCTTTTATTGGAAGTGTGGAAGAAAATGTGTTGTACCGCAAACTTATGACACAAGGTTGCAATTTGGAATCATCCGTGCAACTAGTAATGAGTCCTCCATACCCAATTGTTGGTTTTGCAGATACCATTGAACAAATAAGTAAAAAAATCAACGAACAAAATAGTGCCTGTTTGGTCATGGATATGGGTGGGAATTGGCATATTATCACCAAGCAAGACATCATACAAGCTATTTCCATTGATGCGTAAGGGATTGCAATTTTTCATTAATTTATTTAAATCTAAACCATTGGCTATTGTAATAAAAACCCCAGAACAAATTGAAGGCATTCGAAAAAGTGCCCAATTAGCGGCAAAAACGCTAAAATATATAGAACCTTATGTTAAACCTGGGGTAAAAACTAAGGAGTTGGATGCATTGATTGAGGCCTTTGTGCGTGAAAATGGGGCCTTGCCTGCCACAAAGGGGTATCGAGGGTTCAAACATGCCTCGTGTATTTCTCCAAATGATGTAGTCTGCCATGGAGTTCCCAATGATACTGTTTTACAAGCGGGAGATATTGTGAACATCGATGTTACCACGATTTTAAATGGATACTTTGGTGATACATGTAAAATGTATTTTGTAGGTGAGGTTTCCGATTATGCAAAAAAGCTGGTTGAAACAACCAAAGAATGTTTACGATTAGGGATGCAAGAATGTTTGCCGGGTGCACATTTGGGCAATGTAGGTGCTGCAATTGCGGCTCATGCACATAAAAATGGGTATAGCGTTGTTTTTGAATTCTGCGGTCACGGTGTTGGATTGAAGTTCCATGAAGAGCCAGACGTACAACATATTGCAGAAAGAGGAACCGGCCCGATTCTTAAACCTGGAATGGTATTTACCATTGAACCTATGATAAACGCGGGAAAAGCACGCTGTAAAATAGATCGCAAAGACGGTTGGACCGCAAGAACAATCGACGCACGATTGAGTGCACAGTTTGAACATACGATTTTGATTACCGAACAAGGATTTGAAGCATTAACCGATGTATATGGAGACTTCTAAAATAATCGTAACAAGTATTCCCACGGGAAACTTTAAATTAGATGGCGGCGCCATGTTTGGTGTGGTTCCAAAACAATTATGGAATAAATTAAATCCTGCAGATGACAAAAATTTATGCAATTGGGCCATGCGTTGTCTATTGGTGCAATATCAAGATCGGAATATTTTAATCGATACGGGTATTGGAAACAAACAGAGCGACTCCTTTTTTTCGCATTATGATTTGAATGGGAACGATTCCTTAGAAAGTTCCTTACAAGCCAATGGATTGCAAACATCGGATATTACGGATGTCATTTTAACCCATTTGCATTTTGATCATTGTGGTGGAGCCTTGCGTAAAATAGGAGAGGAACTTGTTCCAAATTTTGAAAATGCCCAATATTACGTGAATAAGAATCATTGGTATAATGCGATGAATCCTAATCCGAGGGAAAGAGCCTCTTTTTTAAAAGAGAATTTCGAACCTTTAAGGAATTTAGGAAAAATAACGTTTCTCGAAGAAGAAGATACCGTAGCCGACATCATTGAGGTATGTATTTTTAATGGACATACCAACGGAATGATTGCACCATTGATTCATTTTCCCGATGGTCGAAAACTCTTTTACGGTGCAGATTTGTTCCCCTCTAGTGCACATTTGAAGCCCCATTTCGTAATGTCTTACGATATAGAACCCCTTAAGACGATGGAAGAGCGAGAGCGTATAAATCAGAGGGCAGCAGCAGAAAATTGGTGGTACTTTTATGAACACGACTTGCAAATAGAAGTTTCGCAAGTCGGTTTCAATGCAAAAGGACAAGCAGAACCCATTAATTCCGCTCGTTTATCTGAAATATTTTTCTAAATCCATTTCCTCGCCCGTGGCATTCAAATAAATGGCCTGGATACTTTGAATGGATTGACCTTGTTCCTGTTGTGTTTTCGCTTGTTTGAGAATTGCCGCTTGGTACCATTGCTGTGCATTTTTGGTATCTTTTAACAACTGATAGCACTGCGCTCCCAATTGGTAAATACGTTCGTCGAACGGATTTAGTGGGATTGCTTTTTGAACGCTTTCAATAGCCGCATAGTATTCTTTTTTATAGAGCAAGGCCTGACCTTTCATGATATAGCCATCTGGATCTTTGGGCCTTGAATTGATATAGGTATCCATGGCTGCAATAGCATCACCAGGTCTGTTATTTCTGAGATGTATTTGATAGATTAGGAACAACGTGCGGCTGTTTTCTTTGAAGGCGTGTGCGCTCTTTTTTGCATAATACAAAGCGCTATCATCTTTCATTTTATTGGCATACGCATTTGCCATATAAAACAATACCTCAGAAGAAGTGCTGTCTGTATCCAAATAGGATTTTAAGAAACCAATGGACTTGTCGACGTTGTTTTCTTTAACCAACGCTTGTATACCCTGATAGTCATCCGTGTTGGGTCGTTTTATAACACAACCAACGGCTTTCCCATCAACTTCTGGAGCAAAAACGGTTCCAATAGGCGGATAATAACCATTTTGAAGTCGGTGTTGATCCATGTAGGCATTAAAAAACACGGCATAATCCCAAGTTTTCTCGCTGCGATCATCGAATCGGGTAAAGCCAACTTGCGCATTGGGGTAATTTCGCAAATAATATTTCACCTGATCCATTCCATAAGATACGATTTTTATTTTTTTATTGGGATTTTTCGACAATACTTCTTTTGCAAGATAGTCTGCACTTGGTTTTAAGCTAGCCAGATAATAGTCCAATTCGTAATTTCCGTAAGCGCCTTCGATGCCCCCAATGGTTTCATTGAAATACATATAACTCAGATTTTGATTTTTAGCAATAAATCCTATGGGCAGAAATGCAGGAAGAACGGCAAGTGCAGGGCCTACTAACTTTTTATTAGGAAGCCAGTTGCTTAACTTGTAAAATCCTAAAGTTCCCAATAAAACAAAAGCGGGAAGCGTAAATAGAATATGTCTAAGTCCGCCGTAAACAGAACTTCCCTGTATGTAAATGTAGAAAATAGGGAATATTGCCGCAAAAATGAGTAAGAATTCCTCAACGGTAAATGATTTACGCTTCAAGAGGGTGGTAAGAAAATACAAGGCTAACCCTAATAAAATGCCAACAGGCAAAGTAATAAAGATGTATTTGCTTAAATAATACGGAGGTAAATGATCCGAGTCATAAAGCACACCTTCGAATAGTTGTCGTAAGCTTACTTGAAAATCTGTAAAGGCACTCAGTGCTTTCATCGGATTATCAATGGGGGCTTTCCAACCGTAGGGCCAAACATATACGCCCAATAAGTAGGCTCCAATTGAGGCAATTGCAAAGGCGGTAATCCATGTTTGTAAGCCTTTCCATTTGAATTTAAAAAACGATGAAATTCCAATGGACTCGATGTATTTCAATCCCATATACACTCCTGTTACTCCAATAAACAGCAAACCACCAATACGTATGGAAATACCCAAACCTATACCAAAACAGAATCCGATTATATCCCATGTTTTATAATTTGGGA
>JAULUW010000264.1:0-7182 GCA_032111345.1 Bacteroidia bacterium
ACCAAAGTTTTCAATTTTTCCGCGTACGGTATATGTTCCATCGGCATTTGGATTTACTAAATCAGCAGCCGTATTTCCATCATAATCTTTAATAGAAGTACCTTGTGCTGCGGTCAATGTTACTTCTTCACCCGTTTCTTTAGAAACACCGAAGTAGTTCAATACGCCATAGGTTCCACCCCACATTTGATTTCCTTGGCAGGCTTCAAACAATACATTTACATACAATCCTTTGTAGCTCATGTTCGTTCCAAATCCACCTTTCCAAGTTGGGTTAGGATCACCAAGTATTCCTTCTTCTGAATCAGGTATTGGAAAACCGTCTGCATCTAAAATAAGATTGTTGCCTTCATCTCTTTTCCATTTTCCTCCCCATAAAGAACCCATCGCTTCGCCTTCAACTGCACGAGAGGAAACGCCTGTAAAACCGGCTAGGAATATGCTTTTTGAACCACTTAAATCTTCAACGATGTTTTTATTTGTACCTATGTTTCCGTAAAGATTCCAAGTGAAATCATTTTTGTTCATAAGTTGAATGTTCCAATCAAATTCAAGTCCCGTATTTGAAATGGTACCCGCGTTTAACCATTTATTGGTGAAACCCGTAGAAGCTGGAACTGCAGTTGCCAAAATAATATCGTTGATGGTATTAGAGTAATAGGTAACTCCTACAGATACTTTATCCTTTAAGAATTTCAAATCAGCTCCAAATTCCATTTCTCTTTTCATTTCAGGACGGATGTTTGGATTTCCACTGGTGGTACTTCTGTAAATAGATCCCCCAAAATAAGAGGCATCTAAAATTTCACCCCAACCCGAAGTAGAACCCGCACTTACGTAATTGGTTCCTGTTATATATGCTGGAGGCGCAACCCCCACTTGACCCCAAGAAGCTCTTAACTTACCAAAACTCAATGTTGGCACTGTTATATCTTTGGTGAATTCGTAACCCAAACTTGCACTTGGTGACCAAAATCTATCTGCAAAAGTGCTAGATGCTTCCGCTGCAGTTGCAAGTTGTAGGAATAATTTATCATCGTAATCAAAATCAAACATTCCATAATACCGATCGTTCAAAACCCTTGAAATGCTATTAAAGGGGGTCATGTTTTCATTGGTACTGTTGAAAAATCCGTAACGATCTTGATCTGTAATGATGAAGTTTATGGCAGAACCTCCGATTTGAAAGAAGTTTCTATCGGTGTATAAATAACCCAAAGTTGCATTCAAATTGATTTTATCGGCAATCTTATGACTGGATTGATTGATAAGATGCATACTCAATTCAGATTCTGTAAGCATGTTATCGCCAAATGAACCCGTTGACGCACTCGATGCAGAACGGTATGGAAAATACGTAATACGTCTATCGGTAGATTGGTCATAACCCACACGGGCTATAAACGTAGCATTATCCCACCACTTATATGAAACCTCTGGCGTTAAAATAAAACGGGTAACATCACTGGTGTTAACCTGCTCATTTAATGTCCAACCTGGGTTATTATAGGCAGGAACCGCACTTCCCATGTAGTTCCGATATCCTCGGTGAGAATTTAAAGTACCAACACCCGAAGCGTTATAATACGTTCCAATATAATCGCTGTTGTCAAAATCAGCAGGGGTTCTTAGATAACCCAAGTACAAACCGTTTAAGTTTGAACCCATTTGTATCCGATTTGAAAACACCTTAGCCAATGTATTTTTCATTGAGATTTTCAACCGATCGTTTACGTTGTAATCGAAGTTCAAACGGCCGGTTGTTCTGCGATAATCGGAGTTACCCGCCAAAATACCGCTCTGATTCCAATCGCTCGCTGAAAAATAGACCGAACCTTTATCGCTCGCTGAGGATATGGATATATTATTATTCCAAGTAACCCCAGTTCTAAAAACTTGATCGCGATTGCCTTGATTGTAAATGGTTTTATCGCCCTTATGGGTAATTGGATATTGCACAGAACCATCTTGAGATACGAATTTTGCGCCTGAAGTATTAAAGGTATCCGAACCCGATCTGTCTGCAATCCGATCCCCCCAACTCAATGCATTGTTTGCGCGCCAGCCTCCGTTTACACCTTGACCGAATTTATCTTGCTTTTCAAATTCGCGGTTCACATAATCCAAAGCCAATGAACTGCTAAATTCAATACTCAAACCGCGCTTTCCTTTTTTGGTAGTAACCATGATTACCCCATTCGCTGCGCGAGTTCCCCAAATTGCAGCCGCTGCTGCACCTTTTAAAATCTGAATATCTTCTATATCGGCAGGATTGATATCGTTCAACCTCGATTGTTGAACAACTCCATCGATATCTCCGCCAATACTTGAATTGCTCACGGGAACCCCATCAACAACAATTAAAGGCTGATTAGAACCCGTGATGGTATTTTGACCACGGATTTGGATATACGCACCAGCACCTGGATCTCCCGTAGAACGGGTAATTTGCACATTCGATGCTTTTCCCGTTAAGGATTGAATCAAGCCGCTCTCCCCCGAAGTGGAAATTGCTTTGCCCTTGATTTGAGAAGTTCCATAACCAATTTTCCGGGTACTTCTGGAAAGACCCACTGCGTTGATGGATACCTCCTCCAACTTGAGTGTATCTCCTGGACTTTGTTGTGCATTGCTCATTGTCGGATAAGCGAATGCACTACAAGCCAGAATCATACACCTTGTAAATGAATGTTTGATCTGTTTCATAAATTATAGTGTTTTGATTTAAAAGCGGCAAAATAGAGAGTTTTTTCAACACCGCAAAACAGTCGTTCATAGAAAATAACAAAAATATAACACAAAAACTGAAAAAGATTCAACAAAAGTCAGTAAATAAAGGTATTAAGCCCGTTTTTTTTAATCATCCAACATGAATTATTTATTAAAATAATTCCTAAAAATACGTCTTCGATTTTAATGTACCCGGAAAATTCAGAATAATCTCCAACTGTGAATTGCAAACACTCCTCACAAAATCTATTTTCTGTCATTGAATATAATCCTTTCACCCCGCCAAAACGCGAAAATTTTAACAGCCGAATAAAACGGATTAATTCCTACGAAACAAAACTCCTGCTTAGGGTTTTGATTGTAATAGTCTTTCAATTTCTGAACTCAATAAACGTCCATTTACCCATTCTGAATCCAAATTCGCCGCATACTTTTTATAAAAATGCAATGCCGGTTCGTTCCAGTCTAAAACTTGCCAGCTCATACCCGCACATTTTTCCGCGACAGAAATTTCCATTACCTTTTCGAATAATTGCGCCCCAATCCCATTGCCTCGCAAACTTTCTGTAACCACAAAATCTTCTAAATACAAGAATTTCCCCTTCCACGTAGAATACCTGAAGTAATAAAACGCCATGCCAATAACTTCGCCCGCTCGCTCCGCAACTACGAATTCAAACAAAGGTCGAGGACCAAATCCATCGCGTAGCAATTGTTCGATGCTTACAGTAACCTCAGAAGGCGCTTTTTCATAATGCGCCAACTCTAAAATTAACCCATAAACGGCTTTTATATCGCCTGCAATTCCCTTGCGAATGTGTACGTTCACCTAACAAAAATACGCCAATATCCAACATCTTCTTTAACCGTTTCAACTAATTTCACACCCCTCCTTGGCTTTACCTCTAAAAAGCCAATTCCAAAGCCTATTTTTGTGCATTATGAGAATTTTATTGTTCCTGCTTCTCGTTTTTATAAGCCAATCTTGCAACCGATTTACTTCGGGATTTAATCTTTTTCCTGTTGGAACCGACCTCAATTTCGGGGCTCAAGTTTCCACCGAATTCGACCAAAGCAATGCTGCAATGATCTTAGACAGTGCGCGCAATACCGAAATTTATGCCTATTTATATGCCGTTCGCGACAGTATTTTCCTTCATAACGAAGTCGACCACGAGGGAAGTTTTCCTTGGAGAATTCGCATTATCAAAGACGATGCTACCCTGAACGCCTTCTGTACTCCGGGTGGGTATATTTATTTTTATACGGGAATTTTAAAATTCCTCGAAAATGAAGCCGAACTCGCCGGTGTTATGGGCCATGAAATTGCACATGCCGCCAAAAGGCATAGCACAGAAGCATTAACCCGCCAGTTCGGTATCGAATTGTTTACCCAATTACTTATCGATACGGCATATCAAGGTATGGCTCAAGTAGCAAGTGGACTCACGCAATTGAGTTACGGCCGCAGTGCCGAAACCGAATCCGACGAATACAGCGTAAAATGGCTCCATAACACCAGTTATCGCGCAAGTGGCGCAGCCGGATTTTTTGAACGCATCCAATCCAAAGGCGGATCTCAAACACCTACATTTTTAAGCACCCACCCTGATCCAGGAAAACGCGTGGAACACATGAAAAGCTTACACCTCGAATTAGGCAATAAACCTGGAAATGATTACGCGGATCGGTATAAGCGAATGATTCAAAAATATTTATAACCCGTACTTACCTGATACCACGCAAAAACATGAATAACGACCAACCTAAAAAATGGAAAATGATGCTCCTCAGTTGGGCCTTCGTTTATCCGGTTGTAAACATCCTATTTTTTTTCCTATTCCCTTTAATGCAAGATTTTCATCAATTGCTGAAGACCCTCATTCTGACGCTGTTGCTTATTCCTATCATGGGAATTATGCTTCCTAAAATTCACAAACGATTTTGGAACTGGATTATTAAATAATTCACGCTTTAAGTAAAAATTCGAGAGGAATCAATAGCGGCTATTGATCCGTTTTGATGCGCCTGAAAACATACAAATGTTTCATAAACTCCAAAACCATGTGTTCTTCGGTAATTTCCTTAAGGTTGAATTTCCCACTGGAAGAAAGTCCACCAAATCCCATGATTTTGGTCTTCTTTATGATTAAACTGTTCACATTAAAAAGCCACTCACTTTCAAATCCAAATTCAGCGCAGTTCTCTGTTTTTTCGCACTTCAATAGCAGTTTATTACTCAAACTGTCTTTGTAAAATACCCAAGGCATGCTCGTATCGCATGCAGTAAGCGGTTTGCGGTTTTTAGATTGCGGACCGTGTTTAAATCGCGTCAGTTGCCAAGAACCTATGATGTCGTCTGCACTTAATTTTTTCTTGGTGGAAGATGCCTTTTTTGCTTGATTGTATCGGGCCTTTGAATATTTGGGCGCAGGCTGCGTGTATAAAAATCCGCAAAAAAACAAGGCTACAAACAAGACTAGGAATCTTACTCTCATTGTTCAAAAATACGGATTTTATCTTTTCGAGGGATGATAATGCAGATTCGCGAATGAATCTCAACGCAAATGAAACGCAGGATCCCTAGGTCTTTAGAATTACATCCCTACATTAAGAATTTAGGAATCTGTTTGAATATCATATTTTTGCAATTGTAAAATACCCTCGAAAAGGGTATTCTCTAAAAATACGTCCATAGTTAAGGATTATTGCCGCTTAAAACGGTAACACAACCCGATTCCGTTTTAATTCTATTACCAGAAACCATATCGTCGTACACCACATGAATCACATAAATATAATTTCCCTCGGGAACAATTTTGCCCATATAAGTGCCATCCCAGGCTTCGCTAATCGGAGCATCGTGCAATTTTGCACCCCATCGGTCATAAATGCGCATGTAGGAAGATTTAACTTTACAATCCACAAACTTACAATCCAAGCTTGGCTTGAAGCCGTCGTTGCGACCATCCGCATTGCGCGGTGTAAAGGCATTGGGGATGCACATTTCACAATCACAATTAGACATCAATACTTCCACGACATCCGTTCTTGATCCACAGGCATTAGAGGTCGTTAATGCCAAGGTCGTTTGATTTCGCACGGTATTTTCAGGACCTTTAACCCCATTACTCCATGTATAGGTAAATGTTCCCGCATTCGGTTGCCGTCCTTTTAATACAATTCCATTTTCTCTACAGAAATATTCCTGATCCTTCAATACTTTTTCAGGGGGCGATTGTAAAACAATCTCAAATGAATCTTTCTTGAAACTACAGGAATTAGAAATAGTAACCGAATGCGTTCCGAGATCAAAGAAATCTTTAATATGCGAGGTATCTCCATCTTCCCAAATCACATCGACACCGTAATTTAAAATACGTTGGGTAAAACGCACAGGCAATTCACAATATGCGGTGTCTTTCAATGCTATAACAGGCAAAGGAAGTTTGGAAAACACGCGGATTGTATCGTTTCTACTCCCACATAAATCGGAAGTAGTTAAGATATAGGTGCCCAAATTGGTAATTTTTCTCAGTGCATTTGTACTGCCGTCTTCCCAACGATACGCATAACTTTGATTTAAAGGTTGCTGGCCATTTACCCAAACCGGGGTTCCATTGCAAACTTCCAGCTGTTTGGGTATAACAGCCGTCATAGCTGGAAATGCCCGTATTTCAAAGGTATCTCTATACGTTCCGCATGCATTGCTCAAACTCAGCGTATATGTCCCAGGCAGACTAAAGGCCTTAGTATGAGACGTATCGCCATCAGACCACAATACTTTCGCTGCATAATCAGCGATTTTATAGTATCGCTTGTCGTTTTTACACACTAAAGAATCATTAAAGCGGGTGGGTATTGGCTGCACACAAGCAATACATTGATCCGATTGATTAAAACCGACATCCTTCAAGAACGGCGTTAAATTGCTTGCAAACTTGCCATCATAGTACATCGTGCCTTTGGTATTTCCTAAGGTAATTCCCGTATTGTTCACTGAATTAAATTTGGTTTTGACGATGGTACAAAAATTGGAATCGCAAGGATTCAACATGGATAGACTCATGTTCGGTGTTGAAATCCCATTGTTCATGCCCACAAAGCCCCACCCCCCTTTAGATGAAAGTGCACTGTTTATTCCTGAAGGCAAATTTTCAAATGAAATGGAATTAAACTTCACCAATCGAACGGTTTGGGCATTTCCATTAGAGTCAATTTCCGCAAAGCCATTAGACCAATTAGATCCATTGGTGGTGTGTTCAAACGATACCAATAACTGATTGTTCACCCATTCAATCTTGCCTCCTATGGTATAATTCAACGCGTATCTTTTTTGCCAAATGAAATTCCCCGTATTTAAATTGATACAACCCACAAACAATTGGTACTCACCACCTATAAAATATCCCCCCGTAACATATAATTTACCCGAAGGAGAAAGTACAATAG
>JAULUW010000265.1:0-17767 GCA_032111345.1 Bacteroidia bacterium
GCAATATTGTTGTAATATGAGCTCGGCGAAGGAATCTTTTTTTAAAGGCCGTGGTGTTAAATTACTGGCGAAACTGGCTTGGTGCCCCCAGTGCCAGAACGGTATCCCGGCTTTTTTACAGGCTTTCGCAGACAGGTATTCAAAATCGGAAATAACCAAGTCGTATTCATTTACAGGCAGTTTTTTAATTTCCCGACGAATGAAGAAGGGATTAATTTGTTTGGCAATTTTGAGGGTATCCAAGCCTCCATTGGGTCTATAGAAAAGGGAAATTCCTGAACTTTTATATTTTACGGGTAAATTGGGTCTCAAACTGGCATTACTGCCGCTGAGGAAAACATCTACCTTGCCATATTTTTGAAGCTGAGGCACAAGTTCAATCGCTCTAGCGATATGCCCGTTTCCGGTGGCTTGAACGGCGTAAAGGATGCGCATGAATGCAACTTAAAGGGCGCTTTGGATCCAGAATGCAACCTTTTCGGTTAATACATCGGGAACTTTAGAAGTAGGAAAGGTTTCGAGATAAAGAGATGGATTTAAACTCGATTCTTGTTGATGTTGGTAAATCGTCCATTCTCCTTTTTGATATTCCAAACTCGTTAAATTTTCCACCCAATCGCCGCTGTTGAGATACACGGTTTGTTTTCCGTCTTTTTGAAAAATGCGTTTCTGAGCTTGGTGAATATGTCCGCAAATTACATAGTCGAAACCTTCCTGAATCGCTAATTCACCCGCGGTATTTTCAAAGTCGCTGATCCATTTTACCGCTTTTTTAACGCTATTCTTGACTTGTTTAGAGAAACTTCGTTTTTCCTTCCCCATGGCGATCAGTATCTTATTACTCCAATGATTTAACCAGATGAGAAAATCGTAGCCATGGCCCCCGAGTTTTGCCAATACTTTAGCGCTTCCCCTTGTAGTGGCGTCAAAGATATCACCATGGAAAATCCATGTTTTTTTGCCGTCTAATTCGAGTACGAGTTTGTCATCCAAGATTAAATTCCCCAAATGTGTACCGGAATATTTGCGCAAGGCTTCATCGTGATTACCGGTAATGTAATACACCTTGGTTCCCTCTTCCATTAGTTTGAAGATTTCTCGAATAACTTGGATGTGTGCAGCGGGAAAGAACTTTTTTCTGAATTGCCAAATGTCGATAATATCGCCATTTAAGACGAGAATACGGGGTTGAATTCCTTTTAGATATTGAACGATTTCGAGTGCGTGACACCCGAAGGTACCTAAATGAAGGTCACTAATTACACAAACCTCCAATTGTCTTTTATTCGACTGCTGCATATTGGGTTCAAATATGCAGTTCTCATAAAATGCTAATATATTATTAAAGTGAAATTTAGGCTAAAAAAAAATTACCGCTTTGTTAAGCGGTAATTTGAAATTCACATTAAATTGATGAAAAGGTTACCAACCGAGTTTCTTTTGGATACTTTTGGGAACGCCTTTCTTATGTACCAAAATAGAAATGGTTTTGTATTTGAGATAGGTTTCACTGGCATATAAGTAACCCTGAGCTGGATTATCTGTGCCCCAAGAATTTTTAACCAAATAAAATGGGGTTTTGGTTTGATTTTCGATGTATTTCGCAACGATATGCATTCCATGATCGTCAGTGGTATTCTGATTGTCGAAGGCTTGCTGTCTTTCGATAGCGGTAATGATTTTTTCTTCAGAAGGTTGGTTGAATGCATTTCCCTTTTTTTCTGCACCAGCACTGTTAAACAAGCGGTCGTCTTTACCCATTTTTTTAATTAAGGAATCGTGGAGTGGTACGATGGCAAGTGCATCTCGAAAAGAGAAGCCTTTTTCACTCACATCAGTAGCCCATGCAACAGAGTACCCGCTAGCGAGAGAGTTATTGATGATACTCATAAACTCATCTAAAGGAACATTCCATGCTGTTTGCATCGCCCAGTTATCAGGGACTTCGATTGCAAATGTTTGATAATATGGATGGTGGGTAAAGGACGTTATCATGGCATAATCGTTCATGTTTAATCCTAAAGATTCGGCATAGCTCTTTGGAGTGTAGGTTTTACCTTGGTATTCAAAAGTTTCGGGAATTTTGCCCATATAGGCATCTAAAACGCCCTCAACGGCTTTGATCCATTCGGGGCCAAAATTGCCTGGTTTTTCTTTGGCAAGGGCTTCCATAAATGGCGTTAAAACGGCCATCATTTGACTGTGATCGTGGCGGGTTTTGCCGTTGATCAGCCCGGAATATACTTCCTCTGGAACGATGCCGTATTTTTGAATAATAAAGGGGATATCATGGCCTTCGCCACCCTCATCAAATTGGTGTTTACCCCCCATTCGGATATAGGTTATGGCTTTTTCGACATAGGCATTTCGCGCAACGAACATTTCACTTAGGTCATGTGAACCTTTGCCCATCCTTAATAGTTCTGATTCTAAAAAAGACAAGGTACTGTAACTCCAGCAGGTTCCCGTTCTGCATTGGTCTCTAACTCCTGTTTTTTGGGTGGTGTTGACTTCTTGGAAGGAATAGCTGCTTCCAGGTTTATTGGTTTGTTGTGCCAGCAAAGTTACTGTGGCCATCAAACTCAGTGCGATAGAACTTATTTTTTTCACTGCACCAAATATAGAAATTAAAATTGAAGCTATCAATTTTTGGCCATTTCCGGTGCTTTTAATGCAGCCGCTTTAAATGGATTTCTGTAGGTGTAGATAAACTTTTTTTGGATATACTTCGCATACAGTTTGAACAAGAAAAGCAAGGCTTTGGAGCGCGTAAATACTACAAATGAATTTTCAATTGGGTAGGCACCAAGCGTGCTTTTTATTTCAGCACCTGTTCGACCTAAATTAATCCGATTTACGCCGTTTTTAAAGGCTTCCTCCACCAAAGTATACAACATCCGTTGGTATAATTTACCATATCTGTCGGCTTCCTTATTGATGCCTAAATGCATTGCAAACATTTTATCTCCATCGATGATATAAGAAATAAAGCCGCTTATTTCATCATTGTC
This sequence comes from Bacteroidia bacterium, assembly GCA_032111345.1. Classification (GTDB taxonomy): domain Bacteria; phylum Bacteroidota; class Bacteroidia; order NS11-12g; family UBA955; genus VMCP01. Next base: position 3,012 of record JAULUW010000265.1, read on the forward strand.
TTGGAAGCCAATTACGCGATAACGATCGCCTAAAGATTTATGATAACAAAGCAAAAGTTCGGGGAGGTTTTTACCGATGGCGATGGTTTTATCTTGCAAGGATTCTGCGAGAAGGGCTCCACATTGCGCAATCCAAGAATTGGGGCTTTCGCGGTGTAAGTACACTTTGCTTATATTTCGAGTTTCCTCATACACTTTTTTAGTTCGCACACGGTATTTGGAAGAAAACGCGTTCAAATAATCATTAAAATGATTCCAATGATCGGGTAAATCAATTACCATAAAAGGTTCGGCTTGAACAGTTACGGAGTCTGGATAGGATTCAGACCCCAATGTGTTGACCGATATTATTGGACACGAATTTGAAATGTCGGAGAATTGTTCAATTCCTAGATTAGGCTGTAGTTTAGGAAAAATCAATCCGGGTGCACACGCGTTGCCAACAGTTCGAATGATTCCTTTTCTGCTGAAAGCATTGAAAAGACGTATAAGCAAACGACTAACGTATTTGCCCGTGGGGCGGTGCAATTCCATGACGCTTGTTGGATATTTTGAGGAACCGATACGGATGTAATTGGATTTATTGGGCAAACCGTCGAAAATTTGATTTGATAGTCCACATTCATAAGCACCCAAAGCCGTAATGGCGTCTTTTGATTGGTTCTTCCCCACGCCGCAAAGGTCTTTTAAAGTGTTCTATATTTTGTTATTCTATTGCCGATGTTTCGTTCTACATCTATTATTCATCGTTTATTTTCGTTATTTGGCGTGATGCCTTTTAATTAAGCATGGAAGCCGTTATTTTTGTAAGATGCTGAATTTTAAACGTGGAATCGCATTTGGACTGTCCTTAACAGCTTTTGTTTATTCGTCATACGCACAACAGGCGCGTCCTTTGAAAGATTATCCAATAAAAGAGCGGGTTGATAGTTATAAGAAAGTTCGATTAACCACAGATACTAACAAATTATCGGAAGCAGAAAAAAAGTGTTTGTTTCATTTGATTAAAGCTGCAGAACAAGCAGATTTGATTTTTTGGCAACAAGCGTATATGGATAAAGATGAGGCATTGAAGAAAGTTAAAGATTCCATTTTGCTCGCTTTTTTGCGCATTAATTACGGTCCATGGGATCGATTGAACGACAATAAACCTTTTGTTCAAGGAGTAGGTGAAAAACCCAAAGGAGCCAATTTCTTTCCCGAAGATTTTGATGTAACTAAAGTAGGCAAGGCCGAAGCCATGCGCATACTCAGTCCATACACAATCGTAACTCGGGTTTTTGAAATGACCCCAGGTAATCCACCACCTATGCCAAAGGATTTTGATCCGAACTCCGGACAAATGCCCAAAATGGTAGAGATGATACCTATGAACCCGGCAGCAGGCTCTAATCTGTTTACGGAAATTGAAAATTACAGTCAGGTGTATCAGAAAAACCTTACTGTGTTGCAGCAACAAATGGATTTGGCGGCAGAAGCCATCGAAGGCGAGGACGCCAAACTGGCCGATTATTTAAGAATGCGTGGGAGAGCTTTATTGGGAGATCAATTGATAGAAAGCGATATTGCATGGTTGCAATTAGAGGCGCATTTAGATATCGTTATAGGACCTATTGAGAATTATGAAGATAAATTAAGTGGACAGAAAACGGCTTACGAAGCCTATGTTTTGGTAAGAGATAAAGAATGGGGAGAAAAGTTAAAACAATACTTGGTATGGTTGCCCAAATTGCAAAATGAATTGCCAGTAAAACCTGAATACAAACCCCGTTTAGGTCCAAATACGGAAACCGATGTAAATGCTGAAGAAGAACCTGAAATGCCATTAGATATTCCCGGCTTTCCTCCTTTGATTAAACCCAAGGCACCACAGAGTCAATTGGCCGTTTTTGATGCCGTTTATTACGGAGGCGATTGTAATGCGGGCAGCAAAACAATAGCTGTTAATTTACCGAATGATGAGGTTATTCAACAATATTGGGGAACACGCAGATCGCAATTGAAAAATACCATGAAGGCAAAGTTCGATGAAATTGTAATGCCTATTTCTAAGGAAATTATTCATAAATCGCAGCGTAAAAACATCCATTTTGATGCGTTTTTTAACAACGTAATGTTTCATGAAGTTGCTCACGGATTGGGAATAAAAAATTTGGTAAATGAACCCAATAAAACCGTTAGGGAGGCTTTAGGTCCTGAATATTCTGCTATTGAAGAATGTAAAGCCGATGTATTGGGCCTGTATATGGTAACCGCACTTAATGAAGCAGGAGTCTTGAAAGGCAATATCGATGATTTTTATATCACATTTGTTGCTTCCGTATATCGTTCGGTTCGTTTTGGAGCATCTAGTGCGCACGGTCGCGCAAACATGATAACTTTTAATACCCTCATGAATAGTGGTTGTTTAGAGCGTACAAATAAAGGATTGCTTGTAAATGTGAAAAAAATGCGCGTAGCAATCAGAGATTTGGGTTCAGAATTACTTGTTTTGCAAGGAGATGGTGATTTAGAAGGCGTCAAGAAGATGCTAACAGAACGCGGGGGAATTGATGCGGCATTGCAAACAGAGTTGAATCAAATTCAAACCAAAAAAATTCCCGTGGATATTGTTTTTGATCAAGGAATTTCCGTTTTGGGTTTAGATCGTTTTGAAAAGAAATAAGAGGTAAAAGGTAAAAGGTAAAAGTATGATGAAGAGATGGATTTCGCTTACTGGGTTAAGCGTGGCAATATTGGCCTTGGTTTTTTGCAGTAACAAGCCTTTTTCTGGCGATGAACCGCTGCTAAAGCGCTTGATGATTACCCTGAATGGGCAACATTATGCACCTAAAATGATAGACGATGCATACTCGGTTTTGGCCTTTGAAAATGCCTTGGAAAATTTGGATGGCGGTAAGCAGTTTTTTACCCAAGCCGATATTCAAAAACTAATGCCCTTTCAAAAACAAATCGACGATCAAATTAACGCAGGTCGTTTCGATTTCTTTGATACCGCATGGAATACTTTGATGCACCGTCTGGATCAAATTGAACCGTGGATCATACAAACATTGAAAGAACCACTAAACTACCACTATAATGGTAGTTTCGAGGTTTCAAAAGAGAATAAAACCTTCCCTGCAGACGAGGCTGCATTGAAAGATTATTGGATTCGCTGGACGCATTATCAAACACTAGATCGTGTTTATCGTAAACAAAAACAGCAAAAGAACGTATCGAAATCAAAGGATTCTGCAAATTTGGTTAAAATTCTTCCTTTCGATAGTTTGGAGTTGAAAGCGCGAAACGAGACCAAAAGTTTTGTTGAAAATTGGTTCAAACGTTGGCGTAAGATGGACCGGCAGGATAAAGTGGCGTTTTATGCAAATACATTAGCTGAAATCTACGATCCTCATACCAATTATTTCCCACCGGCGGATAAAGAAAATTTCGATATATCCATGACTGGAAAGCTAGAAGGGATTGGTGCTACCTTAAGCGAACGCGATGGATATGTGAAAGTGGAGCGGGTAGTTCCAGGGAGTGCAAGTTATAAACAAGGGGAGTTAAAGGCGGGCGATTTAATCTTAAAAGTGGCCCAGGGTGCCGAAGAACCGGTTGATATCGTTGATATGAAACTAGACGATGCCATTCAGCTGATTCGAGGAAAAAAAGGCACAGAGGTTCGCTTAACCGTTAAAAAACCAGATGGAGTGATAAAGGTAATTCCCATTATAAGAGAAGTAGTTGTTATTGAAGAAACCTACGCCCGCAGTGCACTGTTAACGCACAAGGGAAAACGTTATGGAATTATCCAGTTGCCCAGTTTTTATGCAGATTTCTCTTCCAGAGGTCGCGGTCGAAACAGCGCTGGAGATGTACGGATGGAAGTTGAGAAATTAAAAGAAGAAAAGGTAGATGGTATCATCCTCGATTTGAGAAACAATGGAGGAGGTAGTTTGGCCGATGCTATTGAAATGAGTGGTCTATTTATTGCTTCTGGCCCCATTGTTCAGGTAAAAGATTCCGAAGGAAAAATTGAAGCGGCTAACGATTTCAATCCAACAACCTTATACGAAGGACCTTTGGTTGTTTTAACCAATGCGTATAGTGCTTCTGCTTCCGAAATTTTAGCAGCCGCTTTACAAGATTATAAAAGAGCTATTATTTTAGGAAGTAAAAGTACTTTTGGTAAAGGAACCGTACAAACTATGGTAGGTTTAAATGGAGGGGTAACCGAAGTATTTCCCCGTGGTTTTGGAGATTTAAAAGTTACGATTCAAAAGTTTTATCGGATAAACGGCGGTACAACACAGTTAAAAGGGGTAGAGCCCGATGTTGTGGTTCCGGATATCTATGATGAAGTGGAGCGCGGTGAAAAAGAAATGAATTATCATTTGGCTTACGATCAAATACCCTCTGCCAAATATAAATCTTATCAAACGAAGGCCTATAACGAAGCCATAAAAACCGGCCAGAAATGGGTAAAATCTCAAAAGTATTTTGGGTTGGTTTCCGATCGTTCGAAACAAATTAAGAAGATCCGAGAAGGCATGTTATACAGTTTGAATTTAGAGACATATACACGGCAACAGGAAGATTTAGAAGAGAATGACGAAGCGTTCCGCAAATACGAATACAAAAGAGCTTTCGATACGGTATTTGCATTGAAACGCGATTTGTTAGAAGTTAAGAACGACAGTATCAAACAGACTCAAAGAGCAGTTTGGCCAAAACCTTATTTGAAAGATGCCAGTTTAGATGCGGCATTGGAAGTATTGCATTGTTGGTCAACACAAAAATAAAACCAAACCAGGTTCCCCAATTTTAGTTGGATACTTGCTTATAACGGACTGCGTTTAGGAGGTTCGAAACAACATAGATAAAGGCGAGACTGGTTCTCGCCTTTTTTGAGTGTGGGGCAAAATAAATAGGGGGCATTATTTTATATGTAACCCTGCAAGAACAACATAAAGGGGGTTGAAATACAACCAGCACGGTTGTGTTTCTTTCAATCCAATTTATATTAAAGGGAGGACGTTTTTTTTAATCTTTCCAGAGACTTTGGAAGAGCACTCCGGTGAGTACCAATACTAAGGCATCTAGAGCCGCAAGTAAGTAGATATCGGTATAAACCGAGCTCACCAAAACGGGGTTGAAGGCCTTAAGTGAGGCTTTGATACCCACTAATATAAGTGGGAAAATGATGGGCAGGCTTAAAACGGGAGCTAAGTATGCGGCATTGCCTGCTTTGGTGGCTACCGCACCAACAAAGGTAAAAATAGAAGAAATTCCACCCGTTACTAAAAGGAGGATCCATAAATAGGTGCGGATATGTACCACGGGAATTCCTAAAAACCAAGCGAAAAATAGCAAATTTACAGCAGTGAGGAGCAACATGTGCAGCCAGCCGTAAATAATTTTCCCCCAAAGCATTTCAGAGGGCGATGCACATTGGTTCCAGAATATCCAACGACCACGAGCTACACCGGTAAAGTTTTTAGACACCGATTGGATACTGCCTAAGATTAACGTAATCCAAAAAATACTGTTCCAAACGGAAGCCAACATCCGGGGTTGAGAAAGCATGCTTAACAAGGCGGTGATGCCCAATTGCAAAACAGCCGACACCAAAAGGGTGGGTTTTTTAAGGTCTAATGTGAATTCAACCTTTATGAGTGTTATGACCTTGGGAATCTGACCCATCTTTTTTACCTTCGCAAAGGTATAATTAAACTTATTAATACCACTTCTTCTATGTTTAGTAAAATTCTTATTGCCAATCGAGGCGAAATTGCTTTACGCGTAATGCGTACCTGCAAAGAAATGGGTATCGCAACGGTAGCGGTATATAGCACCGCCGATAGGCTTTCTAGGCATGTGCGTTATGCAGATGAAGCGTATTGTATTGGGGAAGGTCCGAGCAATCAGAGTTATTTGCTGATGGATCGTATTATTGAACTTGCAGAGAAAACAGGGGCACAGGCCATTCATCCTGGATATGGATTTTTGTCGGAAAATGCAGAATTTGCGCGCATACTGGCAGAAAAGGGCATTACACTTATAGGACCTACGGCCGCGGCCATGGAAATAATGGGAAGTAAAATTGCCAGTAAACAGGCGGTTGAAAAATACGGCGTGCCTTTGGTTCCCGGTATCAATGAAGCCATAACAGATGGGGCCGCAGCATTAGAAGTAGCCAAACAAGTGGGATTTCCAGTACTGATCAAAGCAAGTGCCGGTGGTGGTGGAAAAGGCATGCGCGTGGTGCATGAACCCGCTGAATTTTCCGACGCCTTAAACGCTGCCCAAAATGAGGCGCGTAATTCCTTTGGCGACGATAGGGTGTTTATCGAAAAATATGTAGGAAATCCGCGACATATAGAATTTCAATTGATCGCCGATAATTTCGGTAATGTGATTCATGTTTTCGAGCGGGAATGCAGCATTCAGCGCCGTCATCAAAAATTGGTGGAAGAAGCGCCTTCGGCTGTATTAACCCCAGAACTGCGGACAAAAATGGGTGAAGCTGCCGTAAATGTGGCTAAAGCGTGTAATTACACAGGAGCCGGTACCGTTGAATTCTTGCTTGGTGATAATCAAGAATTTTATTTCCTGGAAATGAATACCCGCTTGCAAGTAGAGCACCCCGTTTCGGAAATGATAACAGGTTTGGATTTGGTTAAATGCCAAATCGAGGTAGCTGCGGGTTTGCCCCTTGCATTTACTCAAGAATCTTTGAAAATAAACGGTCACTCTATTGAATTGCGTGTATGTGCGGAAGATCCTTATCAGCAATTTTTACCCAATATCGGTCGTGTGCGCAATTACGAAATTCCATCCGGACCCGGTGTTCGTATTGATGATTTCATGGAAGCCGATATGGAAATTCCCATTTTTTACGATAATATGTTGGCCAAGCTCATCGTTTGGGGTGCCAATCGCGAACAGGCAATAGCACGCATGAAGCGCGCCATATCCGAATACACCATTACCGGTATTCAAACTACCTTGCCGTTTGGAACGTTTGTGATGAATCATCCTAAATTTATAGAAGGAGATTTCAATACGCATTTTATACAAGAATATTTCAAACCTGAGGATTTAGACGCTTCTCAAGAATTGGATTTTGAGGTGCTAGCAACAGCGGCCGTAGCTTTCTTTAAAGGCAGCAAACAAACGGACCAGGTTATGCAAGGGTCAGATTCCGAAGAAAACAGCGATTGGTATTTGCAGCGTCGAATCTTGCGCAATGCCTAATCGGGTACTTATAATCGACGATGTGCATGCTGCCTTAACGGAAGGACTAGGGGCACATGGTTTTGAGGTGTTTTACGAAAAAGATATCGCGGTTTTGGACGTTTGCGATCGGGCCGAATCCTTAAAAGCGGAAGGAATCGTGGTCCGTTCCAAAATGCATTTTTCGGGGGAAATTCTTCAGTCATTGCCTTCCTTAAAGTGGATTGCAAGGGCTGGAGTGGGTACCGATAATATCGATATGGAAATGGCCAGGCATTTGGGTATAACCGTAATCAATGCAGACGGGGCAAATGCCTTAACCGTGGCCGAACATGTTCTAGGCATGATTTTGGGCTTTCTGCATAAATTGCCTGCCGCCGATGCTCATGTGCGCAAGGGTTTATGGAATCGCGAGTTGCACCGAGGTCGTGAATTGACTTCCCATAAAATAGGAATTATTGGATATGGGCATACCGGTAGTGCACTTGCCCGCTTATTGCGGGGCTTCGATGTAGAAATTGTAGCGTATGATAAATACAAGTCGGGGTTTGGCAATGCACAGGTAAGGGAAGTGGATTCCCTTCAAAAGGTATGGGAACAGGCGGATATATTGAGTTTTCATGTTCCTTTGAATGTGGAAACCAAAGGGATGATTCATGGAAGATATTTAATTCATGAAAATCGCAAACCGATTATTGTAAACGCATCTAGAGGAGGCATTTTAGATGTGGATTCCATGGTAGAGGCATTGAAAAACCATGCAATTTCTGGTCTTTTATTAGATGTTTGGCCGGATGAGCCGCCCTTGAAAAAAGGTGCGCATTTTGAGGAAGCTTTTCGCAATTTACAACACGAAAACTGTGTAATGTTTTCGCCACATGTTGCAGGTTGGTCTGAGGAAAGTTATGAGCGAATTTCACATAAACTTTTGGATAATGTCTTGAAATTCAAGGGGTGTGTATGACATTGTCATGATATTTAAAGTTACAGGCTTGTTGAAATTATTGGATGAAGACTAAAATAAACTTGTTAAATCCTTGATTTTTCGATAAACTTGCCGATTAATGCGTAGAATGTTAATACAGTTTTACAAAAAAGGAAAAAGAACGGAATATGAAGCATAAATTACTGAGATGGGCCTTTACATGGCTTTTAGCATTTACGAGTCAGATGGCGTTGGCACAAACCAACTATGCCGACTTTCGTGTAAAAACTACTGATGGAGATGGTAAACCCCTTAGTGGAGTTCAAGTTAAAATGTATTTGAACGGGATTTTTAAAACTTCGGATACCACCGACACAGATGGTAATGCGATTTTTCAAACTTTAAGTCCAGGTGTTTACGATGTTGAATTTTCAAAAGATGGCAGTTCGGATCAAAAGGTTACCGGTCTGAATTTGAGCGCGGGTTTGAATGAACCTTTGAAAATGGCCATGACAGGTAGAATGGGAGACGTTGTTATTACCACCAAAGCAACGAATAAAATTATTGGTTTGGAGAAAAACGAACAACAAGTAACCGGTAAAGCGATGATTAACAGCGGTCGTCGTGGAGTGGGTGCCTTAACCGCTACAAATGCGGCAATCGTTGAATCGCGTCAAGGTATTTCAGTGAGAGGAACACGAAGCGACGGTAACGGTACCTTTATAGACGGGGTTCGTGCTATTGGTTCCGGTGCGATTCCTTCTTTAGGGGTTGAAGGTATTTCTGTAAATATCGGTGGTATTCCTGCGATGTACGGAGACTTAACAGGAGGCGCATTCTCATATACCTCTAAGAGTGCTACGGATAAAGTAATTACCATTTTCGAGGGTATTACTTCTACCTTATTAGATCCCTACTCTTATAATACGGTTGAAGGATTTATTTCAGGACCGTTATGGGTAGAAAAGAAAAAGAACAGTGCTGGTAAAACAGAAACCAATGTAAAACTTGGCTTTACCTTAAATGGAAATATTGGATATTACAAAGATCCGGAGCCTACACGCACCGGTGTTTATGTATTAAATGAAGATAAACTTAACGAACTGAAGCAAAATCCATTGGTGTTTACGCCTAACGGTTTCGTACATGGTGCTTCTTTTTTGAGAGAAAGTGACTTTACACGATTGGATGCAAGACCCAATTCTGCGCAGTATAATGGTAACTTAATTGGTAAGTTGGAATACAATCCAAACAAGAATATCGCAGTTACTGCATTTGCTAGTTATTTTTACGGTGGTGGTCGCAGTGTAACCAATAATATTTTGAACTTTGAGAATACGTCGCGTATTGATAACCATACTTTCCGTTCTTACTTGCAGTTTAAACAGAATTTTGAAGTTGATAAAAAGAGTTCAATTAAAAGCGCTTTTTATACGGTTCGTGCCGAATACCAAAATGCATTTAGCCAAAATAGAAGCGTTGAACACATGGATAATTTGTTCGACTATGGGTATGTAGGTCAATTTACTGCCTACCCTACAGAATTCTTTGCCTATTCCCATACAGACCAAGAACAAAATCCCAATCGCGAACCTCGAATTGTAAGAGATCAATTGGGCAATTACGTTCAGTTGAGAAATTATTGGGAGCAAATTGGATTTACCGATACGCTACTTACCTACAGACCAGGTACAATGAATCCAGATCGGTCTCGCTATACGCAAAATATTTATGATTTCTTTAATAGCAGAGGGGCTAACGTAACAAATCCTTTCCAAATTTTGGTAAACCAAGGTTTGTTGAATGGATATAACCCAGTTAACGTATATTCTTTATGGTCAACCCCTGGAACCACGCCAACTTCTTGGAATAAAAATGAAAACGAACGTTTTTCTTTGTTTGCTTTAGGACAAATGCAGGTAAAACCGGCTACAGTTGCAGGTCGTGAACGTACACCTCATGATTTACAAGCGGGTTTTTACTACGAACAAAACATCAACCGTGGTTACGGTTTAAATGCAAACGGACTTTGGATTTTGATGAACCAATTGATGAACGGTCATATTTCAGAATTGGATGTTAACAATCCTATTTTGAGTTATGATGCAAATGGCGTTTTCACAGACACGGTTCGTTATAACCGTTTGGTGAATTACGAACAGCAATCGCATTTTGATCGTCAGTTTAGAAACAAGTTGATATCAGAAGGCCGAACCGATGTATATGGCAATCTCATTAACGAACGTACGTTTGTAGACATCAATAGTTTCAAACCGGGTGATTTTGATTTGAGCATGTTCAATGCGAATGAGTTATTAAACAACGGTAATAACTACGCCTCTTATTTTGGATATGATCATTTAGGAAACAAAGTAAATGGTAAGCCTTCCATTAATCAGTTTTTAAATGATCCTGATAAACGCACAATCGGAGCTTTTCAACCTATCTATATTGCAGCGTGGTTGCAAGACCAATTTCAATTTAAAGATCTGATCTTCCGTTTAGGACTTCGTATGGAGCGTTATGATGCGAACCAAATTGTAATGAAAGATCCCTACAGTTTGTATCCAATTCGCACCGCTGCTGAGGTTTTTCAAATTAATGGTTTGAGCATTTCACATCCAACGAATATCAGTGGGGATGCAGCGGTTTATGTGAATGACATGCAATCGCCAACACGTATTATTGGTTACCGCGAAGGAGATCGCTGGTTCAATGCTGACGGTTCAGAGCAAAGAAATTCTGAGTTTTTAGCGAACCAAACCACCAACGGACGTATCGCGCCTTATTTGGTTGATTACAACAAACAAGAGGTTACAGACAAAACTTTTACAGATTATACGCCTATCGTGAATTTATTACCACGTATTTGGTTTTCTTTCCCATTAGAGCCAGGGCGTAAGTCTTTCTATGTAAGTTATGATGTTCTAGCTCAAAGACCCAATGCGGGAGCTTCTTTTGTTTCAATACAAGATATTTATTTCTTGAAATTCCGTCAGGGTAGTACCGTTGCGAATGGTGCCTTGAATTCTAGGATGAAAACAGACTACGAAGTGGGTTACAAGCAAATTTTCGGTTCTAAAAAGAATATGGGATTGGAATTGAGTGCTTCTTACAGTGAGATACGTAACGATTTTGGTTTGTTCCAAGTGAACCAAGCATACCCCGTAACGTATACCACATTCCGCAATATTGACTTTGCGACTATTACAGGGTTTAGAGGAAATTTCAATATCAGAGATATTGGTCCAATGACGATTTCTGCGAGTTATATGTTGCAATTTGCCGATGGTACTGGATCTAACATCAACTCACAGCAGGCACTTATTGCAAGTAACCAGCCTAACTTAAGAACGGTTATTCCTTTAGGAGAATTGGATATCCGTCATAACTTAAAGTTATCAGCTACTTGGGCATGGGCAGGGGGTAAAAATCCCGTTACACGTAAAAACCTTTACACAGGTCCTGTGTTGTGGGGAAAAGAAATTTTCAAATTTACCAGCATCAACGTAATTGCTAATACCTACAGTGGAGGTCCTTATACCCCAACAGTTAGAGCGGTTCAAATTGGTGCAGTAGACCGTGCTCAAATTAAGGGCCGTCCCTTTGGAGCGCGTTTACCTTGGCAGTATAATTTTGATTTAAACTTTACAAAAGGGGTTCAAATAAATCGCGAGAATGCTAAGAATCCTTTGGTTTTCAATGTATTCTTATGGGTTAACAACGTGTTAAACACATGGAATGTATTGGGTGTGTTCCCCTTCACAGGCGAACCTAATGATGATGGATTCTTAAATTCGCCTCAAGGTCAGTTATTGGTAAAAACTCAAGTTGATGCTCAGAGTTATATCGATTTGTACCGACTTTTGTTAAATTCACAAACAGGCAATTGGAATGGTCCGCGCACTATCCGTTTGGGTGTTCGTTTTAACTTAAATTAATAAATAAGACAATGAAAAGATTAGGAATATGGGCATTAGGGATGTTGTTGGCCGCGAATGGCTTGGCACGTCCCGTTATTAATGTTGAAGGCCGATCAGGTAAAGCCAAAATAAATAAACGTGCGGGTGCTTTTGCAAGCACCTGTGACCCTGCATCCCAATCCGTGGATTTGGACGTGAACAACGTTAGGACCAAATTATTGAACGGAGGGGATATGTGGTGGGATTTGAACAACCCTAAATACGAAATACCCAAGATCAACGATCCTAACGCCGTTAGAAAACATTCGTTGTTTTCAGGTGCTATTTGGATTGGTGGTAAGGATAACGGAGGAAACTTGAAGTTGGCGGCGATGACCTATCGCCAATTCGGATCTGACTTCTTTCCAGGTCCCTTAGATACGACTACCGCTTCAACAGATCCATTGCGTTGTAAATCCTACGACCGCATGTGGAAAGTAACACGAGATGAGTTAGAAAAATTTGAATCTTCTAACTATATAGACCAAAGCGCCGGTATTCGCGAATGGCCAGGTGGTACGGATCGTTCCGTTAGAATTGGTGCGGAATCGGATTACTTAGCTCCATATAAAGTAGTTGTTGATGATGGTGTTTATAATCCTTTTGATGGTGAGCATCCTGTATTGGACGAGCGTCGTCCTAGTGCTGAAAACGGCGTAAGTGCCCAACCCGATATGTTCATTTGGTGGGTGTATAACGATAGAGGTAATATTCACTCGGAATCGAGTGGTCAACCTATTGGTGTGGAATGTCAAACCACTGCGTTTGCATTTTCAACCAATGATGAGGTGAATAACATGACGTTTTATTCCACCAAAATCATCAACCGCGGTTTCACTACTTTGAATGATTGTTACATGGGACAATGGGTAGATGCCGATTTGGGTAACTACGCGGATGACTATGTAGGTTGTGATGTTCAACGTGGACTGGGTTTTTGCTACAATGGAGATGACGATGATGAGGGAGTTTTAGGTTATGGCTTAAATCCTCCAACCATTGGTGTTGATTATTTTGAAGGCCCAACGGATACGTCTGGAAAGCAAATGGGATTGAGTCACTTTATGTATTACAACAATACCTCTGACCCAATCACGGGTAACCCGGACAGAGCGAATCCAAACAGCTTTTATAACTTCCTAAAAGGTAAATGGAAGGGAGGACAAAATGTAACCCGCGGAGGAAATGGATTCGGAGGAGCTGTAACTACAAATTATATGTTCCCAGGTTGTACAGACCCTGAATTTACCGATTGTTGGGATGAGCGTTCAGCTGGTAACCGCCCAGGTGACAGACGTTTTATTCAATCTACAGGCCCATTCTTGTTACGTCCTGGTCAAATTCAACGCATTACCGTTGGAGTGGTTTGGGCACGTACTACAAGTGGTGGTGCTTCGGGTTCTTTAGATTTATTAAAATTGGCTTCCGATAAAGCCCAAAGTTTATTTAATAATAATTTCAAAATCTTGGATGGTCCGGATGCACCGGATGTGGAAATTCAGGAATTGAATCAAGAATTGGTGCTTAAATTCTTGAATACCAATACGAATAAAGTTGAGAAGTACACCGAGCAATACAAAGACGCGAACAATAAAGAGTTAACGTACAAGTTCGAGGGTTATTTGGTGTATCAATTGAAAGATGCGACTGTTAACACAGGCGATTTAGATAACATAGATAAAGCACGTTTGCTTTTTCAGTGCGATTTAGAAAACAAGCGTGGACAAATCGTAAACAAAGTATTTGATCCAAAATTGTCACAAATGGTTCCAATTGAGAAAGTAGATGGAGCGGATGATGGTGTTCAACGCACATTTAGTATCAAAAACGATTTGTTTGCAACGTCTGCAAATACGCAACTAACGGATTTCAAAAACTATTACTATATGGTTTTGAGTTATGCGATTTTATCTAACGATACCCTACAACAAGATCCAAACCAATTCTTGGCAGGTCGTCGTAACATACGTGTTTACCGTGCAACTCCTCATAAAACGGAGCCCGAAAATAACGGAACGGAATTACAGTCAAGTTACGGAAGCGGCCCCGCTTTGGTGCGTATTTCTGGACGTGGAAATGGAGGCATGCCCTTGGAATTTACTAAGGAAACGATTGATAAAATTGTTACAGATGGTTTTGATCCTAAACCGAAATATGCAGCTGGTGCGGGTCCCGTGAAGATTAAAGTGGTGGATCCATTGAAAATCCCAAATAACAAGTTCCAGTTTTATTTACGGGAACGTGCGAAATCGAATGTAACCGAATTGAGAGATTCTATGACGTACAATTCGGATTGGGTTTTGGTTCGCATGGATGTAAAAGGTAAAGACGGTAAGATTTTAGGAAATGATACCATCTTCTCTGATACAACAATTGCTGTAAAAACCGAAACCGTTCAAGGTCGCAGAAGTCCTTTTAATGCAACAACTGAGAATCTTGCAAATTGGGGTTTCAGTGTCGAAGTGGCTCAAGTTAAAAATCCGGGCGAAAATGCCGATGCGGATCCTACTAATGGAGTCATCGATTGGTCTGTTACTTGGCAGGATAATGGTAAGCAATGGTTAACTGCTGTTGTGGATAACGATGCCCAAAGTACACCTACATCAGGAAGTCTTTGGTTGAATTGGATTCGCTCAGGGAGTAACGGT
>JAULUW010000266.1:0-891 GCA_032111345.1 Bacteroidia bacterium
ACCTAAAGGCGGTGTAACCACCTGTCAATTACACATGAGAAGTTTTAACGATGGCGATACCGTTGTGGTTGAACCTTGGAGAGCGAATGCATTTCCTGTTATTCGCGATTTGAGCGTTAACCGCGGTGCGTTCGACCGCATTATTGCTTCTGGCGGTTATGTTTCCGTTAATACGGGAAATGCCGTAGATGCCAATGCGGTACTTATACCTAAGGAAATTGCAGATACTGCGTTTCAAGCCGCTACCTGTATTGGTTGTGGAGCCTGTGTGAGCGCATGTAAAAATGCGTCTGCCATGCTTTTTGTTGGAGCTAAAGTAACGCAATTATCCATGTTGCCACAGGGACAACCCGAGCGCGAATCGCGCGTAGTAGCCATGGTCAATCAAATGGATGCTGAAGGATTTGGAGCCTGCACCAATACCGGTGCCTGTGCCGCTGAATGTCCAAAGGAAATACCCTTATCGGTAATCGCCAATCTCAATCGCGAATATTACCGAGCCAAACTGAATGGCAAATAATCAAAAAAGGCTGTCTTAATAAAGACAGCCTTTTTTTTATAATCCAGAATTTCTTTTTTGCAATCTAGAATTTCTCAAAAAACGTTTACGGCAACGGATACACAATTCCCAAATCCAAGGAAAATCGGACGCTGTTCGCTTGTTGAACCCCATTAAAATTTGGCAATATGGCCATATCCACTCGAGGCTGCGCTAAGAGCTTGATTTTTTCATCAAGCGAATACTCTGCTCGCAATCCAATGGCCGCAAACACATTCACCACTGGATTTACAACCCTTTTTACAATCTCATTATTGCTGGCGTCTTTATCCTTTGTATAATCATAGACATCGATATCAGAACCCTCTATTAAGGAAAATCCCCTGGTAATT
>JAULUW010000266.1:901-9403 GCA_032111345.1 Bacteroidia bacterium
CCGGAATAGCCGAAACAAATCCATACAATTCGGTATCCGGAATCCGCAATTTCACCCCATCTAAACGCCTTAAATACTGCAAATCTAAAGTTATATACCGCTGGGTGAAATGATAATCCAAAACCTGAACCGGACCGTCAACCAAATTTTCAATAACGGTCAATTCGGGATGCGGCACATACCCAAACATTCCATTTTCCTTACGGCGAACAAACCCCCATTGCTGATATCCAACACTTGCACTAAAAGCCACATTGCGCTCTCTTTGAAAAACAACACCAACGAAAGCACTAAGGGCATTTTGAAAATGATCAGAATTTCGAAATGAATCCTTCAAGCCCATTTCCGTATATAAGGGCGATCCAGGCATTGGAGTTACTTTTGACAAAATTCGAAATTGCGTCGAAGGAGTAAGTCCCGCTTGAACCCTGCGGGTCCAAGGTGCATTTTGTGCAGAAACGGTTCCCAAAATCCCCCCAAGTAAAAGACAATATAACGATGATCTTTTCATAAAAGTCGGCAACTTACTCATTTTTCGGGTGAAATAGGACATTCAAGCTTAAATTACGCTCCTAAAACAAACGAACTAGTTGAAGGTAAGTCGGTTGATTTTTTGATAAAAACGATACACGCCAAGAATCGAAGCCACCAGCAAGCCCACCGTAAATCCGGTCCAAACTCCATAAACTTCTTTTTTCAATACTTCCCCCAAATAATACGAAAGTGGCATGCTCACAATCCAATATGAGAATACGGAAATCCCACTGGCCCAAAGTACGTCCTTTATCCCTCTCAGTAAAGACATAGCGGCGGCTTGTATGCCATCGCTCACTTGAAACACCGCGGCTAATAAGAACAAAGGCAAAATCAAGGGCATCACTTCAGGTTCTACGCCATACAAACCGGCAATCTGACGGTTGAAAATGACAAAAATCAATGCATTAACCAGTTCAAAAAGCACCATCAGTATAAAGGTTGCGTGTGCCACTTTGCGAATTTTGGAGGCATTGTGTTCCCCAAAAGCATTGCCTACCAAAATACTCCCCGCCATGCCAATTCCGCTGGCAACCATATAGGTAACAGAGGCCGCATTCAAAGCTACGGCATGCGCCGCTACTTGCACTTCGCCATACCAGCCCACCATAATTCCTGAAACAGCAAAACAGGCCCATTCCGCAAACGTTTGTAAGGCAATTGGAATTCCCATGGTCCAAATACTCTTTGTTTCCGCCCACACTTCCCGCCATTTAGGCATAATTTGGGGGACATACGTTTTCATAAATTGCGAATAACGCACATACCACAGTGCAGCAAACATCATCGCCACACGAGAAATTAACGTAGCCCAAGCAGCGCCTTCATAGCCCAATGCGGGAATAATCCAAAATCCATAAATCAAGATGGCATTCAGAATTACATTGAGCCCCAAGCCCGCTAGGGTCAAAACCATGGAAATCTTGGTATGGCCCAATCCGTCGGTAAATTGCCGGGCGGTAAGAAATACCAACATCGGAAGCACCGAAATATTCACAATATTCAAATATTTTGGGGCAATTGCATTTACGGCTTCGGTTTGTTGCAACCATTCAAAATGTGCCGTTAATATTTCCAAAAGTCCAAACTGAAAGGCAAAAAGTATTACACTTACTAAAAGGCCGGCTCGATAGATGAGAAATCCGGCGTTGGACTTTTTCTCGCCCACCTTAATACTGACTAAAGTACTCACAGCAAATAACACCCCAAAAGTCAGACCGCTGGTCATAAAAAACAGACTATTGGCTTGGTTTACACCGGCTAAGGCTTCTTTCCCCAAACGGCCCACCATAATTGTATCCGCAACCCCCATCAACACCAATCCCAACTGTCCAAGAATGATTGGATACGACAATTGGAAGATGTCTTTAACAAAAACCCGATACTGACTCCACAAGGCGCGCATATAAAAGCGCAAAAATACGATAAGATGCGGCGCTTCCTAATTAAAATTAGCCAAGTTCCACTATAAAAGCGCGTACCTTTGTACTTATGTTCGACGTACTTTGGGAAGATAATCATTTATTGTTCGCAAATAAACCTGCCGGAGTTCCTGCTCAAGGAGATTCTACCGGCGATGTGCATTTCTTAGAAATGGCAGAAGAATACATTCGCGTAAAATACAAGAAACCCGGAGCTGCTTACGTTGGATTGGTACATCGAATCGATCGCCCCGTAAGTGGAGTAGTTTTATTTGCAAAAACATCCAAAGCGCTAACCCGTTTGAATGATATTTTTCGCGAAAAAGAGAATATTAAAATTTACCACGCCCTCACGTCTAAACCTTTAACCGAAGAATCGGGTACTTTAGAACATTATTTGATTAAAGATTCAGAAACGCACCGAGCTCATGCCTACAATCAACCCCGAGGTGCCGCGAAAAACTCAATCTTGCATTATAAATTATTGAGCAGTTTAGCAGGCAGATATTTGTATGAAATCCGTTTAGAAACCGGTCGTTTCCATCAAATTCGTGTGCAATTATCCAAAATGGGATGCCCGATTATTGGGGATTTAAAATACGGTGCTAAAAACAACCTTCCCGATCGCTCCATCGCCTTGCATGCACGAACTTTGATTACGCCTCATGTAGTCCGCGATATGCCATCGGTAACGGTTCACGCACCTTATCCGAAGAAACAATGGTGGGGATTGTTTAAAGAAGATCTAGCGAAAAAGGGTCCCAAAAGACCTCGTTAAAATGTACCACTTTATCGTTTTCTACCCGAATCCCTTCGGCTTCTAATAAATATTGCATGCGGTCGGGATCAGAGAAATGCGCTTTTCCCGTTAACAAACCTATTCTATTTACAACGCGATGCGCGGGAACTTCGGGCACAACTCCATGACTTAAATTCATTGCCCAACCTACCAGTCTGGAACTTCTCTTAGCCCCTAAATACGATGCAATAGCGCCATAGCTTGTCACCCGTCCGTAGGGTACCAAGCGCACTACATCGAAAACTCGATCGTAAAAAGATATATTTTCCATGGTAGTAAACGAAATTGGTCCGAAATTTGTCTTACTTTTAAAAACAAATCTACATCATAACAATGAAGAAATACGGCTTATTACTCGCAACACTGGCATTCCTGCAAGTGGGCAGCGCTCAAAAAAGAAAAGCTTCTGTTGCAAATTCCAAAACCAAACAAACGCCAACCCAAGCAATCGATGCTCCTAAATCAACGCTAGAAGTTCGAAACCAAGAAGAACGGGCCTCGGAGTCTTTAAATATTCCGGAATCCAAAGCGACAAATAGCGATTATTTTCCTAAAAATCCGCGCATTGTTCCCTACCAAACCCCTCATACTTTTAATAAGGTATCCAAAGTGGGGAATTTCCCCCGAATAAGAGATAACAAACCTTGGGACGGTCGTGTAGAAGGTGAATATCATATCCGTTTTAAAATAAAAGGCCTTAAGCCCGGAGAAACGGTATTCCTTGCCGATCATCATATTGGTGGGAAATACTTGCGCGATACCGCGGTTGTAGATAAAAAAGGGGTGGCTGAATTTGAAGGAAATAAACTTTTACAACGAGGTATGTATCTGTTTGTTTTGCCCGAAAAAGCAGACTTTTTTGAGTTTTTAATCGACGACGACCAAGATTTTACGATTAAAACGGACACTTCTTTTTACAAACACGATTACTATTCCAATATGACGGTTGAAGGTTCTGATGAAAATTCTTGGTTTGTAGGGTATCAAAACCAAAAGACCCGCATTATTGAACGCATTTTAGAAATAGATGCCGAACTTAAAAAAGACAGCTCAGATGCCAATTTGGCTATCTGGAATCCACGACGTGAAGATTTAATTGAAAAGAAAATGAACGCCGACAGTTTGTACATCGCAGAGCACCCGCAATCGATGCTTTCTCGCTTTCTGTTGTCTTTAATGCCTGTAGACGTTCCACCGCCACCTGTTGATGAAAACGGCATTGTTGATTCCGCATGGAGGTACCGTTATTTTAAAACCCATTTTTGGGAAAATGTAGATTTTAACGAAGACGCCTTGGTACGCATGCCGGTAAACGTGCTCAAAAACAAATTGGATTTCTATTTCGATAACGTAATCATCCCCGATGCGGATTCGAGCATAGAAGCCTGTAATGTCATTTTGCGTCAAGCTAAAAACAGCCTCGAAAATGAAAAATACATCATCTGGTACTTGACAAATCGCTTTGAATCCAGCAAAATCATGGGCTTGGATCGCGTATTTGTGCACATGGCCTTATCCCAATATTGCCAAGGCCGCACGTGGTGGGTAGACAGTTCAACCACGGCCAAAATGTGCGAAAATGCCTATCGCCGATCCTATTCTTTAATAGGAGCACCCGCAGCCGATATGCAATTGAAAAACCAAGATTCTGTATGGATCAATACCAACAGCATCAAAGCTCCTTATACCCTATTAATGTTCTGGGATCCAACCTGCGGACACTGTAAAGAAATCATGCCCAAGCTTGCCAAAATTTACGCAGAAAACAAGCAAAAAGGATGGAAAGTTATCACGCTTGCTGCTGGTAATAAAAAGAAGGAATGGTACGAATACCTCGCGGCTCACCCTGAAATTTCAGAATTCACAAACTTAATTCGTGGGGAAGTTTTAGACCAGCGTTATGCGGATGCCTTACAATCCTATTACGTTATTGCCAGTCCTACCATTTTCCTCTTAGACGAAAACAAGAAAATTGTAGCCAATCGCATCGATGCTGAAAAAATCGTTGAATTTATCGAGCACTTAGAAAACAAGAAAAAAATGTAAGGTTTACCTATAGGTTCATAAAGAAACGCGTTACTTATAAAGTGACGCGTTTTTTTGTGCATTAATGTTCTAAATGCAAGACCTTATCGGCCGTTTTTGAAATTTCATCGGTATAAATACACAATCCGAACGTATAATACGATGCCGAAAAATAACTATTGGGAGTAAGGGAAAAACGCGCACCCAATCCCGCCGAAAGTCCAAAATAACGCCATACCCGATAGGTCGCATTAATTCCAGTTTCCAATGGAATTAACATCAAATCCCGATATTCATTGCTGCCATCTGCCTGTTTGAAGGTAAGATTGGCAGTTCCTACACCCAATTGAATGGTTTGCGCTAAAAACCACCTGTAATTTTGGAACCAACGGTACTCTCCTATCCCACTCAAATAGAAATATTCGTACATATTGTCGGTTTCGTCTTGAAATGCTGTCGTGTACAACCCTATGAAACCGGCCGTTTTTTTGTAATCGGCCCCTACGCGCAATCCAAAAATATCGATGGGTTTGCCTCTCAAATAAGAACGTCGGCTATCTAACCCAGCAGATAAAGTAGGCTTGTTCAATAAACTCATACGAATTGAGTCCATAATTGCCCATTGTTGCGATTTCAGTGCTTGAGCGGTTATTATAAAACAAACCCATACCAACCAACGCTTCATGGTTGCAAAGGTAACCCAAAATAAAGGGTTTAATTCCACAAGTAACTCAAACCAAATTCCATGTAATCGGCTTTATTCAAATGGGCTTTTAAGCGACTTCGGGCAACCCAATGATGACCCAAGCGATAGTCGAGACCAAAGGCGTTATACAGCCAAGGTTTCTCGCTGTGCGAAGGCTTAACGATATACATGCCTAGGTCTAGTCGCAAACCCAATCGGCCATACAAAAACACTTTACCGCCCCTAACCGCCAACTCGTAATTCTCGGACTCCCCGGCACGCGTTAAACTGCCATCGTCGTTCCATTGATAATTCGGATCTAGGAATCCGTCTAATCCTATATCCCAAAATCCGAATTTACTTTTTTGATGTCTGTAACTGGCATCAAAACTCCAGACATAGGTTCTTCTTGGAAACGCGAGACTTTTTTGACGGGTAGCCCATTTTAAACCAACTGCGTATGGAAAGGCAAAATATTTATGTTTGGTTTCGTAATATTGGCGTTTCTTGTGATTTTTATTAAGAAGATAACTCACGCCCAGATTAATATTTAAGGCATTCAAACCTACATTAGGTTTGCTGTAATTTCCATTGGAACAATGGGTTAAATTGGCACTTGCCAATATCCCGAATCGCTGAACGGTAAACCGTGCGTTGGCAGAAACCACCGCCAGGTAATTCAAATGCGAACCAATAGCATAATTAATTGGATTTTGAGTGGTATCGAACTTTTGTGTTAAATAGGAAAAGCCATGAGACAATCGCCAACCGAAAGCCAAATAACTTCCCACGGGTTTCGAAGCGCCAAAAGAAACGCCGGCTCCTATCTGCCTGCCTGTTTGGGGAAGTCCCATATCCATAACAAGCAGGGTTGCTCCTAAATATCGAGTCGCATATTTCCGTTCCTCTAAGATGTTTGGAATCCTAGGCTCCGTAGGCACTTCCCAGTCTGCATCAATTTGAAACCCATAAACGGGTGCTTCGAGCTCTTCGGTATACGCACTATGCGGTTGCATTACCCCAAACATCCAAGAAGCATCTGCACGGTATTGGGCATTAGCGGTAATCCAAAAAGCAAAAGGAAGGAGCGATAATAATCTGCGCATTTGGTTCACTACAAGCAAATTTGAAGGAATTATTTCATAAAATCTATCTTTTATGGATTTATTGAATTCCTTTCCCCCTAATTTTAGGAAAAATCAAAACGCAACTAGCCGGGCATTTTACCGAACAGGGCAATCAATTTGTCGAATCTATAATCGAAAATGCCTTTTACTTTTGCATCCACAAAAAGAGCACCTGCAATTGGGCCTAATGGTCCTTTTCCAATATCATAATGCAGAATATCGGTCATTTTAACTCCCCCTTCAATGGCTTCAAAATGATGCTCATGATGCCAAATATTGTATGGACCTTTTCGTTGTTCGTCTACGAAGAAGGCATGTTCTTTAATATGTGTAATTTCGGTACACCAATCCAGCTGAATACCCAATAGCGGCGCTATCTTGTAGGTGATAAACATACCCTCATACATTTTTTCGGGAACTTCAGAAGTGATTTTAAAAACCATGTCTTCAGGAGTAATTTCATTTAGATTTTTCGGGGAAGAAAAAAAATCCCAAGCCTCCTCCAAACTTATAGGCAAGGATTGCACAGATACCAGTTTTTTCACTCTAATACAACAAAACTAAACCTCGAATGTTTCGGACACCCTTTTCTTTTCACAATCTACCAATTCTCACCTTGCATTTGCGCTTTTGAGGCCGTATCCGGCAAAAACAAGCATGCATAATTCAAAACAAGAGCCTATTTTTGATCTTTAAATTATATCCAAATGAAATATCCTAGCTTGGCCTTACTCTTCACATTTATAGTAACAAGTCTAAGTGCGCATGCCCAAGAAGCCATTACCACTGCCGGTGGCAACGCATCACATACCCGAGGGAGCATTACGTATAGTGTGGGACAAATTGCATACACCAACATTCATAACGACAAGGGCGGTTTGCAACAAGGGGTACAACAGGCTTTTGAAATCACCACCTTGAAAATGGATAAAAACCAATTGCATTTAGATATATCACTTTACCCGAATCCCAGCGATGCAAACATTATGCTTGAAATCCCTAAGTTTGAAACAAATCCCTTAGAATACAGGCTTTACGATGTAAAAGGTACGCTTTTGTTTGAAGGAAAAGTGACTGAGGTTCAAACAACGCTTTCAACAAGTCAGTTGCCGAGTGCCGCGTATTACCTCCAAATATCACAATTGAATTCCCAAAATAAACAAGGTTTTCAAATCATTAAGAAGTAAGTGTTGCATTTAATTTCGACACTTTGCGCAATAACTAGGCCGAAATAGAATCAAATTCAAACCATTATTCCGAAACTTCAAACGCCACTTCGTTGCGGCGGTTCACCACATCCCAAGGGGCGTTGTAACCCATATAAAGCAGGGCTCCTTTCGTTTGGATATTATTTCTGGTCAAAATCTCACGCAGGTTATCCGCATGTTTCTGAATTTTCTCGGAGGAAGCATATCCCCCGAATTCTAGGACGGCCAAAACCAATGGATTTTGCTTTTTCAATTGCACGGCCTCCGAATTGGGCGCTGGCAAGTCCTCGAGCTTATAGGTACTGGGCATAACGAAAGACATACTGGCATTGGAATCGGCCATATTCATAATAACAGGAGCCGTCATGGCTATTTTCTGTTGTGATTGATTTCCCCCGAAAATATAAGAAGCGACTGTGCGAAAACCATTGTCTTCATTGCCATCGTAGCGCCCGCTTTTGAGAGGGGTTTGGGCCAATATCATACTTGGATATCTTCTAATTTCTGCCTTACCGTATGTTTTGAGGACTTCGTATTTGGGGGTTTCGATGTCTTTGAATCGGAACGAAAAAAAGATCCCCACAAGGAGTACTACGGCGATTGGGAGGGCAATCCAGAGAAGTAAGCGCATGAAAGGGAAACAATTGGAAGTGCGGAATGTTTAAAATGGAGGGTTGGGGAATAGGCTGCAGGACTAAAAAGA
>JAULUW010000267.1:0-2809 GCA_032111345.1 Bacteroidia bacterium
TTCTGCCATGAGCGCCAAATATTTAGGCACCGAATTTGATATTCACGGAGGGGGAATGGACTTACTATTTCCCCATCATGAATGTGAAATTGCGCAAAGCACTGCGGCACATTCGCACAATCCTGCACGTTTTTGGATGCATCACAATATGATCACTATTAACGGGCAGAAAATGGCGAAAAGTTTGAATAATGGCATTAAAGTTCAAGAACTATTCGAAGGAAAACACCCCCTATTAAGTCGCGGATTTGGTCCTAATACCTTACGCTTTTTTGTACTTCAAGCCCATTACCGCAGTACGTTGGATTTCTCTCAAGAAGCCTTAGAATCCTCAGAAAAAGGGATGAAACGCTTGCTGGAAGCTTTTAAAAAGCTTGATACATTGGTTCCTGAACTTGAATCTTCAGTAGATACTAGTTCAATTATTGGTGCTATCGATGCGGCTTTATGCGCCGATTTGAATACGCCCATTGCCATTGCTCAATTCTTTGAATTGGCGAAATGGATCAATACCGCATCTGATAAAAAAGCAGGTTTTACAGCAGCAGATATTGCACAGATAAAACAAGCTATTGAAACTTATTTTTTTGGGATTTTAGGTCTGCACCATTCCGAATTGGCAGAGGATTCAAAAATGGATGAAGTGATGGATATTTTAATTCAATTGAGGTCAGAAGCCAAACAAGATAAAAATTATGCATTGAGCGATGCCATTCGCAATCGATTGAAAGAAAAGGGAGTTGAATTGATGGATTCGAAAGAGGGCACTACTTGGAAATTGAGCTGATGCCCGGTCACTTTACATTTTACGCAGAGAATATGGCAGACGGATGCCTTGTTTTTAGCGAATCCGAAGCACGACACATGGTTCAGGTTTTGCGTTTTGGAATCGGAGATGAGATTTGGGCAAGCGACGGAAAGGGTCAGCGTTTTCAGGCTGTTTTAATTGACATTGGTAAAAAAGAAGTTAAAGCTCGAATTACGGCCACACAAAATGCACCCATGCCGAGTTTTGGCATAGCCGTTGGGATTTTAAAAAGTACCGATCGCATGGAATGGATGTTGGAAAAGGCAGTTGAATTAGGGGTAGGCCGGGTTGTATTTTTAAATTGTGCCAATAGCGAACGTTCTAAAATATTTCTGGATAAATTACAGAAGACCTGTATTGCAGCCTTGAAACAATCGCATGGATTTTGGTTGCCTCAATTGGAAATTTCAGGTTTTAAAGAGGCAGTTTTAAAATATAAAGAAAAGGCATTTATTGCACATTGTACGGGAGCATTACCTGCGTCGGCCAAGGATTTAAAACAGAATTCTTTTGTTTTTATTGGTCCGGAAGGGGATTTTTCTGAAGATGAAATAGCATTTGCGCAACAGAACGGCCTGCGAGAATTGGGTTTAGGGACGCGCATTTTACGCACGGAAACCGCGGCAGTTGCCGCTTGTGCAGCCGCGAATTTATGCGGTTAAACGCATATAAACGCTTATAAGCGTTTTGGTTACGACTGTTTATACAATTCAGTAGCAACTTTGTATCGTTGATTAAAAACACAGAGGGTGTTTTTGTGATACATGAAAATATCAAACGTTATGAAAAGTTTATTGAATTCAGTCCGTTTGTTCGGACATGTGGGGAAGGACCCCGTAATCATGGACTTCGAAAGTGGTAACAAGCTTGCGAAGTGGTCGATGGCGACTCACGAAAAAAAGAAAACAAAAAGTGGGGAGGTAGATGATGAGGTGCAGTGGCACAATTTAATTGCTTGGGGTTCCCTTGCGAAAATGGTAGAAGATTATGTGAAGAAGGGCATGAAGCTATCCATTGAGGGGAAGTTGAGTTATCGTTCGTACCTGAACAAGGATGGAATTGAGGTGAGAACTACTGAGATTCTTGTTAAGGATGTGTTGTTGGTAGAGCGGAAGATCGAACGCGAGGAAGAGGTGGAAGCGGATGAAAGTGAAGCAGGAATGCCATTTTAAACTCGGGAATTCTTAAGCAGTAAAAGGGGGCGTTATGCCCCTTTTTGCGATTATTGCAACAAATAACCCTCAGAAATTCGGTAGGGTTCTAGGGGATTGTTCTTTTTATTGGGTTAGTTAATAAAAACGCCTATGGAAACACTTAAAAATTACTGTTTAGAATGCAATGAAGTTTTAAGAGGAAGAACAGACAAAAAATTTTGTTCGGATTCTTGTCGTGCGGTATTCCACAATCGTCAGAATACCGAACGATCCACAACTTTAAAAATCATTGATAAAAGACTGAAACAAAATCGACGGATTTTGATGAAACTATACGACGGTTTGTCCAATGAGTCTAGGATGGTTCCAATGAAATATGTTGAAACACTTGGTTTTACTTTTAACTATTTTACCCATATTGAAGAGAATGCGAATAATCAGTTTGTTTTTTGTTATGAATACGGATATCACAAAATAGACAATCAAAAAGTTCGGCTTTTGAAACAATCAGCTTTTAGCGAGGGTGTTGATATTATTGCGTAACTTTGCGGGTTCAATTAAACCCCATGGATAAAAAAGATCAACCCGAAAATAAACGTTCTCTTGCAGATCGTAAGCCCGTAACCAAAGGTGAGGGTAAACCTGTTCAAAATCGGGAAGATCGCCCCGCTCGAAGCAGTGCTCCTAGAGGCGGCGAATACAAACATAGAGAAGAATTTCGTGGCGACTATAAAGGAGCCAATAATAATCGTAACGACGATCGCAGAAGTGGCGGATTTGAACGCAGAGAAGGTGGAGATCGCGGTGGATTTAAAGGCCGTAGCGACGATCGCAGAAGCGGCGGCGG
>JAULUW010000268.1:0-1902 GCA_032111345.1 Bacteroidia bacterium
AGGAAAAAACAAAGTGGAAAAAACGTACAGTCCAGAATACCGAGTGTTGTACCATCGCAATTTAAAAGGCATGGTGGAGTCTCGCTTTCGTTCCTCCGCTCAGATGCTTGCCCAGTTAATTTTCACTGCTTGGGTGCTTGCCGGGGAGCCAAACTTGGAATTACTGGAAAATGTGGAACTTGAAAAACCACCGAGTCTACACAACCCCATACACGCTGATCTAAATTGCGATCATTAAAATTAGAAATTGGGCTTCATTTCATTTTTCTCGTAAAAAGAGAAAATCACATCCACCGCTTCTTTTGCCGTATCAACCACTTGAAACAACTGCGTATCCTTGGCACTCACATAGGCCTGATCTTTTATCAAGGTATTTTCAATCCATTGCAATAATGGACCCCAGAAAGTACGGTCTACTAAAACAATCGGAAATTTCGCGCGTTTATCGGTTTGTACCAAGGTTAATGCCTCGAACAGTTCATCTAAAGTTCCAAATCCGCCTGGCATGACAATAATACCCTGTGAATATTTCAAGAACATCATCTTACGCACAAAGAAATAATCAAAATTCAAACGTTTGTCATCGTCTTGATATATGTTATTATTGGTTTCAAAGGGCAGGTTGATATTCAATCCCACACTGGCGCTGCCACCTGCTTTCGCGCCTTTATTACCGGCTTCCATTATTCCAGGACCGCCACCTGTAATGATTCCCCAACCGGCCTCGGAGAGCTTTTGTGAAATTTCTACGGCTAAATCATAATGCGGATTATCGGGTTGGGTTCGTGCAGAACCGAATACGGAAACGCAGGGACCAATACGGGCAAGTTTTTCATAGCCATCCACAAATTCGGCCATGATTTTGAATATACTCCAACTATTGGAACTGGCTATTTCCGGCCAATTTTTATTTGCAAACGCTTTCTCAATGCGCTTTTTTTCAGAATCTGATAATCTTTCCATGTTTCTAATTTTTAACTTTTACAATTTTCATTTCAATACGGCGATTCATGGCTCTACCTTCAGCAGTTTCATTCGTATCTGCAGGTTTACTAGAGCCAAAACCTATCGAAGATAATCGTTTTTTGTCAATTCCCTTCGCCACCAAATAAGCAACAACCGATTCAGCTCGGTTTTTAGATAAAACCAAATTATAATCTACCGCACCCGTGTTATCGGTATGACCTGAAATTTCAATGTGCATACCTGGGTTTTGCCTTAATACTTTTAGGAGTTCTTTCAATTCCGTATCGCTTTGAGGTTTAAGGTCAAATTTATCTACATCAAAGAAAATATTATTCAAACGCACCACCTGATTGTCTTTATACCGTTCTAATTCGGCAATAACCTCAAAAGGCTTGTCTTGCGAACTGGGCAAGGGTTGGAAGTTTTTCGAATCAAATAAATAACCGGATGCCTCCGTTAAAAGGGCATAATTTTTATTAGGGACAATTGGAATTAAAAATTCTGCAACCGAATCTTCAAACAAAATGGACTCTGAATTAACGTCTATCAAACGGACTCTTGCTTTTAGTGCATACTGGGTTTCTTTATCTACAACTTTACCCAACAAATAATTAACAGGCATGGGTTTCAAATGATCCGGTAAATCCATAGAATAAATATCCATATTGCCGTAACCGCCCGCTCTTTGTGATGCAAAATAGGCCTTCTGTCCGAGGGCATCTACATAAAATCCGACATCATTGGTTTGGGTATTGATTCCTTTACCTAGGTTTTTGGGTTCACCCCATTCTCCGGATTCATCCATCCGAACAACGAATAAATCGTGTTCTCCAAACCCTTCATGGCCATCACTGGAAAAATACAAGGTGCGTCCATCATAATGCAAAAAAGGTGCTTGTTCGCTGCGCTTGGTATTGATTTTAGCGCCCAAATTCA
>JAULUW010000269.1:0-5901 GCA_032111345.1 Bacteroidia bacterium
TTCGGATAAAGGTATAGTTATTTTTATCGAGATAAAACTCCGTACCTGCAGCGGCTATGGCCTCCTTTAATTTCAAATGATTGTAATGGGTAGATTCCATAACGTTCATCATTTCCGCAAATTCCCTTACATTTTCAACCGTTGCAAATCCTTTTTGTTGCAACAGGTCCATTACCTGTTGCGCAGATGCAGAAGCCACTACCCTTTTGGTTATCGTTGCCTTTAATTCACTTGCGTAATTGGCATCTATAATGGATTTAACCAGAGATTTACGTTGGTCCTTAACTTGAATTTCTAAATCCGATTGGCTGCGTTCATAAAAGTCAAACCCGGAGTTCGTTTTAAAAAACTCGACCTGGGCAAGGTTTGCATGCACCTCTAGGTATTTACCGGCTTTGTATTTTTTCCCTTGTGCATCCTCAATTTCAACTTTATAACCACCAATTGCAAGGGATTCTTTTTTCTCTCCGCTGGTAATAACCACTCTATATTTTACCGACAGGTCTGATTGGTTCGTTAAAATATAGGTGGCATCAAAATCACTCTTTAAAATTACCGATTTCGAAGGAACTGTTTTTTTTGTAATAGCAGGGCTTGATTTAGTCTTTGCTGGTTTATTTAGTTGCTGTGGCAGTTTCAACTCTTGTGCATTGCCGTAGCTGCATATACTTAATGCAATAATCAAAAAAACAAAAGGAGTATTTTTCATAATAACGTAATATCAAATCTTAGGTTCTAACTAACAACTATCTTTAATAAGGGTTTAAAAAAGGTACGCCAAATTTCTTACATATCGGCATAGGCATACATTAGTAAAACCAATAAAAGGATCCATCCCATGTACGCGAAAATCTCCATAACCATACCCAACTCGTAACCTTCTTCTAAAATCATAAGCATCCCCACAAGGGTAAGAACTCCAAGTCCAACTAATGAAAGAATTACATTCACAGATTCTAAATATTCATCGATTGTGTCGGTTGCTAAACCTAAATACAATTCTGCCAGTAATAACCCTACAAGCAATAACACGATGGTGTCTAGGAGCAGCAGCTCTTCCATACCCGTAAGTCCAATTACAAGCATTGTTCCAAATACAGTCACGAAAAAACCGACAGACATCCAGGTTTTACGACCATCGCTATAGGAACCCGGTATTACATTTTTTGTTTTGTTGGTTTGATTTTTCTTAATCGCAGCCTTTATATTTAAGGGACGCTTCAATTCCTTCGCCAAACGCGTTATGGCCCGAAGTGACTTGAATTTTTGAGTTGGTGTTTTGGCACTTTTAAGCTTTTGAGAAGCGGCAACAACTCCTTTAAGACCAAGACCGTTAGAAGTCGCAATCGAGGCCTTTCTTTGGGGAATTTGAGAAATCGTATCTGATGTAGATCCAATAGCCTTAAAAGGGGTTATAGATTCCGTTTTGTGTTCCTTGGTATTCTGTGATACACGGGTATCAACGATCCATGTACCTCTTTCTCCTCGTGTTTGTGCCGAGGGAACCAATCCACAAGAGTTCAGGAAGAGTATTCCAAGTACAAGCAAAACATTCCATACATGGATGTTTGAATTATACGGTATTCCTATTATTGTTTTTTTCATTTTTATAAATCTCCAATTTTAAATCCCGCCACAAGAAAAAAGCCACTTGCCGACTCACTGCCGAACAAATATTCCAGACCACCCATTACCTTGTGATCTACATACATGATCCGGGCGCCGAAACTTGCCCCGTATTCCCATAAATATTCTTTTATGTCGGTATCCGGAATTGGGTAATACATTTTATTTTTGTATTGGTCTGCGCCAAAACCCAATGTAACGCCGCCTTGAATGGGTCCAGAAATTGGAAAAGTAAAGCAATTATAAATTTGAAGTCGGGTAAGTTCTTCGTCGTTACTGTGGTATCTAACGCCAAAAACATTTCCTATTCGATCGGCTGCCAAAACGCCCAATTCCAAACCTAAGGGAATGGAAGCCGATAGATACGCACCGCTCCGACTGTTCCATACTCGATACCGCTCTTGTTCAAGCCGTAATTGGTTTTCCCGCTGACGGGCTTCTTCTTGTTCCCTTAAAATTCTAGCTTGTCTTTCCGCTTCCAATCGGTCTTGAATTTCTTTTTGTTTACGCGCTTCTTCTGCTTGAATTCTTTCCCAATTGGCGTTGGTTTCTGCCACTTTCTTACTGAACGCATCTTTCGATTCTGGAAAGTTCCCTAGATCGCTTCCCACGAATTCAACGTATTCATTGACTCTGGTGAGAAAAGAATTCGAGTAGGAGGTATTTTGCCATAATTTATAGGCTTTGTTGTACGCTGTTTGCAATGCACTGTAATCTGTCCGCGCTGCATAAACCATGGTATAATTGCTATTGGCGCGAAAAAACTCCATTTTCCTTACTTGGCCCTTTACTTTAAAATAAGATTCTTGTGACTTTTGAATGGCAGATAACAATTCTATACACGCAGTGTGAAGTTTTGGATCTATTAAATCTTTGTATTTAAGTTGATTAACGCTGTTTTTGAAATCCTGTTCTGAAACGGCGTACTCGGTTAGGTTGAACACACTGCTTCTCAAGTTGGAAACCAAATCGTTGGCCATTTGAATTTGGCTTTGGCGCTTTTCTTCCAATATCTGCGATTTGGTTTTAGTCCTCACATCCAAAAGCCCATTATTAAACGCTACGTCTATTGTGGACAAATCGGAATGGATGCTCACGTACTCGTTGAACCTATATGATTTCCCATTGGTTAATTTTACCTCTAAAGTTGCATCCCCATTATAAATTCTCTCATCGAGGTAGGTGTTTACATCCGTACCCGAAAACACCACTTCGTTCCGCAATACTTTACCATCTACGTCTACATTGATAATCAATTTTGCAGAAATGTCCATTTTTACCTTAATGGAGGACTGTGCGTAGGTTTTGGCAGGGGCCGAAGCCGGGCGGCTTGTTGTTGGAGCTCTGTAGGTTTGCGGAGCGGGTTTCGCTTTGGGCGATAGATTCGATAAATCAATTTCCTGACCCCAAGAGGTAGCAGAACTCAAGGCACATACAAAACAAAACAAGGAGGGACGGATAAATGTATTAATCATGCGTTTATTATTTTATCTATTTTTGAATTCATTATTGATATTATTTATAAATTCAATAGTAAAATTAAGGCCTATTGAGAAGTCCAACTTCAAAGGACCCATAAAATACCAAATATTTGGTATGAAAATTCTCAGGGCGCACTTTTTAACATCTCCCCTTCTATACGAAAAATCCGAATCAACAACCACAATTTCAAATAGATAAATATAAAACACGAGTAATAACCAATATTTACGAAAAAACCCGAATAAAAAACGCGTACGGCTTATTTACTAAGAAACAAAGGATTAAAAAGAACCTAAATCCCGTAAGAAAAAAATACAAAAATAATAAATCCATGAAAATATTTATAGGCTTTGCTGGGTTAAATCGGCTTCGTTCAAGTACGCCTCAAACGCTATTAATCCCTTTGACTTTTCTTAAAGATGGGGGATGAAATTCCGACTCTTACTGAGAACGAACCACTCGGAAACCATCGCTAAAGTTGTGACTAGAGGTAAGAACGTAACGGCGATAAGTCAAGCGACCATTTAAAGAACATTCATCTTATTCACTATAGTTATATTTACAACTCCCACCACGCACTAAAAGAGACAATCCCTATGATGGGCACTGAGGGTTGCTTTCCGGCTTTGAAAAGGGCAATTTGATTTCTTGACCCCATAAAACTGTAACACATTGTGTACATAACAAACACAAAAAAACAGGTCGCAATAATTTATCAATCATGTATTTTTAACTTAATAATTTCTAATTGAAACTTTGATGTATTTTAAGATTTTTGCCAAAAACAAAGTTTTAATGAACCCTATTTGTCTGGGCTGTGGATTTACAATTATTCAAAATGCGTATTTTACTTTACTACACATCACCGAGCAAAAGTAAAAGAAGAGCCGCTGGCAATAACGCGAGGATCAAATAAAGAAAATCTTCCCCTCCCCAAATTATAAGTAAAACGAATAATCCGATAAACCCTAAAAAACCCAAAACAAAAAACAAAAGCCCAAATTCAAATAAAATCTCTATCTCGACCAGAAAGCCTATCATAGCAAAAACGGTAGCCAAAATGAGAAGCACAAAACTCAATAAAAAATTAAAATTATCAGCCTCCCATCCTAAACCTGCGCCAAGATCGAAAAAAAGATTACAGAGCACTAAAAACAAGATTAAATCCAAATAGGTGAAAGGAATACCCCAAACAAGGATTTCCTGCAAACCGGTGATCAAAACTAAAGCAATAGCCCCAAAAAAGGTAATGAAAAATCCCAGAGACTTCCAAAACTTACGATCGTCATTATCAGAATCCGGTATGGTTTGTGCTTTTTTTGTGTGTTGGGTTCTCTTGAGAACGGACCCAATATGTAAAGGGTGCTTCCTTTGTTTAGACCCTGACTTCAGCGTTTGAAGCAATTTTGACTTTTGAGATTGAATAGCCGATTTTTTAACGCTTTTAGAACCCGCAATTACCTCTTTGTTTCCGGATAAAACACCCGGCAAAATGCGGCCCGTAATACTGATGTTTTGCGAGTCCGTATCTCGTTGGGCGGTTACAATCTTATCTTGTATTTGGGCTTGGTGGTGTTGTTTATTTGGAATTTGAGTAACGCGAGTATCTACCACCCAATTTCCTCTTTCTCCTCTTGTTTGAGCAGTAGGCGTTAATCCACAGGAATTCAAAAATAAGATACCGATTACAACAAAAAACCACCATTTTCTTGTTGTTGATTTACTCATTAATCCCAATATATATTTTTTCATTATTATAAATCTCCAATTCTAAATCCGGCTACAAAGAAAATTCCACTCGCAGATTCATGGCCATATAAATATTCAACACCTCCCATGAATTTATGATCTACATACATAAGTCGTCCGCCAAAACTTACTCCATAATTCCAAGAATTCTCTGAAAATTCGAATTTGGGATTTGGGTTACCTACGGATTTTTTATTTTCTTCCGCACCCAAACCGAAGGTAACTCCTGCTTGTATAGGCCCAGAAATTGGAAACGTTACGCAGTTATGAATCTGAATTCTAATAGTTTCGTCGTCATTGCTCCTGTATCTCACTCCAAATACATTTCCCGATCTATCTGTTGCTAATACTCCTAATTCCAAACCCAGAGGTATTGAAGCCGATAAATATGCCCCACTGCGGTTAGTCCAAACTCTATACCGCTCCTGTTCGATTCGCAATTGCTCCTCCCGCCGTCTTGCTTCTTCTTGTTCTCTTAATATTTTCGCTTTTCTCTCCGCCTCCAATCTATCTTGGATTTCTTTGCGTTTGCGTTCCTCCTCTGCTTTTATCTTTTCCCAATTAGCGAGGGTTTGGGCCACTTTCTTGCTAAATGCGTCTTTCGAATCTGGAAATTGAGAGACTTCACTACCCACAAATTCGATATATTCATTTACCCTATTCAGAAAGGAATTGGAATACGACGTGTACTGCCATTGTTCATAAGCCTTGTTGTAGGAATTTTGCAATGCACTGTAATCGGTCCTTGCGGCATAGACCAAAGGGTAATTTTCGTTGGTACTGTAAAAATTGACATTTACGGCCTTGCCCTTAACTTTAAAATAGGACTCTTGAGACTTCTGAATTGCCGATAACAGTTCTAAACAACTGGTATGCAATTTAGGATCTATCAAATCTTTATTTCTCAATTGATCGATACTGTTTTTGTAATCTAGTTGAGAAACGGCGTATTCCGTTAAATTAAACACGCTGCTCCTCAAACTTGTAACCAAATCATTCGCCATTTGAATTTGACTTTGACGTTTTTCTTCTAATAGCTGCGTT
>JAULUW010000270.1:0-17815 GCA_032111345.1 Bacteroidia bacterium
CGGGGATTTGTGCTAGGCGCGCAGCATTTTGCTTTAGTTGTATATAGTACTCTTTATAATGATGAATTTCTTCGGGGGAAAGTGGCAAGTGTGGAGAATTATATTCTGGCAGTAATTGTAGCAGGTTTCGAGCGGCAATTCCCACTTCATTGTCCAGTTTTTCCCAGAACTGGGGGTCGTGTTTTTCGGCCCATTTTGTATAGGAAATCCAAAAATGTTTGCGACCTGGAACAATGTCATTTTGGAATTTTTGCAAAATTCTTTGATACGCTTTTTTGCGATTTTCGAAACTATTTAGGCTGCCTGAAAGTTGCCATTTGGGGTCTAGGTTGACTTCCCTAATAGTAGGTTCGAATTTGTGATTAACGGGGTTATAGTACCAATGCAGGTTGATATCGACCCAATGGTGCCAACTTAGGCATACCATCCCAATAGCCCATACGCCCAGTAATTTCTTGGAATCTATTAGGTCAAAACGTTCAAATTTGGGGTCGTCGAAAGTAGCTCTTGCCAAGGCTTCTAGTTGCGCCTGTCTGCTGGTGTCACTGAGGCTCGCATTACAAGCCATATTGATGTGTTCCGCTTCAATGCCGGGGATGTCGCGGAGATCCCCCAGAAATCCTTTTTCGAAAATGATGCTTTCGCGGCGTTCGTTGGCCTCTATTAAAAACTTATCGAATTTGTTTTCAACCAACATCAAAATTGGGGTGTTTTTACGGAATTGAACCCAAACGGGTTTTTGTTTAATCTGTATACCTTGGTACACGTTTTTAAATGTGCGATTGGCAAGGTCATCGATAAAATACATGCGCGTTTCCGGCAGTACCAATGAAAAGCTTTTGAGATTAAATAAACGTTGATCGCCCTTCAAATTTACTTTAATCGACATCCGTTCAAAATTACCGTGGTGATCGGGTAGCATCCCCATCATGGCAATTTCCGCTTTCTGCCATTTTGCCTTAGGGGCATTGATAAGTTTGATGCGGGCCTTGTGTTTTTCTTTTTTGCCGATCCAAGGATCACCGGTTTCTCGATGTTTGTTTTTATATTCTTGGTTCCATTCTGCAGCCCAAGCTTGGTATTCTAATTCTGATAAATCAATTTTAAGGGTATCTGAAATGTGAACCTTGTTTAAAGTTTGAGGAATGAAAGTCCAGTTTTTATGTTGATAATCAAATTGGAATACATCTTGGATCAGATGGGGTAGGTGCTTTTTGTAAGTTGTGAAACTAAATAGCTCAAGTACAAGGAATGCGGCACCAAAAAGTACCAAAAAGGGTTTGGTTGAGGATTTAGAGGATTTTAACCGCATGGGTGAAACTTGCAATTGCATTTCCCTAAAGAGAAAAAGGCGCAAGGACTGATTTTAGACGTGTTGGATAGTAATATCGCTCTCCGTTTACAAATGGATAGACGATTCAAGGTGCGCGCAATCATAAATTATACCAGACTTTGGGAAATTTTAACGGTTGCGTCGGAAATGTCATGCTTGATTAGGGTTTCCTCTACTTGAGAAATTAGGCTTAGCGCAGCATTTTCCAGTTGAAAAAGAAATCGGTACTCGCCCGCTTGATTTTCGTAATGCGTAAGTTGAAAAACACCCGGTACTTGACTTAATTCTTCCAATATTTGTTGGGAAGATAAACCCTTATTAAAGGTGAATTGGATCATTAAAAAATCTTGTGAAATCAGGTCGCTGCTTTTGTATTGGCGATTGCGCACCAAAGCAATTACGGTAAAGATAATCACGCTAAAGGTGCTTAATAAAAATTGTTCGGCAGCGAGTGCTATGGCAACCGCTGTTAATCCCAATAAAAAGATTATTTGTTCGGGTTCCTTGATTGCGGTTCTAAAACGAATAATCGACAGTGCCCCTACCAAGCCTAATGAAAGTGCTAAGGAAGACTTGATGGTGGTGATAATTAAAAAAATGGATAGGGAGTAATATAAAAAATGAGATGCAAACAAGCGCCGATTGGAGGCCACTAAAGCAAAATTTTTAAATAGATATTGAAATACTAAGGTAAAAAGGATGAGTAAAATAAGTCCAAGGCCCCAGTTGGCGTAGTTTATACTGCTAATAAGTTGTGGTTTTTGTAATAATTCGTTCATTGTCGTGGAATAATCGGCGAAAATAACAATAATTTAACATAAAGCTTGCATTTAATCTGAATGCTTGCATTTAAGATTCGGCACTGTTTTTTTGGAATCCTTGGTTTGATACACACAAAAAAAAGAGG
Organism: Bacteroidia bacterium; assembly: GCA_032111345.1. Lineage (GTDB taxonomy): Bacteria > Bacteroidota > Bacteroidia > NS11-12g > UBA955 > VMCP01. The sequence goes on from JAULUW010000270.1 coordinate 2,241, forward strand.
CCACATTAGGGTAGCCTCTTTTTTTTGAAATTTTAAAGATATCTTATTGACCAGACTTGTTAGTGCTAGGCTTAGATTTTCCGAATGGTGTGCTTGGTTTTACTTGTTGAACGGCTTTTTGATTGGCGTTTACAGGGTCTTTACCCGCTTTTGTAGAAGGCTTTTCAGATTGACCTACTTTTGATGCGTCCTTAGTATTGCTTACGGAAACGCTTGATTGATTGTTGATGCTCCCCGCATTTTTACCTGGATTGGTAACATTGACATTGCTGTTTGCATTTCCGGACTGTTGCTTTTGCTGAGAAACGGATTGAACGTTTTGTTGGTGTTTTTTACCATCCATGGCGCGGTTTACATTGCTAGGAGTTTTCTCATTTCCTTTTTGCATTTGAGCAGATACGCTGGATACAGCCATACAAGCCATAACGAATGCGCCGATTTTAAAAGTGTTTTTCATGTTTTTTAAGAATGTTGTAGAGTTATCTTTTTCAATAATCACGCCATAATTTGAATGTTCCAAGGTCAAGTGTGAAATTACCAAATTTTAAGTAAGCAAGGAACTCGTTTGTCCTTCAAAAGAGCTGCCATTTTAGACAGCCACTTTGAAATTTGGATGCTTGCGCTACAAACGTTTGCCGGCAATTTCTTCTACGATTTCGGGGTTCAATAGGGTAGAAGTATCGCCAATTGATCCCAATTCGCCTTCTGCTATTTTTCGCAAAATTCGCCTCATGATTTTTCCGCTTCTTGTTTTTGGAAGCCCCCCAACAAATTGAATTTTATCGGGTTTGGCTATAGGCCCTATTAAACGTGAAACGGTCGCTAAAATATCGGCTTTCAAAAGGGCTTCATCATGAATCTGATTCTGGAATATTACAAATGCATAAATACCTTGTCCTTTTATGTCGTGAGGGTAACCCACAATGGCGCTTTCAACCACTCCCGCATGCATATTGATTGCATTTTCTACCTCTGCCGTACCAATGCGGTGTCCGCTTACGTTCAGTACATCGTCTACGCGACCTGTAATGCGATACATGCCATTTTCGTCGCGCATGCATCCATCTCCCGTAAAATATTTGCCAGCATAGGCAGAAAAGTAGGTTTGTTGGCATCGTTCGTGATCACCATACGTAGTGCGTATTATACCCGGCCAAGATTGCCCAATTACCAAGTTGCCACTTACTGCATTTCCTTCTATGATATTTCCATGTTCATCTACCAATTGCGGTAAAATACCTGGTAACGGATATGTGGCAAAACTGGCCTTACCAGGGGTAATTCCAGCCAAGTTAGAAATCATAATGCCCCCAGTTTCCGTTTGCCACCATGTATCCACAATGGGCAACTGATTTTTGCCAATATGTTCGTGATACCAATTCCAGGCCTCTTCATTTATAGGTTCTCCAACCGTTCCTAAAACTTTTAGAGAGGAAAGCGACTTGTTCTCCAGGGGTTCCATTCCGCACGCCATAAGGCTTCGAATGGCAGTAGGTGCCGTATAAAGAATATCTACCTGATGTTTATCTACAATATCCCAAAATCGTCCGGCATCGGGCCATGTGGGTATTCCCTCAAACATTAGCGTCGTGGCTCCCGCACTTAAAGGACCGTAAACAATATAGGAATGTCCTGTAATCCATCCAATATCGGCAGTGCAGAAATGTATTTGATGTTCTTTATATTGGAATACATTAATAAAGGTATAATGCGACCATAACATATAGCCCGCACAGGAATGTACGACCCCTTTGGGTTTACCGGTAGAACCAGAAGTGTATAAAATAAATAGCGGATCTTCGGCTTCCATGGCTACGGCAGGGAAATGATTCAGACCTTTTGCTTGAATCTTTTCAACTTCTTCGTCCCACCAAAAATCGCGATCCTTGATCATGCTTATCGGCGTATTGGTATGGTTGAGAACCAGCACTTTCTTAATGCTGGTACAGGAGACTAAGGCATCGTCGATTACCGATTTCAGAGGTATGGATTTAGCGCCCCGATATGCCGCATCGCAGGTAATTACGCAATTGGCTTGGGCATCGTTTATGCGATCTGAAATGCTTTGTGCACTGAATCCGCCAAAAATTACAGAGTGAATGGCCCCAATTCTGGCGCAAGCCAATACGGCAATGGCTAATTCGGGAATCATGCCCATATAAATGCACACCCGATCCCCTTTGCGAATGCCTTGTTCATTTAAAACATGCGCAAACGCGTTAACCCGATCGTATAATTCTTGATAGGAAATATGTATGGCTGGGTCATTGGGGTCATTGGGTTCGAAAATAATGGCCGTATCTTGGGCTTTATGGGGCAAATGACGGTCAATGCAATTTTCGGTTATATTGAGTTGTGCTCCCTCGAACCAGCGGCTATTTCCGCTTGCAAAATCTCCAGAAAGTACGCTTTCCCAGGGCTTTTGCCAACGGAAATGTTGCGCAATATTGCCCCAAAATGCGGATGGATTGTTAATGCTTTCTTGGTAGTCGGTATGGTATTGTTCGAGCGATTGAATTTGATAGGGGTAGTTCATGCCCTCAATTTAAGCAGCTTGCCCGATTTTTACCAAGTTTTAAATCAGAATTGAGACGATAAAGCGATTTTTTCGATATCGTGGTGCAATTTTTTAATGATTCCATCGGCAAGTCCAATTTTAGGTACGTAGATTTCTCCTTGATTTGCCCATTTAAGAATATGTACGTAAATATGCAGGGCAGGACCAATTACGGCAGCCCGATCTTCTCTAAAGTTATACGCCAGCATGCGTTCTTCAATGCTCAAAGGTTCTAATTCTTTGTAAAGTTTACGGATAAAGGACATAGGCAGCGCCTTCCCTTCCTTTACTTTTGACATGGAGAAAATCTTATTGATATTGCCGCCACTGCCAATAACTTGCAGATCTTCCAAATTGCGGGTATGCGTTTTTAAATAGGCTTTCATGCGTTCCCATTCCGAATCGGGGGAATGCCCTTTTAACAATCGGATCGTTCCAATATTGAAAGATTCCTTTTGAACTACTTGGTCATTGATATATAAAGTGATTTCAGTACTCCCACCACCCACATCAACAAAGAGTTGCTTAGTCCCCGAAATAAGATTGGCGGATAAATGGTTTTCATATAGAATACTTGCTTCCTCCGAACCACTGATGATTTCAATTTTCAAACCGCTGCTGATTTTTACACGGCGAACAATTTCCTTTGCATTTGTAGCATCGCGCATGGCACTGGTTGCGCATACCCGGAAATGCTCCACTTTATATAGGTCTAAAAGGAGTTTGAATGTTTTCATGGTTTTGATCAGCAATCGGGCTTTTTCCCTGCCAATGCGGCCATTTTCAAACACATCGAATCCCAAACGCAAGGGAATGCGAAGGAGATTTAATTTCGTAAAGTGGGTCGTATCCGCATTTCGGTGTACCTCTGCAATGAGCAAACGCGCCGCATTCGATCCAATATCAATCGCCCCTAAAATCACGTGCTACGAAAGTAACCAAAATTTGAGGGACTTAGAACATGTTTGAATTATGGATTTTGAGTATTGCTGAATATTTTTTTTAGTTTAGGCCTTGTGTTTTATCGTATCTTTGCGGGCCTTGTTTAAATCGCAATATAAGCAACCCCCGAATCGCATAGGAAAGCCATTCTTAGCAGATTTATCCGCCGGTTTCTATGTGTTTTTACTTGCCTTACCTTTGAGCTTGGGTATCGCCGAAGCCAGTGGATTTCCCGCGGTCATGGGCCTATTAACGGCTGGAATTGGGGGCGTTTTTACCTCTTGGTTTACAGGCTCCAAGTTGAGTATCAAAGGTCCTGCAGCAGGTTTAATTGTTATTGTATTAGGGGCCGTTAACGATTTAGGGGGAGCTGAAAATCCCAATGCGTGGATTTGGGCTTTGGGGGCCATTTTTGTGGCAGGAGCCGTTCAAATTTTATTGGGCGTTTTGAAATTAGGCAAGTGGGTGAATGTAATTCCGCCCAGTGCCATTCAAGGGATGCTGGCAGCCATTGGAATTGTAATTTTGAGTAAACAAGTGTATTTGCTTATAGGAATTCCAACCCAAAATGCAGATGGCGAACGCTTGTTAAAACCTCTGGATTTATTAAGGAACCTACCCACCAATCTAAAATATGTGAATCCTGGAGTAGCGGCAATAGGACTTTATAGTATTGTGGTTTTATGGATTTGGACCCGCGTAGAAAACAGCAGATTAAAGGCGATTCCTAGCCCCTTAATTGTATTACTCACTGTAATCCCTGCCGCATATTTTTTAGGAATCAGTGCCCCATATCGCTTGCAATTTGATTTCCAAATATCGGAGATATTGCATTTTAAAATACCCCTTACGGCACCTGTATCATGGGCTTTGTTTTTTAAATATGTGGGCTTGTTCGCCGTTATAGGAAGTTTGGAAAGTTTACTTACCGTGAACGCCTTACAGGGTATTAATCCCGAGGAAATTCCCGATAAAGACAAAGATTTAATTGCAATTGGCATGGGGAATATGTTGGCTTCGGCGTTTGGTGGTCTTCCCATGATTTCAGAGGTGGCCAGAAGTACCGCCAATATTCATAATGGAGCGCGCACGCAATGGGCCAACGTGTTCCATGGGCTCTTCGTTATTGTATTTGTCGTTTTTAGCACCTATTTCAACGGATTAATTCCCATGTCTGCACTGGCCGCAATGTTGGTAATGGTGGGAATCAAATTAGCAAGTCCTCGGGTATTAGTTGCCTTAAAGAAAATTGGACCCGAACAAATCTGGGGCTTTAGTGTAACCCTTGTGGGATCATTGGCTTTGGATTTGTTGTGGGGACTCGCATTGGGAAGTTTGGCCAAAATAATCGTTGAAAGAATTAGAGGGTCCAAACAATTGGATTAATCGTATTTCTTGTTTTTGAGGTAATTGTAAATTTCTACTTGCGATCGAAACGGTTTGTCCTTTTCTCCTCTTTTCACATACGCATTGCGTTGTTTGTTATCCAAAATTCGGGCCTTTACGTTTTCTTTCAATTGGATTTTTAGAATGTCTTTCAGTTCTTGGCTGCATGTTTCTGAATAAATGGGACAGGCCACTTCAACGCGGTGATCGAGGTTTCGAATCATCCAATCTGCAGAAGAGAGGTAAACACGAGGTTCTTCCCCTTGGGAGAAACTGAAAATTCGTGCATGTTCTAAGTACTGATCTACGATACTGATGGCGTTCATTTTCTTTTTGAAAATTTCTTGCTGGGTATTTGCGGTGCAGATACCGCGAATGATGAGATCGATTTTTACTCCCGCTTCAGCCGCTCTGTATAATGCCTTGATAAGTGTAGGATCCACTAAACTATTAAGTTTAACAATCATTTTGCGATTGTGAGCGGTAGAGGTGGTTTCCTGGTCAATGCGATGTAGGAAATAATCTCTCATATTAAATGGAGACGTGATTAACACCTTGCAATTTTTTAATTTTTGAAGATCGGGATTGCTGCTTTCCAAACAATCGAAGACGGTATTGATATCGGCAATAATTTGTGATTTAGTGGTAAGCAGGAGGTGGTCGCCATAGACCTGTGCGGTGCCTTCGTGGAAATTCCCTGTAGAAATAAAACCGTATTGAATGGTGCGGTTAAATTCACGTTTTTTGATCACACACAATTTCGCATGAACTTTCATTTTTGGAACCCCAACAAATACGTTTATGCCTTCTTCTTCAAGTGCTTTTTTCCAATACAAATTGGCCTCCTCGTCGAACCGGGCTTTCAGTTCAACAATTACACTAACCTTTTTACCATTGCGAACCGCATTTAATAGGGCATTTATAACTTTAGATTCTTTAGCGAGGCGGTAAACCGTTAATCGAATGCTTTGCACGCTTGGATCTATGGCGGCTTCTCGCAATAAATCAATTACCGAATCGAAGGAATGGTAAGGAAAATGCAACATTACATCTCTTTTTTCGATAACATCCATAATGCGGCAAGGCTGTTTCAACAGGGGATGCACGAAAGGTCGGGGGCGGGGTTTTAAGTCTTTAAAAACGTTCTTGGGAAAGTTCATAAAGGCTTTGAAGTTGTGTATGCGCCCGCCGGGTATCAAATTGCTTTTATCGGTAAGGTCCAGTCGGTTTATTAAATATTCTAAAAGTTGGGGATCGATGCGTTTGTCGTAAACAAAACGGGTGGCTTCTCCCTTTCTACGTTGTTGCAAACTTTTTTCAAGTTCTTCAATCAAGTTGGAGTGAAACCCGTTATCCATGTCCATATCCGCATCGCGGGTTACTTTAATGATATGCGATTTGAAACGGTCAAAACCAAATGGGGCGAATAAATATTTCAGGTTATACCGGATTATATCCTCCAGCATAATGAGGTGAATTTCACTTCCTGAATTGGGCAAAATTACAAATCGAGGGGTTTGTTCTTCGGGGATTTGAATCAAAGCATAGCGTTGTAACATGGGGTTTTGGGCATTTCCCATAAGACAGGCCAAATATATAGATCGGTCTTTGAGCATGGGTTCCAAGGGCATGCTTTCGATCATCAGGGGAACGATTTGGGTGCGTACTTTGTCTTCAAAATAAGTTCTGACCCATTCTTTTTGTTCCGCGTTAAGTTGCCGTTCATTTTTGAAAAAAATGCGGTGTTCTTTTTCTAAATCTCGGATGATTTCCCCAAAAGTAATGTCGAAAGATCGCTGTAATTTAACCGTGGTACGTTGAATTTCTTTAAGGATTTTTTCGGGATGTTGTTCCAAATGCATTTTGGTTTTTCCTTTATCGATGTCGAGCATCTTATTTAAAGTTCCAACCCGTACCCGATAGAATTCATCTAAATTATTGGAGAATATGCCTAAGAAACGAAGTCGATCGTATAAATGTACTTTGGGATCTTTTGCTTCTTGCATCACGCGTTGGTTAAAGGCAAGCCAACTGATGTCGCGGATGATAGGTTTTAACGGCATATTTGCTGCAAAAATACGCCTGCCCATTTAAAGGCAATGTTAAGTTTCATTGAAAAAGGCCGCAATTGCGGCCTTCCTCTTTCTCCTATTTTGCGATCCTCTTACAAACTGTAAGAGAACTTCACAGAAACAGCGGTCCCAGGTGCTAATCGCTGGAAATACTGTTGTTGTGCTTGGTAAGAACGGAAAATAGATTCCCGTTTGTCGTTCAGTAAATTGCTTACTTGCAGACCGATGTTCATGCGATTTTTATAGCCGAATTTGCCGCTGGCGCTAAAATTCAAACTGTGGAAGGGCACGGATATGATATCTGCACGGTTTGCGTATCCTACAAACTGCAAAGTGGCCCCTTGAACATTGTAATAAGCTCCTGCTTCGAAACGCTTGGCTTTACTCAACCAGGATAAACCTCCATTAATGATATAAGGCGCTTGACCGGCCATTTCACGCTTGCGCGATATGGTTTGACCTTCACGGGCACCATAGGTTTTCGATAAAAATTCAGCTTCGTTTATGGAAATTTCGGAATAGGTGTAGGTAAGGTTGGCATTGAAATAGATTTGCTTGAATTCGGGGGCAATGATTTCCAAATTTTGTCGCAATTCAAATTCCGCTCCATACAAAGTGGCATTTCCCACGTTACGCGGTTGATAGGCGTTATCATCGGCTACATATTGTACAATTTCAATGGGATCTTTCATGCCTTTGTAGAACAATCCAAACGAAATCATATCGCCTTGCTTTTTGAAGGTTTCCCAGCGGATATCGAAATTGTTAATGAGCGTTGAACGCAAGTTTCCATCCCATAATTCGAGGTTAACCGGATTTCCATTGTCGAAAATCGTGGTTTGTTCCCCGAATAATCCGCCTTGAAAACTGCGACCGGTGATGGGGTCTAAGATTTGAGCAAACGACAATTCCTTAAATGACGGCCTTGCGGTAGTGCGGGCATAAGAAGCTCTTAAATTCGTAGTTTTACCCAATTGGTATACCCCATTTAGGGTAGGAAACAATCCAAAATCTTCCATAACTTTTTTATTATTTAGGTTTTGGCCAATTTGGTTCAAACCTGAATAAAACTGGGTGTACATTTCGGTGCGCAAGCCTGCAACAATTTTTAATTTACTGTTGATTTCTGTTTCCATAGAAACATAAGCGGCTGCATAATTGACCTGTCCATTAAAGGAGTTGGGGTTTTTTCGATAACCATTGCCATCTACGAAGTCGGCAACGTAATAAAAACCTTTTTGATTCTCGTTGCGGAATAGATTTTCAGGTTTCATGATAACCTGTGGATCTTCGAAACCATCAATACCTCCTTGAATTTGGAAAGACTCAATAGAAAAATCACGGTATTTAAAGGTGTAAGCACCTCCAAATTTGATATTGCTTTTAAATCCAAATAATTGGGTAACTCGTGTAAAATCGAGGCGATTGGCAAGATTATACTCTTCCATTTCGCGCCAGATACGGGTTGGGAAACCCGCTTCAGAACTAACGGTTAAATCGGGAACGCGGATACGGGTGATACGAATATCCGGATCAGATAGTGCTGAACGTGTGGGCGCTACTTTCCATTCGATGATCCAATTTCCGCGGTCGCGAATATGCTTTCCCGTTAAAAATAGATTTGTTAAACTTCTTTGATTGTATTCTAAATTGTATTGTTTGGCATCCCAGTTGGCCCCTTGCACGGTATTTTGAAAGAAAAAGTCACCGGCACGAGATTCACCGTTTTGGATATGCAATAAATTCAAATTGAATTTGTCGCTCTTAGATTTCAAGGCAATACTGCCCAAATAGGCCATGATAACATTATTGGTGCCGTAATTACCGATTTGGCGCTCGAAGGGAATCAACTCGTTTTGATTGGTTTCATTGGGTTTCGCCCAAAGGCTGAATTCGGCATCGCGGTAAAATTCGGTTTCGTTTTTATACGTTAGCGCAGATTGATACCCCAAGGTATATTTATTGTTGATTTTATGTGAATTGGCGTAAGAAATGCTAAAATCGAAATTCAATGGACTTGTTTTTTGGGAAGTTCCCAAATCGGGATTGAATCCGTTGAGGATATTGTAATATTCCTGTGCATTGGCACCGCCGCGCAGCACATCTACCGTACTTGGAATTCTATTCATTCCTTGTGTTGGATTTTTGCGGGTGCCGTCGTCGAAGCCAAGGAAATCCGTTTTTCCTCCTTCATAACCCACAAAATCATTTTGTAGGTGCATAGAAGGATTATATCCTATTCCAGCTGAAACATTGAAACTGCGCTTGCTTGGAAAGTCTTTGGTGGCAATATCGATAATGCCTCCGGTGAAATCTGCAGGTAAATCCGCCGTGAAGGTTTTAGCAACCACGATATTGTCAATTACCGAAGTTGGGAATAAATCCATTTGAATGGAATTTCTATCCGGATCCAATCCAGGTATGTCCATGCCGTTTAAGGTAGTTTTGGTGTAACGGTCGCCCAAACCTCTTACATACACATATTTGCCTCCTTCAATAGAAACACCGGTTACGCGCTTCATGGCACTGGCGGCATCGCCGTCGCCCATTCTTTTAAAGCTTGCAGAGGAAATTCCATCTATTAAATTGGGTGCAATACGTTTTGAGGTTAATAAGGCTTCCTCGGTATTTTGCATGCGTTTTACGCTTACATTCACCTGCCCAATGGTCTCTGTTTTCGGACTTATTCGGATGTCCCCCAGATTGTTGATGGCTTCATTAGCCGTAACGTCCTCTAAAATTAGAGTTGCAAATCCGTCTGCTTCGGCAATTAAGGCATACGTTCCAGGTTTGAGAGAAAATTCAAAATTTCCATCAATATCAGTACTTTGTTGTTGACCGTTGATTTCGATATCTACCCCAAATACGGGTTTTGCCTGATTGTTATCGATTATTCGACCTCGAATCAGAACGTTTTTTTCAGATTCGGAAACTTGGGCAAAGGTGTTTAGGGCAGTACACAATCCTATTAGCATTAGGATTGCAATGGTTTTAATGTTTTTTACGTTCATCGAGTGTGCGTGTAAATAGGATCGCGGTGTTTATAAGTAAAGGTTCAGGGGAGAAACCTGAACCTTTACCGGGTATTGAATCGGTGTTTAAATATTCGTTTATCAATTATTTGTAAGCTTCAACCTTAGCAGCCCAAGACCAACCTGCAAATGCGGCAGTAGATGCACCTACAGTAGCAGTTGCCACTTTAGAAGCGTTCGCTACGGTACCTCCTTTGAAGATTTTAGAAATATCCATAGAGTCTGTAGTAATTTCTAATTTGTCGAAGGTTAATGAAGTTCCGTAGTTGCCAACGGTGTTTGCGTCTAAGGATAAATCACCACGACCGTCTTTCATTCCGGCATCAAAATTGAAGAAGTAGATATTTTTGAAGCTTCCTTGTGCATTAGATCTAAAATCTCCCAATTCAGCAACAGCATGGCCTTTAACCCAACCGTTAATTAAGTTATGACCTGCATTGGCAGCACCTTCTGGGCCGTCGATTTCTAAAGCGTGATCGGTTTCGTTACCACAAACAACGATGAAGTTGTTTAAAGTTCCAGACCAAGCTTGGTCGGTGTCTAAAGCATCGTCACCTGCGTTCCAAACTACCGCGTTGGTAACGTTTACAGTTCCGCCAAACCATTCGATACCATCGTCTTGGTTTGCGATAACTTCGATATTTTCTATAACGGTTCCATTACCAACTCCACCAAGAGTTAAACCATTGATTTCGTTGCCCTCGCCAATATTTGCACCACCGTGACGGATAGAAATGTATTTGAGTACACCAGAGTTGTCAGCAGCATCATTACCACCATACAAACCGTTAGGATCTGTAGGAGGAACCCCTTCGATATTGGTTTCAGGTACGTCTGCCTTTAATGAACAAGGCGCTTTTCCTAAAACGATTAAACCACCCCACAAACCGTTAAAGTCAGGAGCTAAGTTTGGGGATTCAATTTGACCGCTTTTGATTTCATCGGCAATAGAAGTGAATATAATGGGAGAAGATGCAGTACCTTGAGCATCGATCTTTGCACCTCGAGCAATGATTAATGCAGTAGCGTTTGCACCTGTTCCTGCTTGACCTTTAATTACGGTGCCCGCTTCGATGGTTAAAGTTGCACCTGCTTCAACTGCAATACGCCCCCCTAAGATCCAAGTTTTGTCTTTAGTCCAAGTCGTGTTGGCCTTGATGTTTTCAGAAATGACTACCTCGCTGCTCGAGTTGTTATTATTGTCACCATTATCGGTTGTATCATCGCCACAAGCGTTGAACACGAAACTGGAGCTTAACAAAGTAGCTGCAAATAGAAAAGAATTGATTTTTTTCATGAGTATGTGTTTGTTGTCGTTTAACGAATGCAAAGCACATACTCTAGTGTTACCTCAATATTATTGGGAGGTTATATTTGGGTTTAATTCCTTAAACCATACTGTTTGTTATACAGATGTAAAGTAAACCGATTCTAAAGAAGCCAATTCTGCGGATATTGTGTCGTTTATATGGATAAAATGCGCAGAGGTTGCGGCACCCGCCAATACAACACTGCCTTTTTTAAGCGGTAATTTGTATTTCGTGGCAAGTTCCGAGGCAGCAACCAGCGATTTCCATGGATTGCCCAATATATCGTTGGAATTACCCGCTTCTACCTGCTTTCCATTGATAATTAATGCAATGTCTAAATCGCTAAGAATTTCTAAAGGGGCTTGCATGCTTCCCAAAACATAAGCTGCGGAAGAACAATTATCTGCAATGACATCTTCTAAAGAAAATTTGAAATTCTCATAGCGCGAATCGATGATTTCAAGTGCACCGCAAATACCGTCTACATAATCGAGGACTTCATTCAAAGCTATAGGGGCAACAATATCTTTCGATAAACGAAAGGCAATTTCAGGTTCCACACGTGGATGTATGAATTTATTTTGTTCGATACTTCCCCCATTTGAACAGAACATGGCATCCGTCAATTGACCAATAATCATTTCCGAAACGCCCATCTGAGCCATTTTTGCCTCAGATGTGAATCCCATTTTTATTCCCAAATGGCGTTCGCCTTCTGCAATTCGGAGTTGTATAAGGTGGTGTTGCACCGCATAGGCATCTTCCAAAGTTAATGATTGACTAAGGCTGAATTGTGCCGTTGGGGTTTGAGTGCGTTGGGCTTGATGAAGGGTAGCAGCTATTTGCTCGATTCTCGACATACATGCAAAATTCGGATTTATTTCATGGGGACGCGGATTTTTTTTCTAAAATTTATCAATTGCACAATACGTATCGCATTTCGATTTTTCTTTAGGTGCAAAAATGTTGATTGCATGTGTACCTTTGCATCATGCAGTCTCAAAATTCTGCCGTTCAACACGCTTTTGAAAACTTAAAAAAAGCGTTTGAAACCGGTACTACTATTGCACCTGTTCGAGAACTAATTGGTGAAACCGATGTGGATGCGGCCTATGCCGTTCAAGAACGTTTGATTAAGTATTTCATAGAATCGGGACGTGTTCCGGTGGGTTATAAAATTGGGCTTACCTCAGCTGCCGTTCAAAAACAATTAGGCGTATCTCAGCCTGATTTTGGGGTGCTGTTCGCACATACACAAATCACGGAAAACGAACCATTGAATTTTGACGAATTGTCGCAACCCAAAGCGGAAGCCGAAATGGCGTTCGTATTGCATACTGAGATAACGGAACCCCTAAAAGATTGCGACGAATTAATGGGAAAAATCGATTATGTATGCGCGGCCATCGAAATCGTCGGTTCGAGGGTTGAAAATTGGAATATCCGGATTACCGATACGGTTGCAGATAATGCGTCGGCTTCTCATTTTATTTTGGGGGAAACCCGATTGCCCGCAGAAAAAGTCGATTTTGAACATGCGCGTATGCAATTGTTTCGCAATGAAATTTTATCCTCTGAAGGCAATGCCCAAGCCTGTATGGGAAATCCCCTAAATGCGGTTTTATGGCTTTGCAATACCTTTTTAGAAAAGGGTGTGCGTATTAAAGCCGGTGATATAATTTTATCTGGAGCACTTGGTCCTATGGTTCCCCTAGAAAAAGGCGATCATTTCAAAGCAGATATTGAAGGATTGGGTTCGGTAGCCTTTAACGTAAAGTAAAGATGAAGAAGAAAGTAGCGATAATAGGATCCGGAAACATTGGAACGGATTTAATGATTAAAGTACTGCGGTATTCCAATACGTTGGAAATGTCGGTTATGGTAGGCATTGATGCCGCTTCTGATGGTTTGGCGCGTGCCCAAAGAATGGGAGTGGCCACCACGCATGAAGGGGTAGATGGCTTAATTAAAATGCCCGAATGGGCGGATATATCTATCATTTTTGACGCCACTTCGGCCAAAGCCCACCTCTACAATTACGATATAATACAACAGTTTCCCGGTAAGAAAGTGATCGATTTAACCCCTGCCGCCATTGGTCCATTTATGGTTCCAGCCGTTAATCTGGCTTCCCTGCAAGATGTGCCGAATGTGAATATGGTAACTTGCGGCGGTCAAGCTACGATCCCTATAGTGGCTGCAGTGAATCGGGTAACCCCAGTATATTACGGAGAAATTGTGGCTTCTATCGCATCCAAGTCCGCCGGACCTGGAACCCGTGCCAATATTGATGAATTTACCGAAACCACTTCCTTAGGAATAGAGAAAGTAGGTGGCGCCCAAAAAGGCAAAGCCATTATCGTGTTGAATCCGGCTGAACCCCCTCTCATCATGCGCGATACGGTTTTTACGTTGAGTGCATTGGCAGATAAGGCGGCCGTGGAAGCGAGCATCTTAGAAATGGTCGAAACCGTAAAACAATATGTTCCCGGATACCGACTCCACCAAGATGTGCAATTTGAAGAAATTCCTGAAGAAAATCCGGTATTTATTGAAGGTTTGGGCAATGTGCACGGCTTGAAAACTACCGTGTTCTTGCAGGTTCAAGGGGCAGGACACTACCTTCCAGAATATGCCGGGAATCTAGATATTATGACGAGTGCGGCCAAAGCCGTTGCAGAGGCACTCTAATCCAAACTTCACGTTAATTTTTAAAGGAAGGGCTTTTTAGCCCTTTTCTTGTTGCATTTTCATGTCTAATGCCACATCTACGATCATGTCTTCTTGTCCGCCGACCATTTTACGGCGACCCAATTCTTCGAGAATAGTCCGCGTGTCGATTCCGTAGCGCTGTGACGCTTTCTCGGCATGTAACAAAAAACTGGAATATACGCCCGCATATCCCAAAGAAAGGGTTTCGCGATCTACGCGTACCGGACGAATTTGCAAAGGTCGAACCAAATCGTCTGCGGCATCCATCAATTGGTGTAAATCAGAACCGGAATTTACCCCCATTCTATTCAGAGTGGCTATCAACACTTCTAAAGGTGCATTGCCTGCGCCCGCACCCATGCCCGACAAGGAAGCATCCAATCGCGTGGCTCCGTGTTCATAGGCTACGATTGTATTGGCAACGCCTAGGGAGAGATTGTGATGGCAATGAATGCCTATTTGCGTTTCGGGTCGCAACACGCTTTTAAAAGCTTGAACCCGATCTTTTACATCGTTCATGAGTAAGGCTCCAGCCGAATCGGTAACATAAACACAATGAGCACCTGCATCTTCCATGATTTTAGCTTGTGCAGATAAAGATTCTGGATCGTTCATATGCGCCATCATTAAAAAACCGGCTACGTCCAAGCCCATTTTGCGGGCAGCCCCGATGTGTTGTATGGCAATATCGGCTTCGGTGCAATGGGTGGCAATGCGTACCGAACGAACCCCAGCATCTTTGGCCCGTTGCAAATCGTGTATACTGCCTATTCCGGGCAATAATAATGTCGTTAATTGGGCGTTTTTAATTTCTTGGGCCACACTCTCTATCCAGTCCCAATCGGTATGTGCACCAAATCCGTAATTGAAGCTTCCCCCAGAAAGGCCATCCCCATGCGCCACTTCAATAGCGTGCACGCCGGCACGGTCTAAGGCTTTGGCGATAGATTTCGCTTGTTCAAGGCTGTATTGGTGTTTGATTGCGTGTTGCCCATCGCGCAAGGTTACGTCTTGGATGTAGATGTGAGACATATCGCAAAGATACAACTTTGATTTATTGCCCTGAGGTGTCCCTTTTTTTATGCACTTTCCACGATTGCAATAATTTGTTCGATGAAGTTTTGGGAATCTACAAATTAGTGCCGTAATTTCGTGAAAATTATGAAACTATTTTCATTAAATACCATCGCTTTAGCTCTCATAGGAACGTTCTCTATGAGCAGTTGCATTAACTCTCAAGAAGCTTACGAAAAGTCTAAATTATCTGGATTCGTAGCAGAACAAACCAAAGACATTTTAGCTAAAAATCCGCCTAAAGCAGATCTAGCTCCCGTAGAGGCCAAAATACAGGCTGTAGACATGCGTGTTACTGCGCTCGATGCGAATAACAAAAAAGCACAGGATGTGGTTGAAAAATTAGAAGCGAAATTGAAAACAATGGAAAATCTTGAAAAAGAGTCCAAGTCAGAATTTGAGCGTTCTAACACTTCCGTGGTTTTCTTCAATACCGGAAGCGCCATGTTATCTGCCGCATCTATGCAAGAACTTTACCGCTGGAAATCAG
>JAULUW010000271.1:0-6950 GCA_032111345.1 Bacteroidia bacterium
AATTGGAAAAAGGCCATTATACTGTGGAAGCACGTTCCTTATTGCATCTCGAGTCTAGTGAAAAAATCTTTGATTTTGAGTATGCCCTTAATGATTTTGTAATACATAAAAAGGAAACATCCAGTATGATCGTCGTTCATGCCTACCTCAATGGAGAGTTTCTAAATAGTTATTGGAGCGACGGTTTAATTATTTCGACACCCACGGGTTCTACCGGATATTCATTAAGTTGTGGTGGGCCCATTATATTCCCGAAATCGGATACTTTTGTAATTACCCCAATAGCGCCGCATAATTTAAATGTACGGCCTGTGGTTATAAGCGATAGTACCGTTATTTCTTTTGAAATAGAAGGAAGGGCCAGCAGTTATTTGGCGAGTATGGATTCGCGGAGTGAAAGTATTACCAATGAAGTTTCGATGGCCGTGAAAAAGGCTGATTTTTGTTTGAATTTGATTAGGTTGAATGAAATAAACTTTATGGATACCTTACGTAGTAAATTGAATTGGGGTTTCGATAAAAGAGCAGAACATTAAATGAAGGTTTTATTAAGGAAAATATTTTTAGGCCTATGGTCAATAGGGGCCATTGCTTCCACAAAAGCTCAAATTCCGGAATTAGGTGCAGTAGATCGATTGGATGTGGCAACCTGGAACCTCGAATGGTTTGGAAGTGCAAGTAATGGGCCTAACAACGACGATTTGCAATTGCAATATGCTACAGAGTTGTTGGAGACTTTGAATTTAGACCTTATAGGGGTGCAAGAAATTAGCGACTTGTCTTATTGGAATCAATTGCTCTTTAAGTTATCCGATTATAGGGGCATAATCAGTACTTGGTCGCAAACGCAAAAAACCGGATTGATATTTAAGAAATCCGCATTCGAATTTATATACCAAAAGCATATTTTAGCAAATTACGAATATGATTTTGGAGGTGGGCGTTTACCCTTAGAAATTGGGCTTATTCCAACACACCCTTCCTGGCCAGCAGGAGATACGCTTCGAATTTGGGTTCTTCACATGAAAGCCAATACGGGTTCAAGTTCTCAAAAAGTCCTCGCCTATAACCGGCGTTACAATGCCGGTGTTGCCTTAAAGATGTATATCGATAAATTGGGAAGGAACAATAAAGGGATCGTTCTTGGTGATTGGAATGATGATTTTGATCAGAGTATTTTAACGGGATATGCAACCCCTTATCAAAACTGGATAAAAGATACCCAATACGTGGCAAATACTTACCCTTTGAGCCTTTCTAAACAACGCTCCACGGTTAGCTATTCCGAAATGATAGACCATATTGTAACTACCCCAGGTCTAAAATCGCACGTAATAAAAGATTCTACAATGGTGCTTTATACCGATAAATGGATCAGTAATTATGGCAACTTAGTAAGTGATCATTTTCCTGTTTATACCCGATATTCATGGAGTCAACCGTCAATGTTGAATACACATCGTATTATAAAACAATGGGTTAGAATTATTTCGTCTGAGGAAGGTGTTCATTTTCTCGATGGCCGGAAGGGCTTTGAAATACCTGATTTACACACAACCATTTATGACATGAATGGCCGTTTGGTATTAAAATCCACTGGTCCTAAACCGATAGCTTTACCCAAGAACCAATGGTTTTTATTTGAAATCCAGAATAAGCAAGAAGGAATATACGAACGGGGAATGATCTTCTTGAATCCAGATGGAACCGTTTCCTGTCGTTTTTAGTTAAAAAACCAGTTTGGTGTTAGGGTGTATTACGAAGCCCGATTTTTATGGGTGTAAATTTCTTTCAATAAGATTGATTTCCTTTGTAAAGCTGAACATATGTTTAAAAGTAAGATAATCGGGCTTATTGCGTTTTTGTTGTTTTTTGTGATTATAGATTTGTATACCTGGCAGGGTGTAAAAATGCTTCTAAAGGGCAGTTCTGAGCAAACAAAAAAGTGGGTCGCTTCTTTTTATTGGGGGTATTCAGTATCCCTAATTCTGTTTCTAGTTTCTGTTAGATTTCTGCAAGTGCACATGGAACCTATTGTTATACGTTTCGTTGCAGCATTTGTATTTAGTGTGTTTATCATAAAAATTATTTGGACCTTGTTCTTGATTATCGATGACCTGGTTCGAATAATAAGATGGTTCGCTCAAGATATTTCTTTTAAAGAAACCCCAGGTTTCGAATCAAATGCTGAACAAACGGGTATTTCGAGATTGGCCTTTTTGAATTATTTGGGACTCGGAGCAGCGGCATTATTTTTCTCTACAGCACTTTGGGGAGTTGTAAAGGGCGCTCATAACTATATAGTGCATCGAAGGAAATTAAAGATACATCGATTACCAACTGCTTTGAATGGACTGAAAATTATTCAAATTTCAGATATCCATTGTGGGAGCTTTTGGGACCGAAAGGCGGTAGAAAAAGGCATTGAACTGATCAATGCTGAAAAAGCGGATTTGATATTTTTTACTGGAGATTTGGTCAATGATACTGCTTCAGAAGCGAGGTCTTGGATCGATGTTTTTAAAAAAATAAAAGCCCCTCTTGGCGTGTATTCGATACTGGGAAATCACGATTATGGGGATTATGTTTCTTGGGATTCAACAGAAGCCAAACAAAAGAATTTCGAATTGATGTTGCAAAATCACAAAGATTTGGGTTGGAATTTGCTCTTGGATGAAAGTGAAATTTTGGAAATAAATGGAAGCAAACTTGCGGTAATTGGAGTGCAAAATTGGAGTGCAAAGGGTAAATTTCCTAAATATGGAAACCTAGAAAAGGCATATTCCCAAGCGAATGGCGCGGATGTGAAATTACTTTTAAGTCATGATCCATCGCATTGGAGGGAGCAAGTATTAAATATAAAGAAAGATATAGCGGTTCAGTTTTCCGGCCATACTCATGGAATGCAATTTGGAATCGACAGCAAATTCTATCGCTGGAGTCCGATTAAATATTTGTACAAGGAATGGATGGACTTATACACGGAGAATAAGCAATCGCTTTATGTGAATAGAGGCTTTGGATATTTAGGTTATCCCGGGAGAATGGGTATTTATCCCGAGATAACCGTATTTACCCTAGAGTCAGAATCTTAGTCTTGAATAAAGGACTTCGCTTTTTGAATAAAGCGTTCTAAATCTGCACCCTGAAGGAGGTTTTTCTCCAAAAGGGCTAAATCAATATGATATTGCAAATGGTCTTTTAAAACGCCTTCTTCGCGGCTTAAAATTTTACCAGCGATCGGGTTATTGGTATTTACCACTATCGTTTTCTTTTTGCCACCTAAATCTCCAAATGGCATAGACTGTCCCATTTTCGCATACTCCTCCATACGGCGTTCCCATTCGTTTTTGTGGATGCTTAAAAACTCTTGTTGTGGCGGAAGACTTTCTAATTTTACATCAAAGCTTACCTCATTTAGGAGTGATTTCAAATGGTTCGCTAAAGCATCTTGTTGTTCTTGATCTAAAACGGACTCGATATTTTCCTCTTTTTCAATAAGTTTGTTAACAGGATCGCTATCGACACATTTGAAACTTACTTTCTCAAATTTGCCTTCTGCAAAACCCGCAAAATGCACGTCTAAAGGTCCGTTTAAGGTTATTACCTCATATCCTGCATCCTTTACGGATTTGACACTCATGTATTGCGCAGTTGCATCGGTTGTGTAAAGGATAACGGTGTTTCCGTTTTTATCGGTTTGATTTGTCTTACAATGGTCGACCCACTCTTGAATGGTATGGAACGTTCCTTCCGTGGTGGTAACCAAACAATAATCTTTCATACGTTCCGCAAACTTCTCGTCTGATAGCATTCCGTATTTCACGATTAAATCCAAATACTCCCATTTACTTTGATAATCTTCCCTGTCATTTTTGAAAATCTCAGTGAGTTTATCGCTTACTTTTTTAGAAATGTGCGCGGTAATTTTCTTTACGTTGGTATCGCTCTGTAATGCACTTCTGCTTACGTTTAATGGAATATCGGGTGAATCAACTACTCCTTGTAATAAGACCAAATATTCGGGTAATACGTCTTTTACATCTTCGGTTACGAACACTTGGTTGCTGTAAAGTTGTACGCGATCTTTACGATTATCGAGTGCTTGAAGTACTTTTGGGAAATACAACACACCCGTTAAGTTGAACGGATAATCGGTGTTAATATGAATATGAAACAGCGGAGCTTCTTGCATTGGATAAAGCTCTTCGAAGAATTTTTTATAATCTTCCTGATTCAAATCCCCAGGCTTTTTGGTCCATAAAGGTTGGGTATCATTGATGATTTCCCCATCGAATTCGATGGTAATAGGCAGAAAACGGCAGTATTTGCGGAGTAATTCTTTGATTTTCCACTTGCTTAGGTACGTTTCGGAATCTTCATCGGTAAGATGTAGAATAACATCGGTACCCCTGGTTTTTCTTTTGCCTTTATCTATGCTGTAGGAAGTGCTGCCATCGCATTCCCATTTTACGGGTTGTGAATCTTTTTTATAAGATTTACTTATTAATGTAACTTGTTTGGCAACCATGAAGGCAGAATAGAAACCCAAACCAAAGTGACCAATCATTTGCTCCGGATCTTTATCTTTCCACTTTTCCACGAATTCCGTTGCTCCAGAGAAAGCCAATTGCGTGATGTATTTCTCTACCTCTTCCTCGGTCATACCCACTCCGTTATCCGAAATGGTAATGGTTTTCTTGGATTCATCGATGGATACGGTAACTTTTAATTCGCCTACTTCATCCGAATATTCTCCGATACGACCTAAAGTTTGAATTTTCTTTGAGGCATCAACGGCGTTACTCACCAATTCTCGAATAAAAATTTCCTGATCTGTATAAAGGAATTTTTTAATTATCGGGAAGATGTTTTCCGATTGTACTGAAATTTGTCCGGTTCTCATATAGGCGTATAAAAAGCAAACCTCATTCCATTTGGTGAAAACTGCAAATCTGTCAGAAAGAATTGCAAAAAATACAAAATTTGGCAGTTTCTGGTGTTTTTAGCCGAAATTTGACCCTATGGCTTGGCAGAAAAAAGCGCAATTTGTTACGGTTTCCCAGGCAATGCAAAAATTGGAGAAGTTTTGTACGTACCAAGAGAGGAGTCAGAAACAGGTACTGGAAAAATGCAGAGAATTGGGATTAACCGTTGCAGAAGCGGGAGAGGTAATGATACATTTGCTGCAAACCGATTTTCTCAATGAAGAGCGATATGCCATAGCCTATGTGCGAGGTAAAAGCAAAATCAAAGCTTGGGGCAAAGAAAAAATCAAACAAGGTTTAAAGCAAGCGGGTATTTCAGATGCGTTAATTCTGCAATCTTTATCCCTTTTGGAGGAGGCTACTACGGATTTACAAATAGAAAAATGGGCGCGAAAAAAGCTTAAGGCTATGAAATTTCAAGAAGAAAAAATAGACGATATTATTGAAGGTAAGGCTATTTTGAATTTCGAAGAAAAACAAAAAGTTAAGGCCTTCTTAATGGGAAAAGGGTTTTCAATTCAAGACCAAATGAACGCACTTTTATTTTTGAAATCCTAACAAAACGGCATGTTGAGGTATGATTTAATGCGCAAAAGCCAGATTTAATCTACCGTAACAAACTCTTTCATAGTTCCTTTTATGGTCAAGGGAATATTTACACTTACCATTTCCATATAGCCGGATAGTTCCAAATTTTCTTCGTTATACGTAACTAAATTATCGTGTAGACGTACTTTCATAATTCCGTTTGAAAATCCCTTAGCCATTTGGTGAATGTCGTAATTATTCATGTCGTAATTATGATCGAGAATAATATCCTGATGCGTTGTAAAAACAGCTTCATAATCGTTGATTTCACGTAGAATAAACGTTTTTTTGTAGGTATAGGGCTTTCCGTCGTGATGGATTGAAAAACTATCATTCAGCATTAATTCGTGGCCGTGTTTTAAATACACCATTAGGTTTAATCCTTTTTGGATATTATTAATACCCGAATTGGTTAAGGCTTTTATGTAGTCGTTATTGCCTTTTACGTTGGTTAATTCTCCCTTCGCATTAATCACATATTCCAAGAGGGTAGTAGAATCTTCTTGGGAAATATCCTGCTTATTGCCGTTGGAATTCATATAGCCAATAATGCTGTATGGGCGCACCAATAAGGTTTGTGAATCGCCAACTACAGGTAAAATAGTTTGTTTGGTGCGTGACGTACTTACTACATCCATTTCGATGGATTCTCCCATGTTTACCATGGAAGTGTGTATGTTCTGCTCAGATCTTCTGTTTAGTTGTACGCCTCCTGGGTAAAATGCCGAATTGGATAGAATCGATTTTCCTGAATTTTGGGCAATTCGAACTTTGGGTTTTACGGTTTTATCTAATTTCCTCTGACCAAATGCAGGAATGCTTACGGCCAATATCACGAATAATCCTAAAGTTTGAAGATGCCTACCCTTTTTCATAGAAAACAAATTTACTTCAATAAGGCCAAAAATCGTGCCGTAACACATTTTTATGACTGAATCATACAAAAAGATGTTTGGGCATATTGAGCCAATTTAAAGCCGAGTCGCCCAACATAATTGCCTGCTCTTGAGGGGTAAATCCTGAATTTTTAATCAATTCACCAGGGATATCCTCTCCCAAGGGGAATGGATAGTCGGTTCCTAAACACACTTTATCGATGCCCACTAAATCTGTAATAAATCGCAACATTTTTGGATCATGCACCAAGCAGTCTAGCCAGAATTGTCCAAGATATTCTCTTGGATTTTTCTGATTATCTACGGCTACTAAATCAGGTCTAACGCGCCAACCGTGTTCAATTCGTCCTATAGTAGCGGGAAAAGAGCCCCCTCCATGAGCAAAGGCGACACGAAGCTTAGGAAGGCGTTCAAAGATTCCCCCGAAAATCATACTGGTTATAGCCAAGGACGTTTCTGCAGGCATTCCAACGAGCCA
>JAULUW010000272.1:0-11197 GCA_032111345.1 Bacteroidia bacterium
GCGAAAGTCAATTGGATCATCGAATGATATTTGGCATGTATCCTGATGTTATCAATGAAATTCAAAGAGAGAAAAAAACGCTGAAGAATCTTACAGAAAGCCTCTTATACAAGGATATTTTGGCCTTAACGGGTATTCGAAAGCCTGAAATTTTAGATCGTTTATTGACCGCATTGGCACTTCAAATCGGCAGCGAAGTATCCTATAATGAGCTTGCACAACTACTGGGTATTGATAAAAATACGGTGGCTAAATATATCGATCTTTTGGAGCGGTCGTATGTAATATTTGCTTTAACCAGTTATTCCAAAAATCTTAGGAACGAGATTAAAAACAGTCGAAAAATATATTTTTATGACAATGGCATACGCAATGCCATACTCAATAATTTCGCACCCATCGAGCTTCGCACGGATAAAGGGGCCCTATGGGAAAATTTCCTAATTGCGGAAAGAAAAAAACACAATGCTTACCGCCAACATTATTGTAAATCTTTTTTTTGGCGAACGCATAGCCAGCAGGAAGTGGATTATCTTGAAATCGCAGACGGGATAATGAGCGCCTTCGAATTTAAATGGAAGCTACAAAAAGCCATAACATTTCCAAAATCGATGTTAGAAAGCTACCAACCCAATACGCACGTCATCCATCGAGAGAACTTCCGAATTTTTTTTGATTAATCTACACATGAAAAAGCCCCAGATTGCTCTGAGGCTTTGATTTTTATTGGGTGGAGAATGCCGGAGTCGAACCGGCGACCTCTTGCATGCCATGCAAGCGCTCTAGCCAGCTGAGCTAATCCCCCAATTGGACTGCAAAAATAGGTATTTTTTGCTATTTTCCAAGTTTAAAATACCTACCCTTGCGCCCGCTGCCTTTATTAATCTTCCCCCAAAAACGGATATCCGTAATGTGTGGGTGGATTGAAGGTTTCTTTAATGGTTCTTTGACTTACCCAACGCAATAAATTTACCTTGGCTCCCGCTTTGTCGTTGGTACCGCTGCCACGCGCACCGCCAAACGGTTGCTGACCTACCACCGCTCCCGTTGGTTTATCATTGATGTAAAAATTACCCGCACTGTTACGCAAAGCCCAAGTGGCCTCCGTAATTGCATAACGATCCTGAGCAATTACCGCTCCTGTCAATGCGTACTCAGAAGTGCTATCCACCAATTTCAACATGTCTGTCCACTGCACATCTTCATATATGTAAAGGGTCAAAACCGGTCCGAAAATTTCCTCGCACATGGTTGTATACTTGGGATCCTTGGCAACAATAATTGTGGGCTCAATGAAATATCCCTCGCTCTTGTCGTAACCGCCACCGGCAATAATTTCTACTCCGTCTTTTTTTGCATTATCGATATAGGTTGCGATCTTATCAAAGGCACGCTCGTCGATTACTGCGTTGATGAAATTGCTAAAATCTTCGGTCGGACCCATTTTCATGGTTTTGATATCGTTCAACAAACCTGCTTTAATTCCATCCCATAAACTTTGGGGGATATACGCTCTGCTCGCAGCCGAACATTTCTGACCTTGAAATTCGAAAGCACCGCGTAAAAGTGCAGTTACCACTACATCGGTATGGGCCGAAGGATGCACCAATACAAAATCTTTACCGCCTGTTTCACCCACTATACGTGGATAACTGCGGTACTTTTCAATATTCATACCAATGGTCTTCCACATGTGACGGAAAACTTTGGTACTTCCCGTAAAGTGCAAGCCCGACAGTTCGGCATGATTAAATACCACATCACCGATGGTTGGTCCGTCGCCATAAACCAAATTAATTACGCCATCGGGAAGTCCCGCTTCTTTGAAAACGCGCATTAATAAATTGGCACTGTAAATTTGTGTGTCGGCCGGTTTCCAAACCACCACATTGCCCATCATGGCCGCGGCTGCAGGAAGGTTTCCTGCAATGGCGGTAAAATTAAATGGCGTTACCGCAAAAACAAACCCTTCTAAAGGACGGTATTCCAAACGATTCCAAATGCCCGGACTATTTTCTAGGGGTTGTTCGGAATAAATCTCCGCCATGTATTGCACATTGAATCGCAAAAAATCCACCAATTCACAAACGGCATCAATCTCTGCCTGGAAGGCATTTTTGCTTTGGCCAATCATGGTAACTGCATTGATATCGTAACGGTATTTGGTGGCAAATAAATCTGCTGCTTTTAAAAAGATCGCTGCTCTTTGTTCCCAAGGCATAGACTCCCAAGACTCTTTAGCAGCAAGTGCAGCATCAATGGCCATACGCGCATGTTCGTCGTTTCCTATATGAAATTCACCGATTTTATGCGCTAAATCATGGGGTGGAAATATCTGTTGTACGATTCCCGTTCTGACCTCTTTCCCCCCAATAAACATTGGGATATTATGTATTTCGGAACGCCATTTTGCAAGGGCTTCTTTTAGGTTTTTACGCGCAACGCTGCCCGGTGCATACTCGTAAACCGGCTCGTTCTTTGCTTTGGGTATTTGGAAAAATCCGTTCATAATGAAAATCTTTAAGGCAAAAATACGACTCGGGATTCAAAACACAGGCTCTTGGAATCAGATAGTTCATAAAATCTTATTATTCCAGATGCCCAAAGGCCTGTTAAATGATTTAATTTTGCGCATGCGTTTTTTTGTATTGGCCCTGATTGGGTTGACTTTATCCAGTTCAAGTTTTGCTCAACAAGTTAGTAGTGATAGTATTCGTAAGAATAAACCAAGTAAAAAGGTCAAAAATGTCATTTTAATGATCGGTGATGGAACAGGTTTGGCTCAGTGGAGTGCGGCTCAATCACGCGTTAAAGAACCCTTACATGTATACCGTTTGTCTGAGTATTTGGGATTAAGCAAAACCTCAAGTTCCAGTAATTTTATTACCGATTCAGGAGCGGGTGCTACGGCCATTTCCATAGGAGAAAAAACGTTCAACAAAGCTATAGGCGTTCGCAAAGACTCTAGTATCGCTTTTACCCTTTCCGAAATTTTACATGTAAAAGGCAAGTCTACAGGTCTAGTGTCTACTTGTGGTTTAACACATGCCACACCGGCATCGTTTTACGCCCACCAAAACAGTCGGTATCTCGACAAAGAAATTGCAGAAGATTTCTATGGAGGATTTATCGATATCGCCATTGGTGGAGGGTTTCCCTTTTTTGATACTGCACGTTTGCACAAAAACGGATATGCTACTTATTTATATAACAAGGATGATTTCAAAACCATCGATACCGCCGACTTTGTTGCATTTTACGATACGGCGATGCATCCTGTGAAATATTCCGAAGGCCGTGGAAACTTTCTAAAAGATGCGACAATGGCTGCCATTCGAAACCTTAATAAAAATGAAAATGGCTTCTTTTTAATGGTGGAAGGAAGTCAAATTGACTGGGGTGGACATGATAACGATGCCGAATATGTTATAAATGAGGCCCTTGATTTCGACAGTACCATTGCAGAGGTTGGCAAATGGGCGCTACAAGATGGGGAAACTTTAGTCATTGTAACTGCAGACCATGAAACCGGCGGATTAAGTTTATTTGAAGAGTCTCAAAATAAAGAAGCCCTTTTTGCGTTTAGTACCAAACATCACACGGGTATCCCGGTTCCCGTATTCGCTTTTGGACCATTATCGCATTTGTTCTCAGGCGTTTACGAAAACCATGAAATCCATTTTAAGATTCTAAAAGCGCTAGAGATAAAACCTTAAACATATATGGAACTGCCAAGTTTTGGTATCATTATTCCCGCACGTTATGCAAGTACGCGTTTTCCAGGAAAACCATTAACGCTGATTGCCGGTAAACCTATGATTCTTAGAACCGTTGAAGCGGCTCTTAATTGCACCCCACACGCTGGGGTTGCCGTGGCTACCGATGATCCTCGAATTGCGGATGCCGTATCGCATTTGGTACCCGTTGTAATGACGCGTTCTGAGCATGAAACAGGAACAGATCGCATTGTAGAAGCCATGTCCGTTTTAAATTGGGAATGTGATATCATTGTAAATTTACAAGGAGACGAACCCTTTATCACAACCAAACAGGTACATGATTTGGTCGCCAGCTTTATAGCTCCCAATACGGACATCGCAACTTTAAAAAAACGTATTGGTCCTACTGAAGAACTCAACAACCCCAATTTGGTGAAAGTCGTTACCGATAAATCCGGTCGCGCCCTTTATTTCAGTCGCAGCGTAATCCCCTACAACCGCGGCAATACGGATTATCCGTATTACCGTCATATCGGGTTGTATGCATTTCGGGGGAAAATTGTTAAACGGCTTTCCTTACTTAAAAACACGCTGTTGGAAGATACAGAGATGCTAGAACAACTGCGTTGGTTGGATTTTGGTTACGTGATTAAAGTATTAGAAACCGATCACGAAGGAATTGCTATCGATACGCCTGAAGACGTAGTTAAAGCAGAGGCCTACCTTGCGTAGCACTATTTATTACGCAACTTTTCTGTGAGGAATGCTTCCTTCGACATACGCCTGTTACTCACCACAGAGGCACTCATACTTTCGAAACCGGTAGCACTTTTAGAAAAAGAATGGGCATTTCTAATGGCCATTTTAGCGGCCATTTCATGCACATCGTGGTCGGTTCCATGATAGGTAAATTTCCAACCTTGTGATTGCAAACGACTCACGAGCTTGCCAATTTGCGTTCCCGTGAATTCTTGCGAGTCATTCTCATATCCGTCTGTTATGATAACCACCGAAATTTCGGGCTCGTTCTGTAAAGCAGGCGTATTCTGAATATGAGTCTCTAAACTGATTAGCGCTCTTCCCATAGCATCGTATAAAGGAGTGCCCCCATTGGGATTATAGGCCAATTCCGGGAAGTTGCCATCGTCTGCAATCTCGAAAATTGGAATTGCGTTTCGCACTGCAATTTCTCCGCTTGAAAAGGTCCATGCTTGAAAATATTGTTGCAATTCTGGAAATTCAACGCGTTCGTTTTTCATCGCCGCAACAATACTCTGATACGTGGATTTTACCATTTGATTAAAACCTTGCATAGATCCGCTCTCGTCTACAATTAACTGCGTAATGGAATGTTCTTTTTTCATGATTATTATTTTTTTTAAAGGTTATGGAGACAAATCTTATACTCCTGGCCACTGAGTATGGAGCTTTGTCTTTCCGAGAACAAAGATGCAGTCCATCTAAACGGATGGTCCATTTCCACAACCTTGTGGGAATCCTCAGACGGGATTTTCAGCAAATATGAATTAACTTCGGAAGATGGTATGGACACTACTCGCTATTAAAGGAAACAAAACCGATTATCCTTATTTTCAGAACAATACCCTTTTGGCAGCTTACCTCCAAAAAGAGGGCATCACCTTTGTGTCCGCATTAGATCCACTTAATCCAGAAGACCTTAGTTTACGGACACCCATTCACCAATTTCTGAACGGATTTTATCCCTTTTATCGGAATGATCGGCGTTATATACACCATGAAAATAAAATTGTTGATGGAATCATTGCTAATATTCGAAATCCTGAATATTTAAAATTCTTTTTCAAAGAATTAGGTGTTTTTGGTGAAGACGGTCCTTATGCCATTGTTTTTGAAGGCCTTAAAGTATCCGTTAAGTTCTTAGGCCATGGCGGTTGGACTGCTTATGGCATAGGAAATTATATTAAGGGCCCCGAATTATATCCTCCAACAATTTGGGAAGAACATCCAGATGATTTCACACCTCCCATCCCAATTCCTCCAGCGTTTGCAAAAAAGCGAATAATTTTACCCCCTTCAGATGAAAAAAGCGGTAGCAATTTCAACAAGTTAGACGGGAAAAATTCGAGTTCAGAACCATCGGGAGCGAAACCGAACTTAAAACCGGAAATTTCCGAAAACAAAAAGATAGACTCCCCGCCCAAATTCGTCTCGGCCTCAATTCCCATAAAAAACCCCGACTGGCTTAAGCAGATAGAGGAAGAAAAACAAAGGCTATTAAAGGAAAACGAACCAGAAATCGACTTCCATGAGGTTTATGGTGAAATTCCACCGGAGGCACTTCGCTTGATTCAAACCATACGGGAGCAGCAATTGGAATTGGGCTTTCAGCAACTGATGCAAATTATTCAATTCAAGCAACTTCATTCAAAAACCGAAGATTTAATTTCCCCCGTAAATGAAATAATCAAAATGAATATTGATGCGCATTATACGATAGTTATGGACGATCCTATCGGACACTTAAAAATGGAACCGCTTCATCGGGCCTTATATGTGCTATTTTTACAACATCCCAATGGCATTAACCTATACGAATTGAAAAAATACAAAGAACCCTTACTCCATATATATAAAGCCATTACACAAAGAGAAGAAATGCAACCAATTATAGATTCAATAGATCGCTTAGTTAACCGACACGATAACAGTATTTATGAAAAGATCTCGAGAATCAACAATACCATTAGAGGCCGGTTGATTTATTTCAGCATACCGCCATCTCCCTACTTGATTATTGGGAAAAGAGGCGAAGTAAAGCGTGTATTAGGAAGTCGAGATTGGGTAAATTGGGGATGAAATTTCTTAATAAATTGGCTTGAAGGCCTCAAACGCATTGGAGCAATTCTTGCAGTAATGCATACTTCTGCACAAGGTAGGTCCAAAAGGTGTTTGCATGGTGGTGTTACGGCTATTGCACAAAGGACATGCGATATCGCTTAAAACATCCAATTCAATATAGCCATCGTGTTTAGGCGGCGGTGCAAGTCCATGTTTCAAAAGTCCTTCCCTGCCTTTTTCCGAAATCATATTAGAATTCCATTGGGTTTCAAAAGAGGTTTCCACTTTAACCTCGGTATAACCTGCCGAAATTAACGCTTGTTGCACCAAATCTTCCATGATTTTCAATGCTGGGCAGCCTGAAAACGTTGGAGTCAATTGCACATAGGCCGTATGCTCTTTTTCTGAGGAAATCTTGGTAACGATTCCCAAATCGACGATAGAAATGGTGGGGATTTCAGGATCCATCACCATTTCTAAAGTTTCTTTAATATGTGCTTCTCTGCTTATCGACATAGATTACCAATCGGCTCCTGGATCGATACTGAAAACTTCGGTCATTTCGTCTAACAACGGTTGTAAGAATTCTGTATGAATGCCATTTCTACCACCATTAACCGGAGTTACGTCATTGATATCTGGAAGCGTATAACCAAAAGCGTTTAGTTTTTCAGTAATTACGCGCAACCAAGTATTTTGTAAAACGGCTTCACCCGCAAAAATACCCGCCTCAATGAGTTCATTTTCGTATTTGGACGGTTCAAACATGCCCAATGCATAAGGAAATGTTTCATTGATGGCTTGTTGCATGCGTATTTTTGCTTCTTCACTACCAAGTGCCAATTGCTTCAACCAAGAATCGGCGTGCATGGTATGGTATTTTATTTCCCCACGGAATTTACGGGCAGCCATTTGCAAAGGCTCCACTACGGTATCCGTTAGCATATCAATGCGCAAGGCACTTTGATGGTCAAAGAAAAAGTGACGAACCAAAGAAAAGTCGTATTCTCCTATGGGCAATTCTACCAATTGACAAGAATGAAACTGCGGTGCATTTCGGGTAAAGGCAACGGTGTCGGGATCGCTTTCTCCCAATTCATGTAGAATTTCGTACATGGCGAGCGATTGCCCCAACTTGTCTTGGGCCATACTTGAAAACGCAATGTCTTCTTCTAATATGGGTCCCAAACCCGTCCATTCAGAATTGCGGTGACCAAGGATGAGCAAATCGTCTGCCATCCGGTACAATAGGTCCTTTAGACCTAAAACGTGATTATCATTAAATTCCATTAGGCGTTTTGTTTTTGGCGCTCCTTAAACGCTTGAATACGATCCATTACTTTATATGAATTGGGGTCTCTGTGCAATTTAGATGGGGTATTTTCAAACATATCGGCATCTTCATATTGGGTAACGAAAATTTCGGAAGTTTTTACGACCCATAGATTGACACAATTACCTCTGCGGGTATATTGTTCTTTCGCAAACATCATGGCCAATTCTGCATTGGGAGCGTGAACACTGCCCACATGCATGTGGTGGGTACCGCGTTTTTTCTGTTCGAACACTTCATAGGTTTGAAAATGGTCGAGGGTATTCAAGGTTCCTTCCGTTGAATTTTCATCCAATTCTGCACGTGCAATTCGAGGATCTAGGCTGTTAATTTTCATAGCTTTTTTGGGGATTAAGATAAAGGTGCAACGTATTCTGCGTCTTTCTGTAAAAGCGCACGACGTACCCAACGGCCTTTTTCTTCTGCCATTCTGCGTACGGCAAGTCGCTCTTTATTGCAAGGGCCGTTTCCATTGATAACTTGTTTGAATACGTCCCAATTGGGTTCCGTATAATCCCATTTTCCTGTTTCAGGATTCTTTTTTAACTCAGGATCTGGCAAGGTCAATCCCAAATCCCAAATTTTGGGAACATACATATCTAAAAAGGTTTGACGCATTTCATCATTGGTACCCATTTTCACTTTCCAACGCATCAATACTTCGGTATGCACGGACATTTTATCGGAAGGGCCAAAGAAATGCATAATGGGTTCCCACCATCGGGTAAGCGCTTCTTGAACCATTTCTCGTTGCTTTGGGGTTCCTGTGGCAAGGAATACCACGTTATCGTGACCGTATTTCAAATGGAAGGATTCCTCTGCACAGATACGATCGAGCGCACGAACATAGGGTCCATAACTTCCTTTGCTATTTGCTAATTGATTAACGATAGCACCTGCATCAATTAACCAAGCAATTACAGCGGAATCGGCCCAAGTCACTGCGGGATAATTGAAAACATTGGAATATTTGCTTTTGCCATTGATCAAATCATTGATCATATCTTCACGACTTTTGCCTAGGGTTTCTGCCGCGGAATATAATAATTGCGCGTGACCTACTTCGTCTTGAACTTTGGCCATTAGTGCCAATTTACGTCTGAAACCAGGTGCACGGGTAATCCAGGTACCTTCCGGTAAGGCACCAATAATCTCTGAATGGGCGTGCTGTTCGATCATACGCACCAATTGCTTGCGGTATTCTGCTGGCATCCAGTCATGGGGCTCAATTTTATCGCCCGCAGCAATACGCGCTTCAAAAGCTGCTAATTTTTGTGGATCTTCATTGGCCGTCAATTTATTTTCTTGGCCATTGTTTTCGATGTAAGCGTTTCCGTACATATCAGTTTTAATTAGTTTTTTATGTGTTTGGGATTAAAAAGGATTGGGCATGCATATTGGGCTTAAGGAGCGCTTTAATAATAAATTGATACAAGCGATCTGCGACTTCTTTGGATTGTAAATCGCCTTTCGGATTGTACCATTCTACAATAGAATTAAGCGCACTTAATAGGGTAATAACTGCAAATTTCGGATCGATGGCGTCAAAATCGCCATTGTCGATTCCCAATTGGATAATTTTGCGTATTTCAGCTTCGTAAACGCGGCGTTTTTCAAGAAATTCCAATCTGGAAGGTTCTGGTAAATACCGCCATTCGTGCATAAACACGGTAGAGGCATCTAAATCTTTACACACAATGTCAACATGTGACTTGACTAAAGTGTAGAGTTTTTCGGGAGCGTTGAAATAGATATCGTTGACTTCTAAAACGGCCAATTCAAATTCCTTTGCCAAATCAAAACATACCGTTTCCAAAATCTCGTCTTTCGATTGGATATGATTATAAATACTGGCTGCTTCAATACCTAACTCTTTTGCCAACAAACGCATAGTAAGTCCGCTGAAGCCATGAAACTTCATCATTTGTACGGCAATTTTGCGAACTTGTTCTTTGCGAGTCATAGCTAACTAACGCTTGTTAGTATGCAAATATACAGAAAAACATTCAATAAAAAAGCAATTAGAATCTGCTTAATATACGGATTGAGGGATACGCAAAAGTAGCGGCTTGGTGGCCGTGCCGATTATCCAAACATAATTCTCTGAAACAGACACAGCATTCAACCCCTTGAAAGGTGTGGAATGCGTATTTATGAAATTGGTGACGTATTCCGTAATGCCCAATAGATTTACATCCCAACTTAAATTCGAAATGGGATCACGGCGTGTTCTTGGCAATTTCATCTTTGAAACGCCACTGGTTCCAACCGAAACAATCCTATTCTCGGGAAGGAACGTGGTTCCGGATACATAATTACACAGTCCTAAAGGTCGCAGACTCATGGAGGCATCAGAAAACTTTAATAAAAACAACCCTTGATCACAATCTTGTTTTTGAATGTTTGCAGAATCAGGAGATTTTAGTTGACCATTGGGATATTTCCAATGACCGCCTGCTACTAGAACTTCATCATTCACCAATTGTGACATCCCGTACACCCCCCACCCTTCACTTTCCGGCAAGGGAAGCGGTAAATTGACCGTCTTTTCGGAAACAAGTTCTCCATAGATATTCCAAGTTACTCGCGCCAATCGCAAAGAAGCGCCTGAAGGACCGCCACCACCAATGATGCATTTCAAATGGATTAACCCTTGGCTTTCATCAAATTTGAAATCAATAATTCTAATGGAACTTCCACTTGCGGCAAATAATGAATTTAATTTTGGGGACGTTTTATTCCATTGACTATTCTGCATTTCAATCCAATGATTTCCAGAATCTAGAGTTAACCTAAAATAAATATAATTGGAGTTTGAGGGTAAAGGATCTCCCATTAGTATTCCAAGTTTTCCTGAGGGATGGAATTCAATAACATCAAAGAACACTCCAGAATCATTATCGCGATATACTTCAAACCAATCTTTCCCGCCATTCCAAGTTTTCAGTAACACTCCAGAATCCGCTACACTCATAGCAATGGCTGATTGCGCGTTGAACCCATGAATGTCTCTAAAATCTTTAGAATGATATTCAGTTGGTAATTGGCATTCCAAAAGGGTATCGGCATTTAGTTTCCCTATATAGCCCTTATTACCTGATACCCATACTTGCGAGTCGTTCAACACCGAAAGACCTCTAAGGGATTGTGCTGAAATTAAATTATGAGAGGCAAACAAAATTAAGCATAGTAATAATGGCAAAAGAGGTACCTCTGTACGTTTAAAATTATTTAACCTCAATTTGAGGCAATGTTTTATATTCCACGAAAAGCATTCATCCTGCTTGTATAAATCAAAACTTAAAGAAATCATAAAGTTGAAATT
>JAULUW010000273.1:0-2548 GCA_032111345.1 Bacteroidia bacterium
TTCGCATGTAAAAAACTCAACTCCTTAAAGCGAATATTGGGCGGAATTACTCCTGTTTGAGGGTCTGCCAACCGCTGCAATTCCCATCCACTCCGTTTATGTGGACTTTCAGGAGCGTCCAAACCTTGAGCGTTTAAACCCATAAAACTTCCCCCGAAAAACAAGAAAAGTCCCAATATGCGTTGATACGAAAAAATGCCTTTCATTTTGATTTTGCAATTTACTTTTTTAACTGTGTATTCATATGTAAATCTCTTTTGAATCGGACAATCCTGACATTTATGTGCCAAATGATCCGTGATTTTCCCCCAAAATAAATGTGTTATAGGGTAAAGCGGCTTTATACGCATCTATAGCAAAATCTAAAAAATCACTCCCCAAGGCGCGCTCCGGTTCAAAGGCATGCATGATGTAAAATTGTTTTTTGAGCAAATGAGGAACATCTTTAGACATGACCATAAAGGGTGCTGGAATCCGCTTGGCTTCCTCCCCTCGAATATGATCGAAAAACTTTTTAAAGGATTTCTCATTTATAATTTCTTCAAAAAGCTGTGGATTCGCAGCAATTTGCGTTCGAATAAACGTCAATTCATCCTTCTCAGGCAAATAATGCCCGCTGTAAAAGGCACAATTTTCAGGGCCGATTTCTACATACAATCCTCCCGCCTTCATGTTTTTACTTCCGTAGGGACTAAAAATCACCGACATATTCGTTTTGTAGGGTGTTTTATCCTTCGAAAACCGAATATCGCGATTAACACGAAAAATGGATTTACGGATATCGCATTGGGCAAATTTGGGATTTATCAAAGCCAGTTTTGCCTGTAATTGCTCGCTAAATGAAACAAATTGTGGGCGAACCACTTTCTCATATACCGTTCTATTGTCGTCGAACCAAGCCTTCGAATTGTTGAGCGTTAATCCAATAAAGAATTCGAAATAATCTTCCGTAAACATCCTCGAATATACGTTAAGCGAATCTTTCTTGAACCCAATAAACTTTTAATATGCTACTTTTGCGATATGCAGTACAAAAACTTAGGCAAAACAGGCTTACCTATTAGCAGACTCAGCTTTGGGTCTTGGATTACCTTTGGAAATCAAATTCAAGACGGAATCTCTGAACGTTTGATGGATATTGCTTATGACTATGGTGTCAACTTTTTTGACAATGCCGAAGTATATGCCGCTGGAGAATCCGAAAGGGTTATGGGAGCTATCCTTAAGAAAAAAACTTGGTCGCGCGACTCCTATATCGTTTCTTCAAAAGCATTTTTTGGCGCCGGCGCTAAAGTCCCCACACAAAAAGGACTCAATCGCAAACATCTGGTGGAAGCGTGCAATCAAGCCTTACAAAGGTTACAAGTAGACTACCTCGATTTGTATTTCTGCCACCGACCTGATAAAACAACCCCTATCGAGGAAACTGTATGGACCATGCACCAACTCATCATGCAAGGCAAAATTTTGTATTGGGGAACTTCCGAATGGAGCGCGCAGGAAATCATGGAGGCTCACATGGTGGCCCGACAATATAACCTTATCGCCCCTGTAATGGAGCAACCACAATATAATTTATTGCACCGTCAAAAATTTGAGGTGGAATATGCACAATTGTATAAAACCGTTGGTCTTGGAACAACGATCTGGAGTCCTTTAGCAAGTGGCCTTTTAACCGGAAAATACAATGCTGGAGTTCCTGAAAATTCGCGCTTACAAAGAGAAGAATTAAATTGGCTTAGCGAACGCCTGCTGCAAGAGGAAAACATTAAAAAAGTGGCTTCATTAGGCGTTTTAGCCAAAGAACTTGGCACTACCTTGCCACTTTTAGCCATTGCATGGTGTTTGAAAAATGAGAACGTTTCAACCGTAATTCTTGGAGCTACTAAAGAACAACAATTGATTGAAAATTTAAAAGCCTTGGAAACTGAAACGCTTTTGAACGAAGAAGTGATGCAACGCATTGAGTCTATCGTAAATAATGCCCCTGAACATCCGCAATATTGATTATTCGGGAACCCTATTCAAAACTAAGGTTCCCGAAAATACATCTTTTTTGGGTCTAAAAATTTAATTCGGCTGTTAAATTGCGGAATTTTTTTAATTAAATAGTATGGGAATAAACCCATCGCTATATTTTTTCATTTTATCGCAACTTATTGTAACTTGCGAACGATGCAAAATATTCTCGTTATCGGCCTCGGAAAAGTGGGTTGTTTAGTCGGCGTAATGCTAAGTAAAAATTTTACCGTTACCGGCCTTGACCAGCAAGATCCTCATTATCCCTATGATTTGCCCTTTAAAACCCAAAAAGGAGATGTTAAAAATGATGAATTACTGAATTCATTACTCACACAAAACGATGCCGTCGTTTCTTGCCTACCCTATTTTCTAAATAAGCGCATCGCCGAAATGGCACATGCGCACAAATGCCATTATTTCGATTTAACAGAAGACGTTGCTACAACAACCCATATCATGGAACTTGCCAAAACCGCAGAATCGGTAATGGCCCCACAATGCGGACTTGCACCCGGCTATATTGGGA
>JAULUW010000274.1:0-2756 GCA_032111345.1 Bacteroidia bacterium
ACTTTCCAATTCGGGCAGTGTTTTGGGGTATTCCGTGCCATTTAGATTGGACTTGAAATAGTGAAGTAAAACGTCATTTTGGAATTTTAATATAGGTCTCAAGCATGCATTTTGCAGGTGCTCCACTTCTAAAGGGATTTTTTCAGTATCAATCGATATTTTACTTCGGAATAAAGAGAGGTTTTCGCTACGGTTCATTGGATGTTTTAAGGAATAAAATGGATGCGGTTTATTCTATACCCTCCAAAGATGGGTAGATAAATGGGAACGACAAAATGTATTTCTTTCAAAAATAGGGTATTGAAGTTTTGTATTCTTTGGATCTCCTAAGAATTT
Source organism: Bacteroidia bacterium (assembly GCA_032111345.1). GTDB lineage: Bacteria > Bacteroidota > Bacteroidia > NS11-12g > UBA955 > VMCP01. The sequence continues at coordinate 337 of JAULUW010000274.1, forward strand.
GGCTTTTTTCGGATTTGTATCCACAAAATTGGAGCTAAATTGCAAATGTCCATGAAAACCACTCCCGAACATAATGCCAAAATAGAACGAATGCATTTTGGCTCGATTTTTCCGCTTTACATTACAAAAGTGGAGCGCAAAGGCAGAACTATCGGCGAATTGTATCAGGTCATTGAATGGCTTACGGGTTATAATTCTGAGAAGGTGCAAGCGCTTATTCTTGAAAACGTGACTTTTAGAGAATTTTTCGATCGGGCCGAATTGCATCCCAATGCCTCGCTTATAACCGGAATGATTTGCGGTTATCGCATCGAAGAAATCGAAAATCCACTGACACAAAAAGTCCGTTACCTCGATAAATTAGTCGATGAACTGGCCAAAGGCCGAAAAATGGAGAAGATTTTGCGAATGGGGTAAATTGTCGTATATTTAGTTTTATACAAGTTTGATATGACTAAAAATACGCGCCTCACGAAGTCCAAATTTAAAATTGCGTTAGATTGCCCAACGCAATTGTATTACCATCAAAATCCGGATTTGTTCGACAATCAAGCGGAAGAAAATCCATTTTTAGAAGCATTGGCAAAGGGCGGATTTCAAGTGGGCGAATTGGCGAAATATCTTTTTCTGAATGATTCGATAAAACAGGTTCATACGATTGAAACATTAGATTCGGAACAGGCATTGAAGGAAACGCAGGTACTTTTGTCATCGGAAGAGGAAGTGCTGATTGCCGAAGCCGCTTTCGCGTTTGAAAATACCTTCGTGCGGGTAGACATCTTGCACAAAAAGGGCAAAACCTTAAAATTATATGAGGTAAAATCAAAATCGTACAAAACGAATACGAAATTTTTCAAAGCGAATAACAACGGTTTTACCAGTAATTGGAAATCTTATCTCTACGATGTGGCCTTTCAAACCTATGTGGTTCAAAAATCTTCAAATCAGGATTATACGATTATTCCCTATTTATTATTGGCCAATAAAGATGCGAAAGCAGATTTAGACGGGTTAAATCAGCGGTTTTCGATTGTTAAAGATGCCAATAACCGCACACGGGTGCGTATAAATGGAGACTTCGACCGTTCCGATTTGGGCAGTTTAGACATATTAATTCCGATTAATGTGGAAGATGAAGTGCGGTGGGCACTTAACAATTCCATCGATGATACACGCGTACCTCCGGCGTTCCAAAGCTTCCCCCGATATATAAATTGGCTTCAAGAGCGACTCGTTTCCAATGAATCCGCGGTGAGCACTCCGGATTCCTCTTGTAAATCATGTCCATTCAGATCCTCCCAATTAACGCGTTGCGGCCGCACGCGATGTTTGAGTGCGCATACTTGGTCAAACGGCAATTTTTCGGGGGAAGTCATTCACGCCGAGCCTTTGATTTACGATTTGTGGATGGGCGAGATGGGTTCTGGGGTAAACAAGGTCTATGATCAAGGGGTGGTTTTGCTAAAAGATTTAGATGCCGAATTGTTAGCCTCCAATAATGAATTGGAAAATACCGGCGCGGCCTTCAGCAGTTTTGAACGAAGGAAAATTCAAATTGAGGCGGTTCAAAAAAAGGATACCCAATATAAATTCAATCGGGATGCCTATATGGAATATCGCAAGCAATGGGATTGGCCCTTAAACATGATTGATTTTGAAACCAATACGGTGGCCATTCCTTTTTATAAGGGGATGCGACCCTACCAAACGATTGCGTTTCAGTTTTCACATCATTTATTATATGAAGACGGACGGGTTGAACATTTTAATGATTTTTTATCTTTTGAACCTGGAAAATATCCCAATTTAGATTTTTTGGAAGCCTTAAAAGCTTCCTTGGAGCAAAATCAGGGCAGTATTTTTCGGTATTCGAATCACGAGAATTCCGTATTGCGTCATATTTATGATGAATTGGACGCATTGAATCCTCCCAATAAGGAAGAGCTCAAGGCTTTTATTGATACGATCACGCAGGTGAAAGCGTCGAAAGGGTCGTATATAAAAGGTACGCGCAATATGATTGATTTGTTGGAAATCGTGAAGGATTGTTATTACAGTCCCTCGATGAAAGGCAGTAATTCATTAAAGCAGGTACTTCCGTCTGTACTCGCGGATGTGCCTACTTTAAAGGAGAAATACAGTATTCCAGGGGTTTACGGTCGCGGGAAAGAGATGTCGAGTCGAAATTTCGATGATCATATTTGGTTGCAGGAGGCAAACGCTTGGGACCCGTACAAAACGCTTCCGGCTTTATTTGGCGATCAGGATTTGCATTTTTTTGTTCCTGGGGAAGACATGTCGGATTTGGCAAATGGGTCCGCGGCGATGATGGCTCACAGTTTATTGCAATTTTCGGACATTCACCCAGAAAAGAGGCTCCTCTACAAAGATAGTTTGTTGCGCTATTGTGAATTAGATAC
>JAULUW010000275.1:0-2820 GCA_032111345.1 Bacteroidia bacterium
CGCAGTGAAACGGAGCGTCTCACCGCGAGCGTAGCGAGCATCCCCGAAGGCCGTCTACCCTTTCCTCCTAATTATCAAATACACCGCAACCAGCAAAAACGCAAGACCTACCAAGGTATTCCAAGCAATTGTTTCAGCGTCTAAAAATCCCCAAAAAACCGCAGTCACCGGAATGATAAACGTAGTAGTTGAAGCCATTAAAGGCGGCACTTTCTTGATTACATAGTTAAAGCCGAGCATGCTTAGGGCACTTCCAAAGAATCCCAAAAGAAAAATATAAAAGAAAGCGGTATTCGCAGTTTCTGGATATCCTGTACTTAGTTCCAAGAAATGAAAATGGAACGGACCTGGATATTGATCCCAACGCGATAGTGTATCGGTTGCAATCAAAATCGGAAGATAGGCTAAGGCAGTAGCAACGAACGGATAGGCGGTTTTGACCATTCCTGGTAAATGGTTCAGGTATCGTTTAATGATATTGATATTAAGACCGTATAAAATAGCAGCGCTCAAGGGCAAAAGCGCTCCAAGAATTGGAATGGGGGTGCCGTAATGTAAAAGGGAAGGGCCGAATAAAAAAACCGCCCCAAATAACCCTAAAATAACACCGCTCAATCCCTGTTTGTCCAACTTTTCATTGAATAACCAAACTCCAAATAGCAAGGTAAACATGGGTGTAAAAGCATTTAAAATACCTGAAAGTGCGGAAGGTATGATTTGTCCGGCATAGGTAAACAGGAAAGCAGGTACTCCGCTGCCTATAATTCCACTTGCCGCTAGCCAGAGATAGTCTTTTTTCTGCAAGATTTTCTCTCCACTGCGCCCCTCTTTATAAGGGTGGAAAAGTGTATATTTCAGTACCCAAGGCAGTAAAACGGCACCGGCTAGCACCAAGCGGAGGCCCGCCACTTGCATGGGGGAAAAGACTTGGAGTCCCAATTTCATTAGGATAAAGGAACTTCCCCATACCATACCCAAGAGTACGATCAGGAATTGTGGTAACCAACGTGCATTCACCCTGCAAAAGTCGGTGAAATTTTGAAGTTTTAAGATCTGTCATATAAAAAGGCGAAATTTGTGGAGATGCGCGGTTTTATGACTTTTCTTTGTTTGGTTTTACCCCTTTGGACCTATGCCCAATTAAGCGACGAGGTGGTATGTGCCGAGAAGGCGCGTTTTGAGCGCATTTCTGAAATACGTAAAAGATCGGGTGAGCTTGTTTTTCATGGTTATGACATCAAATACCATCGGTGTCACTGGAAGCTGAATCCGAATCTGGGGTCCGTAATTTCGGGGGCAATTTTATTTGAATTTAAAGTTGAAAGAGATGCGGATTCTTTGGCATTTGATTTGGTGGATAAACTTCAAGTCGATAGTGTGAAGCGAGGAGCAGAAAGTCTCAATTTTGAGCGTCGTGGCGATCAGGTGTTTGTTTTTAAGTCGTCCGGTTGGCTCGCTAATACACTGGATTCCTTTGAAGTCTTTTATGGGGGAAATCCGGTTGGAATATCTGGAAATAATGGAGCCTATACGTACGATTTTCATGCCACCGGACCTATTATTCATACCCTTTCACAGCCTTATGGAGCACCGTATTGGTGGCCCTGCAAACAAACTTTGAGCGATAAAGTAGATTCCATAGATATAATCGTTGATACGGACAAATCCTTTAAGGTGGGAACCAACGGGCTTTTGCTATCAACAAAGGAAATCGGTCCTAGTGAGCACCGTGTGCATTGGAAGCATCGGTATCCGGTGGCAACATATCTGATTGCAATTGCCGTTTCAAACTACGAAGAATCGGTAGATTATGTACATTTTCATGACCGCAGCGACTCTTTGGCGGTCCTGAATTACGTATTTCCACAATTTTATAATTCCGCATCCCAAGAAGCAAAAGGCGTGTTACCCATGTTGCGGTTGTACGATAGTTTGTTTATTCCGTATCCCTTTTCTCGTGAGAAATATGGTCATGCGCAATTTACCTGGGGTGGTGGAATGGAACACCAAACCATGAGTTTTATGGTGAATTTTTCCTACGATTTGATGGCTCATGAAGTGGCGCATCAATGGTTTGGGGATATGGTTACTTGCGGTTCATGGAATGATTTATGGTTAAACGAGGGGTATGCAACCTATTTAACGGCCTTGGCTTACGAATTTTTACAGAGTAAGGAGGCATTTCGGTTTCAAATGAGGGCAATGCGCAACAATATCACGCAAGATGATAACGGAGCAGTAAAACCCAGCGATACATCTAGGGTAAACGTACTTTTCAATGGTCGTTTGACGTATCGCAAGGGGGCTTGGCTCTTGCACATGCTCCGGCATCAAGTGGGTGATTCCTTCTTTTTTGAGGGCTGTCGCAAGTTTTTAACCGGGGGAAACCGGGCTTACGGTTTTAGCACTACCTCAGAGTTTCAAAAGGTAATGGAGGATGTTTCTAAACAGGATTTATCGTGGTTTATACAACAGTGGTATGAAGGACAAGGACATCCCGAGTTGAAAATTAATTGGCAACAGCGCGGGAATGATGTGCTGGTGAGCGTAATTCAAACGCCCTCAAATCCTACAGTTCCATTTTGGCGCATTACCTTGCCTTTGGAATTTCGCAATAAAGAAGGACAAATAACTCGGAAGGTTTTTTATCCCGATTCTTTGCAGCAACAATTCAAATTCCAACTGCCTTTTGCCGCAGATACCGCGATTTTTGATCCGGATGTAAGTGTTTTAGCCAAATTTAGTGTGGGGGGGATGAACTTGGATGCTATTCAAAAGGAGGATGTGATTTTACAACCCAATCCTTCCAGCGATTTTTGG
>JAULUW010000276.1:0-1751 GCA_032111345.1 Bacteroidia bacterium
CAAAAAGCGCTGGCACTAACGAATAGAAAATAAGCAACAAGAGAATCAAACCGTAGCTATTACTGCATCCAAATCAGTTCACAAAATAAGTTGAATTGTATAATATGTAAAAAGGCAACATAAGTCTAAAACCGAGGCCATTACTGCATCGAAATTAGTTCACCGAAGCATCAAATTGGCCTACAAGTGAAGAAAAATTGGATTAAAAGAAATTATACGAAGTCGAAAAGCACATCGCTTAGATTTTGCAGGTAAGGCCGCGTATGAGGCCGTAAAGCACTCCACAAAGCAAATTGCTTGAAGGGTACAACTATTTGGGTGCTGTTAACGCGTATTGAATGATATTAGCCCCCATTCTCAACGCTTGTTGGCGAACAGGCTCTGGATCATTATACACCTCCGCATCTTCCCATCCATTCCCTAAATCGCTTTCGTAATCGTAAAAACATACCATACGCCCTTTATACACCAATGCAAAACCTTGAGGCCGATTGCCCTCGTGTTCGTGTACTTTCGGAAGTCCATTAGGGAATTTAAAATATTGATGGTAAATAGGATGGCTAAAAGGAATTTCTACAAAACTCAACTCGGGAAATACCTTTTTCATTTCCCTGCGAATAAAATCGTTCATGCCGTAGTTATCGCAAATATGAAGAAATCCACCGGCAATTAAATATGACCTTAAATTTCGGACTTCTTGGTCGCTGAAAATTACATTTCCGTGTCCAGTCAAAAAGCAATAAGGGTATTTGAAAATATCTTCAGACCCTACTTCAACAACCTTCTCCGATTTGTCAATGCGCATATTCAATTCCGTATTGCAAAATTGCGCCAAATTATTCAGGGCTGTTTTACTCGAATACCAATCACCGCCCCCTTTATATTTAACGCGGGCAATGCTTAGGGGTGCCTGCGCCTTTGTTTCGGGGGAAATTCCCCAGAAAAGAAAGCTTGCAAACAACACAGGTATCCAAGTCGAACGCCGCCACATTTTTTTGAGCTAAAGTAAACTAATCAAGAAAACCGCTCCAATGATAATTCGGTAAACTCCAAACCATTTGAAGCCATTTTTTTGCACCATTCCGATAAAGAATTTCACCGCAATGGCCGCTGTAATAAAGCTGATTACATTACCTAGGGCAATATCACTGAGATTCTCAGCGCTTAATTCTTCCCAATTCTTCAACACTTTGTACCCCGCAGCCGCACTCAAGGTCGGAATCGCAAGGAAAAAGGAAAATTCGGTAGCGGCTTTTTTACTTAATTTACGGCCCAAGGCTCCCATAATGGTCGCCGCACTCCTTGAAGTTCCTGGAATCATAGCAAAAGTTTGAACTGTGCCGATAATAAAAGCATCCTTCAAGGTTATATCGTCGACTTCTTTGGTTCCCTCTGGGAGAATTTTATCGATAATTAAAAGTAAAATTCCGACAGCGATTAGCATGATACCAACGATTGCAGGGGTTTGCAGCAATTGTTCGAGATAATCGTCGAAGGCCAATCCCAAAACAGCGGCTGGGATAAATCCGATTAGCAGTTTTTGATAAAATTGGAACCAGTTTTTCTGAAAAAAGCGTTGCCAATATAAAACGATAACGGAGAGGATTGCGCCAAATTGAATGGAAATAATATACGTATCCATTTGGGCTCCTTTAAGATTCATCCATTCCGAGAACATCATAAGATGTCCGGTACTGCTTACGGGTAAGTACTCCGTTATGCCCTCAACCACGGAGAGGATGAGGTTTTCT
>JAULUW010000277.1:0-3829 GCA_032111345.1 Bacteroidia bacterium
GAGGTTCTGTGGATACGACTTCAGATATGAAGAACAAAATGACGGAGTTTTCATCTTTAATGGATGAGTACAACGCGAATCTTCGCATCTTGAACGAAAAATACAACCAAATACGTAATTCTAAATAGATTCTGAGAAGCAAAATCCATGGGTAGTACCATCAAAATAACAAAAACAAAAAATGCGTCTTACAAAAAGCTCGGCTTTTTGTATCTCGTATTTATATTGTTCTTGTTCTTCTCGGGTTCTGGTCATTATGTAAAACATTATGGTCAGATGAAAGTTACACAAGGAGAGCTGAATGAACGTTTAAAAACGAAACTGCTAACTTTCAAGGCGAAAGATTCCGTTGAGCGAAGTTTATATGCAACCACCTTGGAGTGTCTAAGTGCTATGGATTCTATCCAAATGCAATACGTAGAGTTTGAAACAGCAAAAAGCCTGAATAACGATTATCTTTTGCAAAATCAGTTTGCAGAAACGAAATTTAGAAGGACATCCTTGGCGCAGAAATTTGTTCAAACTAACGAGAAAATGGAATTGGTGTATAATCGAACTACAGGTAAATCTTTAAAGTCACAACTTTTCGAATTGTCGAGTTTTACCCTAGGGAATGTAAATGCCGTGGATTTTTTCTTTAAGGAAACGCCCAATGGGGTTATTGAATCCGTTCTTGAACATATTAAAACGGTATACCTTTATACTACCATTACAGAATTGTTTCGAGAGAAGTTCGTTATGCCTGGATATGAACAATTGGCCCTTGAAGAAGCACCATTTATTCAAAAATTCAAAAAGGTATTTGTTTTAGGCAATAAATTTGAGTTGTCCGTAAAACCGAACGATCCAACGGATGTATTGGAGGTATTGATTAACGGAATGCCCATAAAAGCCAAACAAGACAAAAAGGGCGTTTACCAACTTAGTTTCATGCCTAAAAAAGCGGGAAAATATACCGTCGAAGTGAAAATAGGTTCAAAACGGGTCTTTTCGAGTTTTGAAGTTTTAAGACCTGAGTTCCGTTTTGTAATGGAAAATTCCATTTTTGATGGTTATGTGGGAGAACCTATGACTATCTCTTTAGACAATCAATTTATTCCACCAGGAAATATTCGGTTCGAATCGGATAAAGCAGATGTTGTGCGCAACGGCTCTCATTTAAGTATAGTTCCTCATGAAGAGGGCTTGTTTTCTCTGTTTATGATGAACGGCAAAAAACAATTAGATGAAATTTTGTTGTATGCACACGATCCCATGTCTGTAGAAGTGGGATTGTTGGATATTGCAGGTGAGAAGTCGACGCTTAAAGAGGCGAATCGTCTGGAATCCTTGAATACCTTTTGGCAAGTGGTGAGTTTCCGTATGACCGTAGTAATGCCCTCAGGTAAAAAGGAAATACTTAAAAGCGCTACGCGTTATTTACGCAATGATTTAAGACTTGCAGAGCAAAATGCCGAGGCAGGTAGTGTATTGATTTTCGATGATATCAAATTAATCAGCAAAAACAGAGGGATTACCAAAACTGGAAGACCTATAGTATTAACAAAATAATGGTTAAATACGTTAAAATATCTACAGCAAAGAACCTTCGATTTCGATTGATCAGTGTTCTTTATTTGCTCTTTATTTCATTATCAATTATCCAAATACCTATAGAATGGTTGCATATAAATCCATATTTAGCCAACTACTTAAGGTTAATAGATGTAAAGGTTTCTAATTCTAATGAATTGTCAATAGCAAAAAATAAAATTCGTGATTTGGATGAATCCTTTGTGCGTTTCCTTGGATTTGATGATATTAAAAATAGTGTAAATGAGCCAACAGGGTACTCTAAAACGGATGAATTTTTCATAAACCAGAAAAACGCAGATTCGTTATTTCGTACTTTCGAAAGCCTTCGAAATACGTATTTACAAATGGACTCAACGGCACTGCAACGGAAGGTTTTTGAAAAGCTGTTTATCAGTGACTTGAAGAACGGATTAAGTGACGGTCAAACCGATAATTGGGTCGATTGGAAATTCAAACATGTTCCGGCTACGGTTGTAAGAGCCATGTTGGCAGATTATAATTTGCGTCTAAATTTACTGGATGGTATGATTGAAGTAAAGTCTAAGGGGAATGCTCAGAAAAGTTTCGTTCAAATGGCTTTGAATATAGATGAAATGCAAATGGGAGACACAGCAAAGTTTGTAATCTTGAATAAGAGGGATATGCGTGTTTCCATACAACACACACGACAAGCGGTTAACTCTTATTTTTGGTCAAACGATACCCTCTTTTTTGTCCCTAAAAAATCAGGTAAATATCTGGTTAGTATGCAGTCAGATTCTATTTCTGAAGTTATCAATATTGATGTCAAGCCCAGAACGTTTATCAGAGAGAAAGGAAAGGTTGTTCAATATTTTTACCGCGGAAAAAAGGCAGCTTTAAAGTATAACAATACCGATAAGGTATTGCGCGCGAAATGTGATTGTGCTTCTAATGAATGGATTTCTTACGGTGATGGTCTGGTAAATTTTACTCCTCAAAAATCGGGTTGGTGTAATTTCCAACTGTTCAGTGAGGGGGGAACTCGAGTTTTGCAAGATTCTATTTATGTACAGGATATTCCATTTCCAAAAATATTGGTGGTGAATGCTTCCTCAAATAAAATCTCAAAAGCGAGATTGTCGCAGGAAAAAGGATTTAGAATTACGGCAATGCATCCGAAGATGGATAATTTCAATTACAATGTTAAAAATGTGAAAGTGACATTGATTGGAATAGACAATAAAGCAACGACTTACCAAGGTGCCATGGTTCCATTGAGTATGGAACAATTGGAAATGGCCAAATATATCCAAATTAATGAAGTAGTTGTCCAAACTACAGTGAAAAACTTTACAATTCAAGAACCTTTAATCATAGAAATAATATAAATATCATGTTCGATTATATTAAGCGATATATTGCAATCCCTTGTATGATATTAGCCTCTGTCCTTCAGGCTCAGGATGTAATTGAGATCACCAACAAAAGGGTGGTAAAAGAAGGTGAAACTCTTACCATAAGAGAAGGTTCAACCGTGAAAATGGGTTCCGGCGCTACCTTAGAAGTTAGGGGTTCTCTGATTATACAGGGTACTAAATCGAATCCCGTACGATTCCAAAGTATGGATCCCAATGCACCTGCAACAGGTATTCAAATTTCTGGAGTATCGGAATCAGGACGTATTGATATAAAAAACGCAATATTTGAAGCCTTTATTCAACCCCTGCGTTTCGATCCTTTTTGGTATCGCAAAGAAGTTGTGTTAAATGGTTTGACCTTTCAAAATGGGACTTCATTTGAGCCGGTTTTATACATGGCATCTCCTCTAATTGATTTGCGTAAAGGGCGCAAGATCAACGCGACACTAACGGACATAAAAGTATACAACAATGCTTCTGGTGTTATTATAGAGGCTTTTGGATCCAATGGTATTCAACACAATATTGATAAGTTCTATTTCGGTGATAATTATTTACCTGGAGGCGAAGCGGCACTAGGGGCTTTGCATTTAGATGTTGCGGATGCCAATCGCAAAGATTCTTTAGAGGTTGGAACGATTGCATTTGAAAGAAACTTTGCGGAATTGAAAGAAACCGGTCTTTCGGTTGGCGGTTCTTCGAAGCATACGGTGAAGGTTAGAGGGTTGTATGCCTCCAGACCTTTAGATTTGGTGTTTGATCAAAAAAAGAATGGTAGGATTCCGATGGTAATTTTAAACCAGACAGGAACTTTGAACCAATTTGGAGTAGAATCTTATGTAAAAACATTAAATCATATCGGTGATGAGGTGATA
>JAULUW010000278.1:0-15852 GCA_032111345.1 Bacteroidia bacterium
TGGCCTTCCTGTTTGACTTTGCCGCCGGCAGCACCAACGTGGGCAACGGCTCCGCACAGTCCACCTTCTTCTTCGACGACGTCAAGTACGCCAACGTCCCGTTGTCTGCTGATGAGCCCACTACCCTCGCGAACACCCGGATTTACCCCAACCCCACGGCCTCAAGTTGGACTTTTGACGCTCCTGCGGGCGTCCCCATGCGCGTGGACCTGCTGGATTTGAACGGAAAACCGTGTGCCTCCGCGGAAGGCGAAGGCCCGGTCCGTTTGGACGCCACACACCTTCCCGCGGGCCTGTACTGGGCTAAAATTCAGCTGGGCGAGACCGTGCGCGTGGAACGCGTGAGCAAAATGGACTGAGGCGCTGTTTCGGGCCATTCTATAAAACTTCGGTTTAAACACACTGCCGGGATCTCGTAAATCGAGTCGAGCACCCATAATACGTCCTCGTTTGACTCGCGGCACTATGCCGCATCGCTTTGTCTCGGGCGCCTAAAGCGCCGAACCGAAGCTGGCATCTTGATTCTTCCTGAGGTCAGTTGGAATACTATGGAATCAATTATCGCCCACGGGTATACAAGTACGATACTCTAAAGTCGTATAAATACCAATGATGCCACCCGTCAAACTTGAAGCATCAACATAGAACTTACCACGACACAGTACAGATAGCCCTGATATAGTAAACCACGAACCAGATGTTTCCTAATCGCTTCACAAGATTATCTTCTCTTTAAACTTTGTTCCATGCACTCTAAATAATTACGACGTAAAAACCACATTACCAAACACAGAAGATCATTTACCAAGAACGAGAATCTTTAACTTAGTTGTGCGAACCTCCTTAAATATACCATTCTCTTTTCCAACCGTAAAACAAGGAACATGAAAAAATCTCCACAACTATTTCTCTTACTTCTAATTGCACTTCTCTCAACCATTGGATTTATGGTTAAACTCCCCAGAGTCTTTCACAACATTAATTATGAACTGCACGCCTTGTTCTATCTATTCGCATATATTGCAGTAACATTCCTATATCCTCGAACTCTTATTCTCAGTACAATTGGACTTTTACTATTCGGAATATGTATCGAATTTTCACAAGAATTCTCGAATAAAATTACATATCACTATATGGGTCGCGCCATTCACGGCAGATTCGATATAATCGATGTAAAATACAACGCAATTGGGATTGGCCTTGGTATTCTTTGTAGAACTATTGAACGAATCATTGGCAACGTTCTGAACATAAAGGTTGTCCGTTAATAAATTAGCGAGATTATGATCGAGAAAATCAAAACCATTTGCATCAGTAAGACTAACATCTTCGCCGTCGCATTAAGCACATTTGCCTTTTTGAAAGATATTCAAGAACTCTTTACATCTTTCGCATCACACTTACTTCTTGTATTGATAACCATCGCGGTACTCAGCACATTATTAACAATCAACTTATTATTCATTCGTAATAGCGAAGAGTTAACAGACGAATCTTCAAATCAACATAAAGCCAAAAATCAATGGATCAAAGCTAATTTCAAACTTAACGCCTTCTTAAAATCTTTGATAATACCAAAAGTTCTACTATCCACAATAATATTTGTAGCCCTCATTTCCATTGGGGCCATTTACAAAATAAAGAATATGGGTGTTTACTATGTGGTCTTGCAAAGCGAACTAAATTACAGTGAAGCAGAAAAACTAATGACAAACACGAACTCTAATCCACACTTAACAACCTTAGGACTAAAGTGCAGAATTATTAAATTAAACCACACTAAATGCCAATTAATCCTGTACAACGGATATGTCGATAAAATAAGAGCAGAGGATGATCTTAAAAAGATCTTATCAGTCAATATTGGCTTCAATCCGTATATAGTTGGTCCGCAAAATGTTGCAAACTTGCGAAAAAAAATCAAGTATCTACAACATACATATTTTGATTAAATTTATATCGAATCTATACTCCATATTAACCACGTTCAATGATTGAATTCTATATGTACGTCAAACGGATTTGAATAATCAATCCCTTCTTTCATAACTCAAATTTAAAATTATCTCCATTTTCTCACTTATAATTATGCGATTCATAAAGTACTTTACGGGGTTAATTATTTTCGCCGCCATTGTTGTAACATGCTCGCATTATTTTCCATTACTAATTCGGTTAGATCCTGAATTTAATACCGTAAAATTCAACCCCAAATTAAACACAATAAAATTTTACTTGAAAGATTCAACTGGTAATAAACTCAACAACTTACTCGGTCTTAAACTATTTTTAAAAAATAGTTCCAGTAGACTGATATTTGCAACCAATGGCGGGATGTACAATAAAGCTCAAGAACCTATGGGTTTATATATTGAAAATGGCGATATTAAATTTCCGATCAATAGGCTCAAAGTAATCGATAACACTCCAAACTTCTACCTGCAGCCCAACGGTATTTTCTACTTGACTAATGAAAAAGAGGCTGGCATATGTTGTACCGATAATTATGTCACCGACGCAAACATTCAGTACGCAACTCAGTCTGGGCCTATGTTGTTAATTAACGGCCAAATAAACCCACTATTCAATGCAAATTCCAAAAATATTCAAATCAGAAACGCTGTGGGTATTACACGGAAAGGTGAATTGATTTTTACTATATCAAAAAACCCGGTAAATTTCTATGATTTAACTATGCATTTAAAAGCGTCAGGCGCTGTGCAAGCACTCTACTTGGATGGCTACGTTTCTAGAATATACAGTGCCGATCAAAATATAAAACAATACGATGGGAACATGTGCGTATTAATTGGAGTTTCAGAAAAATCAGACAAACGTTAATGTTTGAATTAAATGACTTTCTCTGTGTCCTTTGTCAAAATTGATTGGTTTGATTTTAAGTTAATAAGGCTCTGTGCGCACGATGAAACTTTGTTTTGCTAAAGTGTAGGGAATATCGATTTACATCTTTATTCTATTAAATCAGAAAAATGCGTCGCGGTTTAATTTTTACTCATACGATGTCAACTTTGTACATAAGAAACATATTTATATTATTATCAATTCTGACTTTATTCACATTGAATTATGTAAAGTATCCTTTTGTATTTTATTTATATTTAAACATTCCAGGAGCACAAATGGCAATTACTATTCCGCCTTTCGGAATTTTTATTGAATCACAATATCGGCATGAAGATCCGAATGATCCTTGTTCTATACTTATACACGAACAGATTCACTGGAAACAATATAAAAGGATGGGGTTATTTTCCTTCTATTTCAATTATATAAAATGCTATGTGCATTCAGGACGAATTAATAATTGGATGGAACGAGAGGCACGCAAGCCCTGTAGTTCAAAAAGAAACCACTGGCCTGTGGGCTTTATTCCTTAACCAATTAAGAATTAGAAATCAAGAATGCCTAAAAAAATCCCATTCTAAACACCAATGTAAAATGACGAAAGGAACTTACATTAAATCTACCATATTCGCTGCGGCTCTGCTTGTTGGTGGTGCTTTATTGCATTTATCCGAGAACCACTCGTTGGACTCGTTGTTCACGTCCAAAAAATACCAAATTAACGGTTCCCAGGTAGCCAAGACCATAATTATTCAACCATATAATGACTTCCCAGCGGTATCCGTACAGGATATAGAAGCCCGTTTGAAAACAATTTATTCTGGTAGAATCGTGATCAATTCTCCTGTTGAACTTCCACCCAAAGCATACTATCACAAAAGAAATCGATACAGGGCCGATTCATTAATTCGTATCTTGAACCGAACGGTAAAAGAAGACGAATTGATCATTGGTCTCACAAACAAGGACATTAGCCATACAAAAGGCGGGAAAGACCCGATTCCGGACTACGGCATCATGGGTCTTGGTTTCTGCCCAGGAAGGTCGTGTGTGGCTTCAACGTTTCGGTTGAAAGGTGTCAATAGAACTGAGAAGTTGGTAAAGTTGGCAATTCACGAATTGGGACATACCCAAGGCTTGAACCATTGTAAAGTATCAACCTGTCTCATGCGGGCAGCAGAAGGGCGAGACCACTTTAATGAATTGAAAGCGTTCTGTCCGCAATGCAAATCTAAATTAGAAGAATCCGGTTGGCTCCTGAATTGATGCGTTAACGAGCCGGCCCAAATTCCGAAAATCCTTCTGTGTCAGGGACCATTTTACTTTTTGCGCACGCCTTAATTATGAGTTATCTTTCGATCAAATAGCACCTTTGTCATGATCGAAGATTTGATTATCCATAAACTTCTTGATCGACTAAAGTCAGCAATAAAGCTGAGAAACCAGCCAAATCAAATTTGCATAGAGTCGAGGATCAGCTGCGAAGCAATTCTTAAAATAATGTACAAGGTTGAATTTGACCAGGTCCCTCCAAATATTTCATTTGAGAAGTTAAAGGATGGGGTGGTCCGAAAAGGTGTGCTGCCATCGCATATTGTCCCGTTGTTCGACGCCATTCAACGGCTAGGAAACCGAACTGCTCATGTGGATGAATTACTTACAGACAGAACCCCTGCAGAGGCACTGATCTCTGAAAACAACCTAGGAAACATCTGTAATTGGTTTTTCAATGACTATTTAAAATTTGAGCTTTCTATAGATAAACTGTATGAAGAAAAAAGTGATCAAAGCCACGATGCAATATTGGTAAACTACGAGCATTTACTAAGGGGAGCACTTGTAGATAATAAACTAGACATAGACGAGTACGAAGACATCTTAATGGCGCGGGAGGATCTGAAGATTAACCCAGACGACGCGCTCAATATTGAAAAAAGAATTTGTGCTGAATTACTCAATATTCAAATCGACCAAATCTCGGATATACTTAAAGGGTCTGATTTGGATTCGTTTCGAAAATTTGATCGTTCAGAAATTTCGAAGCCCGATTGGGCGGCCAAACTCCTTGCAGACACAATTACAAACGGCAATACACCGATCAAGGCATATTTAGCATTTTATTTTGAAGAGTTTGAGGAATTTCAGAATTCAGAACAAAGTCAACTGCTTTCACTTTTAGGTTGTTGGCAAGGGTGGTACTTTCAGTACTCAGCAAAAACATACTACGACCTGATTTTCTTAGCTAAATCAGAAAATGAAATTATTGGCCTCTCCATAGAGCCTATAAATCCGAATTGGGAAGACAAAGGCTATGAAGACCAACAACTTCTTGCCTTGATGGAAGGTGTGCTGGAAGATGAAGTTTTGTTTACTTACACCAAACGTTACTTGCTGGAAAAATCTTGGTCTATAGATTACATGGGTGTCTTGATGGAGTCGGGCCGAGTATTTGAAGGAGAGTGGGCTATTCGTGATCTAACAGGCACCTTCAATGCCATTCGATCAAAATCACTTTTACCGATTCGTATATTTAATACCGATAACTTACACCCCGTTGTCCCTTCGCAATACTTAAATCGCCAAAAAAATCTTTCCGCTACTTGGTTGATTCAATTGACGGGTAAGCAAACGACGGTAGGCATAATGCACATGATTGAAGTTCGTGGTAACGTTTTCGGAAACTTGATTGTACCAAATAACGAAAACTTGGAGGTTTACTACTTTGAAGGTGCTTATCAAGAATTATCAAAAGTTTCACTTCAAGAAGTTTCTGCGATCCAAGGGACCCCTAAAGAATCATTATTGTCGTTTAATATTGATTGGTCCAGCTTTTGCTTCCAAGGAACACTTAAAGACAATCTACACAAATTGAGAGTGCTTAAAGGCTTTAGAATATGAGAACGCTCATTACATCATTTGGCCCCTTTGGTCATTTTGGCTTAAACCCAAGCAACCAAGTAATGGACGCACTGCAAGCACTTATTGAAAAAGACGAAACGCCCGGTCAAGTATATTCCTTTGAAAAACTGAATGTCTCTTGGGAGTATGTTGATGCATTCATTAGCGATACAGTTAACAGTCCCTTTGAATTGTTTATTCACCTAGGTGTTGCCACTGGGTCCGAAAAAATGCGCATTGAAACGAGAGGAAGAAATAGTGCTGAGGGAAAAGACGTTTCGGATTCAATTCCACCATCCCCAACCATCTTAGCCAATACCTCAGACATCGTTTCCGTATTGCCGATGAGTGAACTGAATGAATTTGTTGCGAAACACCCCGAAGTTGTACTTTCTGATAATGCAGGTAGTTATCTATGCAATTACATATACTTTAAGTCTTTGCATACCAATGGTCTCAAAAGCAAAGTTCTGTTCATCCACATAGCTGATACTGTAAATACCCCATCAGCACCAAGCATTGAGCGCCAATGTGATTTAGTACTCCAATTGATACAAATTATGCAAAGACAACGAACGTTGGCTTAACTTCCTAAAACCATCAATGCAAACTGATTCCTTTGGTACGAAGGATTCGCTTTTTTGAACCGGTTGATTAAAACAGCCAGAACAATCAGCAAGGGAAGCGCAACCAAGTAAACCAAAAGTCGGTTTACTCCAGAAAAGTCATAAAGAGCAAAGACGATTTGATATGCCGTTAAATGAAATAAATACAAAAAGAGACTTGCCCTGCCCAATTCACTCAACCAGGTCAGTCTGTGGTGATTCAAAACTTGCCGATACTTCCAAACAACCAGCACCACCCCTGTTGAACTCATTACAAACCATAGATCTGCTGGATAAAACAGTTCAATTGAAAAAGATCGCAATGGATGTTCTTTGTTCAAAAAGATAAAACCACTGATCAACACAAAGGCCGTCGGAATCAAAATATTTCCCTTAAGGGCAAATTTAGTGCGTTTAACCCACATTCCTACGAGCGGAAAAATCATCCAAGGGAAAAAGGGAAACCAACCGTCAAAAAACAAATTCCGCAGCACAGCGCTCCAAATCATTGGGTCTCCCAAATTTGGTTCATACACCTCAAACCGGTAACTCCACAAGTATTGATATACCACGGCTACACCCAATACAGTCATGGCAAATACAATGAAGTAAGTGGGTTTCCATGCACTCAGCGCTGTTAAAACCCAAACCGCTAGGCCAATAAAATACAATATATCGTAGGAGGCAAAAGGATTGACGGAAAAAACAAAGGCATCGATAATCGCTCCCAATAGAAGCATTACCCCTCCTCGAACTAAATTGTCTTTTGCATTCTTCTTACCACTAAAATTAAACCCTACCAAAAATAAAAAAATTGGCGCCGCTAAAGAACAAATTACGCGCTCAAAAGTAGAAATGTTCGTGCCGCTTATAAAAAAGGGCAGCAAATGCGCATAAAACATAATCACAATTGAAATGCCTCGTAAAACATCAATGCCGTTATCTCTCGCTTTCATAATTTAATTCAATGCCGAAATGGTAAAAGTAGCTACGATCAAAGTGAATAGGATGAGGGTTCCAATAAACATTGTTAAATCCAACTTTAAGTTGTCCTTGATCCTCGATCGTTGCTCTACAATTGCAAATAATGCTATTAAGGTTATCAACACTATGGTCAACAGGTGTAATTTATCTGATAAATTAAAGTTGGAAAGTGGAAGGTTTCCATCCGTAACGTATTTATTACCCACCGCAGTGAAAAGCGATCCCACAATCAAACCCATTTTCTCTTCCGAGCAAGAGTTAGGATAAAACAAGCTGATTGACGCCAGAACAACAGAAACAAATAGGGTTAAAAAAGACTTGAAAAAGAGATTCCATGAATCCCGTACCAACGTCATCTCTAGATCCAATCCTGGATATAGAAAAGATGACTCTGAATACAAATAATTTCCGAATGTCGATTTATAATCATTTACTTTAAATTCTGCATTTGTCTCTTTCACCGTCCAATCGTGCATAAATTCCGGCTTCAAAACAGATTTTTGGTCAAAAACAAAATTATATTTATCTACATCTGTGAATTCTGTCAGCTCTAATCTGAGTTTTATTTTTTGCCGATCAAAAGGATAATCAACGACGTCAAATTTATTGAGTATTGTGGCGATGATTTTACATTCAGAGTGAATTCGAGTACCACTATCATTGGAATCATAGGTGACGGAAGAGATTTCAATATCTGCACAATTGGATAAGTCAAAGTCCTCTTCAAAATTTACAATAGTGTCGGTGTTCACCCAAAGCCAGAAAATGATTTCATATTTGGAATTTTGATAATCCAATCCGTATACATCCTCTACATATACGCCTATTTCCACATTTCGCTTTCCTTGCGCAAAGGCACTTTCAACAGAAAAAAGAAATGCCAGAACTAGGAGCCGCCGTATTGTCTTCATCATTTATTAAAATGGCAAAACCGGATAAGGAATAAACGAAATGGCAATCTTCACCCATGCCGGTGCAATAACAAAGGTCAATGCTACGAGAATGATGAAGTGCATCCATGCTATCTCTCGGTTATTTTTTGCAAGTTCTTCTAGTTCGTCTTCGTACGATAATTTGGAAACCATCCAAAAACTTGCTCGAAACAAAAGTAAAGAAAGCACCCATGCCGCCATAAAAAAACAAAGCGCATAGAGCAAAGCACGAACTGGATCGTTTTGTTCTAAAAAGAAAAGTATGGCGTCCGAAGCTGCATCAGCAATGTGTACCAAATTCACAGCAGCTGCTACTATTCCTCCAAAAAAAACCACGGTAATGGACTCATTTTGCGCAGAACCCAATCGACGTAAGAACGACTTTTTTATACGCGCAAAGGAATATAAATAAAATATTCCGAATGTCATTAGCACCACTAAATCAAGTGCATTCCTTGAAAATTCTTCCACAGTAAACATTTTATCATTCTAACGCAACGATCCAATCTTTCCCTTGAACTTCCATCCCCAACCTCCAATAAGGTGAAGTCAATTCCCAAAGTACGTATTTTTTCCCCTTGGAATTGCGACCGATATTCAAATTTCCTTTGTTGGGCATATATACCCCCAAAACACTGTGGTGCATGCTTTCACTGGTCATGACTGCAACGTCAAAACCCATTTGCTTCAACAACGTGAAGGCTAGGAGGGCCCGGGTATCGCAATCGCCTGTTTTTTTATACACGAATTCAAAAGGAGCATAGACCCCAAACGGATTAACGTTATTGCAGCATCCTCTTCCATTGGATTGAACCACACAATCAGAAGAGAAGGACTCGCCATCAATGATACATGGACAACGATGTATACCTGTTGGAAGAACTAAGGTGTAAGGAATGTATTGGATTGAGGAACAAACGTATTCGAGCGCTTGGATATAATTCCAGTTTTCCTTCTTTATTTTCTTTTTCATTTCCCCAATCATGCTTGTTAGTAGGTGGCGATCGTGATCGTACAAAGAAGCATAACTAAAACTGACCAATCTATTGGACTTCGAAGAACGTATGTACTCCGGCCCATAACTGAACGAAATCTTTTGGTGTTCCCGATTAAAATCATCCCATTCCCAGGTCATCACCATTATTTCTTCTGGTTCTGGCCCTAATTCATCTTCAGGTCGTGGTTCCTGATCGGGATCAGGCATCAACTCTTCCTCTGGGCTTAAATCTGCATCATCATCCGGTGTTGGTTCCTCGTCATCCTCTTCTGCTATTGGCTGTTCCTCTTTTTGCGTGAGTCTCTCGAGAAGATCTTTTTCGTCAAAGAGTAAATCTGTTATTCTCAAAAAAGGTAATGCCACTATCAACACCAAAGCAATCCAGAAAATCAATTGCCCCCGATTGAAAAACCGGCCTTCTCCCTTAGTGCTCATTCACCTTTTGGTTATAAACCCACTCGTTATTTGCCTTTATTATATCCTCCGAAATCTGTGTGCAAAATTTTTGCGTTTTGAGAAAGTGATAATGGGAAATCGCAATTTCATGCAACGCTAACTCTTGAACGTAACTCCCAAAAAGAATCTCCCGACTTCTGAAAATAAGGAACAATGGCATGAGGAAAATGAGTAAAAAAAATACGTCCAGAACCAACTTCCAATGGCCTAATGCCGCATTTATGATTTGGATAACGTACAATAGCGAATTACTATTCAACCAAATAAATCCTTTTCCTTCTCTGGGTGTGAGTACTTCCAACAATAAATATGAATCTGGCTGATCCCTTGCTAGCAAATGTTTTACGGTATCCAATGTCTCATTGATGGGGCCGCGAAACAAAAACAACTCCAGTCCCGTGGCAAATACCAATGCAATGATTGCTATTAAAACCACCCGTACCAACATGGTCCAAAAACCCAAGTATGCAGTGTTAGAGGAAGAATCAGACAGTGGAAATAGCGAACGCAGATAGTCTTTCCGCGCATTGACTAAATGCTGTATTTGCGCTTCTGAGAAAGAGGAAAAATCCTCTTCGTTTTTCATGTGTTCCAAATAAGCTAGTTCGTGGTTCTTCAAAAAAGTTGCTAATCCAGTATATCCCCCATTCACTGAGGAAACAATCAAAAAGCGGTAAATATTAAAGACAACCAACGACAAGAATAGACCAATAGCAAGCGCCACAAACCAATTATGAAACAGAATAATGGAATAAACCAAGGATGAAAAAAATACCAAGCTCCCTATTGCCATTAACATCAAGGTAAGCGCTGAAAAAATAAACTTCTGACGATCCAATTGTCGGGAGTCTACTTTTTGCATTATTCGTTCATCAAAACCCAGTTGCAGATGCCACGCCATAAGATTGTCTTATTTCACAATTACAATTTCGACGCGCATGTTTCGATTCCAAACAAATACTTCTCCGCCGATAATCACCGGATTTTGATCGTCGTAATCATCAATCGTTGACCGTCCCATTGCTCGACAATTCAATTGATCCGGATTTGCACCCATCTCAACCAATAATTCCTTTATTCTTATGGCTCTAGCCTCATCAATAGTCGCATTATTGTATTCTGGTATCTCCGAAGGAGGGCTCCCATTGCCATTGTAGTATCCTCTTACTTCTACTATCCTGTTCGGGTAATTTTGCAATAATCGAACAGCCCTTTTCAGAGCCTGGAGTGAATATTCTCTGATACGAACAGTTCCTCCATAAAAATATATTTCACTCGATATCTCATCCAATTCATCTTGAATAATTTGTGTTCTAATACTGTCCTCTAGCCTATTGTTTGATCTTCGAAGAGAATCATTCGCTATTAGAAGCGAATCATTCTGAAAGACCAAACTATCCCGTTCCGAACAACAGTCATTCTCAATAGGCCCAAATCCAGAGCAACTTCGGAATAGCCACCAAAAGATAAGCAGAAGTAACAAGGCCAATAGCAACCGCCAAAGGTTGGAAAGCAGTCCAGAAAAGCAGCCCCCAACAGTGCGAAAAAAATCTGAGGAATCCCGTCTTGGGGGGAAACGATTCCCGTCTTCCGGGCCTATTCTAGGAATATCCGGTGAACTAGGCGGGGGTGGATTGGTCGGGTCAAAGTGACTTCCCGCTTTGCGAACCTTTCCTAGAATTGAGCCCCGAACTATACCATAAGTTTTCCCGTTGAGCTCCCATGAATCTTTGATCTCGGCATTTCGGATGAGCAATTGCTCAAAATCGAAAATTCGACTTTGATTTTCGCCTGTATCGCTTCTTAAATGGAACTGAACATTCGTTACGTTGTGCAGTAAGAGCGATTCTCTGTTGACTTGCTTTTCGGGGTCGTAAACTGTTTCTTTCTGAATATTTTTTAACTCACCACGATACAAGTGAATAGCATGATCTTTGACACTCGAATTCCATTCCGATGGGGTTAACACACTTTTTTGGTGTGTATAAAATGTCCCCTCAAAGTCACCAGAAACTACATCAAATTCGCGGTCCATCTTCGCCCGTGGTTATGTTGTGGGCCGAATAAAATCATCGGGATTACTTCGGATTTGTTCCTTCTCCATTTCTGCAAAAGCAGTAATTGCCTCTTTCGCATTCTCCGTCTCTTTCTCGTTCTGGTGCTCAATAATGGCAATAATGCGTTCCGGATTGTGGTTCCTTTTCAGTTTGTGCAATTGAGAATGCTCATCCTTCATGTGGTAGATGCTGATTCCTTGCTTGGTCTCCAATATCTGATTCACGTTCTCACTCATGTAGTCGTAAGGGCCTTTTATCAGCATCAACTTTAAGATAACCGGTGCTATTTCAACAATCATGAACAAAAGGCGAACCAACCAAATGGGCCAAAACGCGGAGCCGTAGATTTCTATTTCTTGACCTTCAACAATTTTGTTGTTTGCCGGATCAAACTTAGGTACAGTCTTCCCATTCGCAGACAATCGCTCTAACATCATTAATTCATCGAGAAAACCGGGTTCAAGTTTCTTTATTCTTTTCTCCTCATTCTTTTTTTCCAAGTCTTTGGCTGAGCTTAATTCAATCAAATCTCCTTCTAATTTTTTTAACTCACCAATGAGCTTCTCTTGCTCATTGATCTCCTTGTCTAACTCCAAATTACTCTTCTTCCACTGTGGACCTGTTCCTGATTTTCGCTCAATATCTACCCTCGTTTTATTCTTTTCTACCTTCTCTTCTTGCTTACTTAATGCTATGCTCTTCTGGGATATTTTATCTTTTAGTTCATCCTCTGTTATTTTACTTTTTTGATCAATATCATAATTTCTTTGGGTGATCATATTATTCTTTGTGTCATCCCACTCACGCTCAATCTCGGTTTTAAAAATCACTGTCTCCAACGGGGCAGAAATTGTTAATCCCAGTAAAACCGCCATCAGCAGGCGTGGAAGTGCATTTAAAAACTCCTTACCGCTTATGGAAGATTCGCCATCGCCTTTTCCTGTGCTGGAAACAATAAACCGATCCAAGTTGAAAACAATCAATGCCCATGCAAGTGAAATAGGTATGGTTACAGCCCAGAAGCCAAAAATTGTGTGCATAGCAAAGCCCATAGAAAGGGCTGCCAAGAAACCAGTGGCCAATACAACTCCACCAATTCCAGCATATTTGACGTGATCGGAGTAGCTGGAGTATTTTAATATATCCGCATCCGCACCGGCACACCACCAAAGAAATTTCGTGCCAGAGTTAGCGGTTTTAGCTTGGTAATCTACTTGTTCGTTCATGTCTTAGTCATTTGGTGAGTTGAACCCGTTCACTTTGTTGTACTTAGCAGTGCTGAATTTATAACTTTTCAGAATTCTTCCCTCATTAATTTTGGTTTCCAGTGCTCCCTTGAGCATTTGGTTTTTGTCCGGAGACCGGTAGAACTTGCCTCCCTCCAAAGCCATCGGAATTAGTTTCATTGGCTTGCAAGCAACTGTATTCTTTTTACTAATGAGTATTGTGGGTATTTCTTTTTGTAGTAATTGGTGAACTATAGTTACCCGCGTAAACTTAAAAGAGCCCACCTGCCGAAGATTGGATACGGTTTTGGTATTCGATAAGGAGTTGGTTTCAATAGCTTTTATCTTATGCAACGGGATTTCGATTGTCGCCACCTCCTTGCTGAACAAGCCGCGAACGGTCAATTGAAACCTGCGCCGAGTTCGATCCACAACCACCTCGGCAAAGTTGCCCTTTACTTTTCCTCCTAGAGGGTCCAAGAAAACCGATAATTCACCCGAAACACTCCAATGAAGTAAAACGGTACTCCCTTCAATTACAAAATCCGGGTGCTCATAAACATCTACTACTCGTTCGCTGTCCCTTTCTTGAATCAATTCTACCGGTTTGAATTGATAGGAAAAGTGTCCAATGCTCATGCGGCGCAAGTAAACTAGTTTTAGGACTATTTTCCTTATTACTTCTGCAAATGGTATGGCAATCATAATTGCACACACCACGAATGCATACCCAGCCATCTGTAAGGCCGTCAACGAACCTAAATGTTCAAAAAAACCAAACATCACTTACAGAGAAAGTCCATTAGTCAAGGGAATAACAGACTCCAATTCAAAGGTTTTCCAGTCCCAGGAACCGATGGCCGATGGTTGCGTCGTTTCCAGTAGTAAAAAGTCCGACTGATTGAAAACAACCGTGCGCCCGCCTGAAATTCCAAGACCTTTAACCCCAACCATCATATGCCTCTCAGGTTTATCTTCACTATTGGACACATTGCACACTACCAAAACAACGTTCTTTTCATCGATCAAATGGGATAAGACTGTAGCAAAAAGTAAAGACTTACTGTCGCAATCCGAATAATTCAACACCAACGACTCTGGCGGTAAGCTAACTCCAAAGTAGGAAAAATCTTGATGATCAAAATTAGGCTGGCCATATGGAATAAACTGTACAAAATTCAAAACAGCTTGCACGCGGTTGAAATACCCGTCGTGGCCAAGGCGGGTTAACTCGTTCACGATGTGGGCTGCAATTGGCTTTACTAATTCTCGTGAATCCCAGAGTAATTTTGCATAATCTACCTCTATATCTCCATCGTCATTAATCACCCACGCACCTTCTCGTAAGTCTGATTCAAATTGGTGTCGCTCAATTGGGTCTAAGGGTACACGAAACAAAACACCTTCGGGTTGATTTTCTATAAACGCACTTTTTACCCCAAAACGATCCACAATAGAAGAAACAGCGCTTGGTATTAAATCCGTACTGAGAATGGACTTCTCCTTGCCGATAAGGGGAAATTGATAAAGAAGATTGACTTTTTCGTTAATTATAGTGGAACGTACATTATACCTACTCATGCGCCATTCCGTAGGAGTGTTCTCATAATTCTTCACAACACGAACAGTACGGGACGTCAGGTGCCGAATTGGTGTTACCCCAGCAGCCCGACTCTGATCAAAGTCTCCCACCGACCCTGTTGAATACAACAATGCGTTATTCAAATAGGCCGCGACAGCGAAACATAGAACGATAAGTGTAGCTGCGTACATAAGCCAGTCAGGAGGATTCTATTTATAAACATAAGCATAAATAATTTATTCCTGTTTTGTGAATCTAGAACTGCATCAAATTGAACAATGACTTTACTTAAAAAGTAATCCGTGCTAGACTACTTAATGGTACTTAATAGCAACCGTACTGAGACCGATTTACCTTCAAAATCCCATTCCCAATACCGCCTCCGTCTGCACCAGCAGGCCGTTGGCCAGGAACGACTGACCGTTGTCCAACTCCAACGTATAGGTGGTTTGGGCACCATTTAGCTGCTCCGCACCGCACCATTCCACAAAGCGATTCTCCTCCGGAAGGAAGATTCGGTCTCCTGGGGTGAGGGCGCGAACGGGCGTTCCTTGAACGTATAAAGTATTGGATTTGAATGGATTGCACGACGCCCACGCGTCGGATTCCGTCCAAAAAGGGTGGTCGTCTGTGGCCACCACCGTGCGGTCTTCAAAGTGCAGGCGCAGGAGGTGGGCGTGGACCGCAGCAACCAAGCGGCTGACCCGCGCGGGTTCCAGTTGTCCCGTATAAAAGTTAAATGTTTGCACCGTGTCGCCGGGAACGATGCGGTCGATTCGTTTGGAGGTGCCGCTGGCCAGGGAAATCGGCGTTTCCGGGCCAAAACAGTGCACGTCCAGCCCGTCGAAGTTGATCTCCGCAAATTCCGCGGGGGTGCCCGCCGTGCCCGGATAAACGGAAGTGATTTTGAAGGACAGTCGAAACGTTTGGGAGCTTATTTCGGCGGGAAACGGTCCCAGTTTGAAAGACTGCATGCCGCGCACGTCTTCCAGGGCCAACACCGCTACGGGGGTGCCGTCGTAGCTCAGTTCCAACGTTTTCACTCGCGTGCTGGCCTGCCAAAGTTCTGAGGTGCGGTGGTTGCCGTTCCAGATTTTGATTTCATCGACGCGCGGAGATTCCGCTGGAAAGCGAAAGACCAATTCTTCGTCCGGAGCGAACAACTGCCCGCTTGCCCCCGCTTCTGTATGAAACGATTGCAGCAGCGAAAAATCGTGGGCATGAACGGCCGCATTGCCCGATTTTGG
>JAULUW010000279.1:0-7964 GCA_032111345.1 Bacteroidia bacterium
TTAGAGGCTTTCTCAATCTCCTATTGGCCTAAGCCGCAATTCGATTTCCTTTTTCTCTGTCTCAGAACGGGAGTGCAAAGGTAAGTGTTTATTTTAACTTTACAACCTATTTTGAAAATATTTTTTTAGAGCGCTTCAATTAACCTCTCGGTTGCTTTTTGCTTGCTTTTCTCTGTATCAGAACGGGACTGCAAAAGTAGATAAAGTTTTTGTTATCGCAACATTATCCCAAGAAAAAATCCAACAAAATCAAGCCCCTACGCTCTTACCCAATGGAAATCAAACAATTACCACTCAATTTTTTTTATCCCTCGCAGCAAACTTCCATCCCCATAACTCAAAAAACGATACGCTTCGGCCATGGCTGACTCGTATATACGCTTCCAATCCTCTCCAACAAATGCCGCAACAAGCAACATTAAAGTAGATTTAGGCTGATGAAAGTTCGTAACCATCGCGGCCGTTAGTCGGAACTCGAATCCCGGAATCATGAAAATTTGCGTTTCACCTCGTACCATTCCACCTTTATCTATTATATAGGTACGCACCGCCTCCAAGGCTTCCCCCGTGGAAATGGCCCGTATATCTTCCCGGTACCCATCTTCAGCGGCAATAAATACCTCCTCGGCTTCCCCCAAAATCAACTTCGCCCCAAAAAGCGGAATACTTTCAAGTACGCGGCAGGCGGTCGTGCCGATTGCCAATACTCCTTTTCTCCGCTCTATCAATGATTCGATTAATGTCAAACTGATCTCAAATTGCTCGGCATGCATTTCGTGCTCATCCACAAAATCAACACTTACCGGTTTAAACGTCCCCGCACCCACGTGTAGCGTTGCCTCAATTATCGATACCTTCCTATTATATATGCGTTCCAATAATTCAGGTGTAAAGTGCAAAGAAGCCGTTGGCGCAGCAACGGCTCCCTTGTTCCTTGCGAATATGGCTTGATAATCTTCTTTATCCCGGTCTTCGGCTTCCCGATTCAAATAAGGTGGCAAGGGAATTTCCCCCAAAATCTCGATCCATTCTGCAATTGATTTTCCATCGCTTTCGAACCGCACGGTATTCTCTTCCCGAGATTCCCAAAAAAGCCGTAAGGAATTCCCTTCCCGGGTAATTTCTAAACAATCCCCTTCTTTAAATTTCCGCCTATTGCCAACCATTACCTGCCAAACAGACCAGTCGTGCTTGAGTGGCTTCAACAAAAACACTTGAATCCAAACTCCTGTTGGCGTTTCAAACCAAAGACGGGCCGGAATTACTTGGGTATTATTAACCAATAGAAACTCCGAAGGATCTAAATAGGAATCTAGGTGCCAAAAGCGATCGTGTGTGATACGTCCATTTTCGTATACCAAGAGGCGCGAATCGTGTTTGGGATGCACCGGATATTTTGCAATACGATCCTCTGGAAGTTCATAATCGTATGCGTGTATGGAAATTCGCGGAATGCGCGTCATATAACAATAAAGGTTGGATTAAAGAAAATGCTGCACCATATTATGGAGCGCACGGGCACGGTGGGAAATCTGATTTTTCACATCGCCACCCAATTCGGCAAACGTGTGGGTGTAGTTTTCTGGGATAAAAATGGGGTCGTAACCGAAACCTAAGTTTCCTTTAGGCGCTGATGCGATGCGACCTGCTACCCTTCCTTCGAAGAAAATAGGTGTATTACTAGATTCCAATAAACAAATCACCGTAATAAAATACGCCGACCGATCCATGCCCGGTTTCAAGGCATTTAGCAGTTTCTCGTTATTGGCTTGGTGATCTACTGGTCCTTCTTCCGAAGCATATCGCGCCGATTTTACCCCTGGCAATCCGCCTAAAGACGGAACCACCAAACCCGAGTCGTCTGCAAAACACGGGGTGTTCGCAAATTGGTAAACGGCTGTAGCCTTTATTAAAGCATTCCCTTCAAACGTATCTGCGTCTTCTATGATGTCATCATGAAAACCGATATTGGAAAGCGTTTTCAGTTGTATAAAGGAAGGGAGGATTTCCTTCGCTTCGTTTGTTTTCTTGAGATTGTGAGAGGCAAAAATCAAATCCATGATTATGGACGTGGTGTTACCGTACGTTGTTCGATGCGTTTCTCGTAATGGCTTCCTTCAAAAATACGGTGCACAAAAATACCGGCCACATGAATTTCATTGGGATTCAAACTGCCTAATTCGACCAATTCTTCAACTTCTACAATGGTCGTTTTACCGGCCATGGCCATCATGGGATTGAAATTACGCGCAGTATCTTTAAAAACGAGGTTCCCGTAGCGGTCCCCTTTCCACGCTTTGATTAAGGCAAAATCCGCATCAAATGCATGTTCGAGCAAATACGTCTTGCCATTAAATTCTCGGGTTTCTTTTCCTTCGGCCACTTCGGTACCTACTCCAGCAGGAGTATAAAAGGCAGGAATTCCAGCACCGGCTGCACGGCATCTTTCCGCCAAAGTTCCTTGGGGAATCAATTCAACCTCTAATTCACCGGAAAGTAATTGTCTTTCAAACTCTTTATTCTCGCCTACATAAGAGGAAATCATTTTTGAAACCTGCTTCTTTTGTAGCATAAGTCCAATCCCAAAATCATCAACTCCGGCATTGTTAGAAATACAGGTTAATCCGCTTACTCCTTTTTTCACCAGGGCGGCGATCAAATTCTCTGGAATTCCACATAAACCAAAACCACCTAACATGAGGGTTACACCGTTTTGAATATCAAAAATGGCCTCTTCGGCATTGGCAAATACTTTATTCATTGCTTGATTTTTCTAGGCTTGCAGATAATCCTTTTTCTATAAGGGTATCACAGATAGGTTTCAATTTAGATTTTTCTCCGATCTTGACGGTATATTTTCCTTTAAAATGCACAAAATGCGCACATTGTTCGGCTTGTATGGTATCGTGTTGGCAATATTTCACCAAACATTCGATCACCCAATCAAAGGTATTTACGTCATCATTATACAAAACTATGGACCAATTCCGGGTGGTTTGATCGTTCAGGATTGCTTCTAGCTCTGCCGCTAATTCTTTACTGTTCCACATAAAAACAAAAATTACTGAATGCGTCTGTGTTTAGGTAACAATTTTGCTTTGTTTTCATTACCCTGTATGAGTCTAACTATGTTTTTCCTATGGGTATACACCACTAAAACGGCAATCAATACGGTGAACAACACCACCGATGCTTGTCGGTACTCTGGCATTTGAGCCCCAAAGAAACGTACAAAAAGCATGGGAATTGAAATACCGGCAAGGATACTTCCTAAACTTACGAATCGCGTAATAAAAAGGGTAATTAGAAATATGGAAAGGGCAATCAACGCAATTTGATAGTTGAGTGCAAAAAGCAAGCCTCCTAAAGTGGCAATTCCTTTTCCTCCTTTAAATTGCGCAAAAATGGGCAATAAATGTCCGATTACGGCACAAAATCCCAAACCGAGCATGATGTTTACGTGTTGAAAGGGACCATAACTCCAATGTGCATTTAAAATGCCTAAATAAACCAAGGAAGTTGCCAAATATCCTTTAAGGATATCCATTAACAACACAACAGTTCCAGCGGTTTTGCCAAGTACTCTGAAGGTATTCGTAGCACCGGCATTGCCACTGCCAAAATCGCGCACATCTTTTCCGTAAAAACGCTTACCTATCCAAACAGAGCTTGGGATGGATCCCAAAAGGTAAGCCAAAATACACATAGCGGCTAGCCACAGGGATGGGTGAAAAAACCAATTTTCCATAAAAGATTTATATACAAATATAGGTAAAATGATCAAACTGAAAATGAAAAATGGGAGTCTGCGTTGGCAAACTCCCATTTCCGAATATAAAAAAACAACTTATTTCAAGGGAAATAAATGTGCGCCATAGATTGCGTCACCTTCTAATTCCTCTTCTATTCTCAATAACTGATTGTACTTCGCCATACGGTCAGAGCGTGAAGCCGAACCGGTTTTAATCTGACCGCAATTTACAGCAACAGCCAAATCTGCAATGGTACTGTCTTCGGTTTCACCGCTGCGGTGACTCATTACGCTGGTATATTTGTTGCGGGTTGCCATTTGAATGGCATTCAAGGTTTCGGTTAGGGTACCAATTTGATTCACTTTAATTAAGATACTGTTCGCGATTCCTTTGTCGATACCTTGTTGCAATCGATTTACATTGGTAACAAATAAATCGTCGCCAACCAACTGGATTTTATCACCCAAGGTTTGGGTAAGTTGTGCCCAACCGTTCCAATCGTCTTCTGCAAGTCCGTCTTCGATACTTACGATGGGATATTTTTTAGCCCATTCCGCCCAATATGCAACCAATTCTTCGCTGCTCATAACCTTTCCGCTTGATTTCTTGAAAGTATACAATCCCGTTTTAGGATCGTAAAATTCGCTACTCGCAGCATCCATGGCAATATATACATCTTCGCCGGGTTTGTACCCTGCTTTTTCAATAGAGCGCAATACGATTTCGATGGCTTCCTCATTGCTTTGGATATTGGGTGCAAATCCACCTTCGTCTCCAACATTGGTAGAGTAACCTGCATCTTTCAATACCTTTTTAAGATTATGGAAAATTTCAACCCCCATGCGCAAACCGTCTGAAAAGGTATCTGCTTTCAAAGGCATTACCATAAACTCTTGGAAATCAATTTTATTATCGGCATGCGCGCCACCATTCAAAATATTCATCATGGGTACTGGCAACACATTGGCATTGGTTCCCCCAATATATCGGTATAAAGGCATTCCCAATTCATCGGCCGACGCTTTTGCAGCAGCTAAAGAAACGGCTAACATGGCATTGGCTCCTAAATTCGATTTGTTGGGAGTTCCATCCATATCAATCAAGGTACGGTCAATTTCATTTTGGGAAGCAACTTCCATCCCTTCAAGGGCCTCAGAAATCACATTATTAATATTCTCAACGGCTTGTAAAACGCCTTTACCCATGTAAACATCGTTATCATCATCGCGCAATTCTACGGCTTCATGAATACCGGTGCTGGCACCCGAAGGCACCGCCGCGCGGCCGAAACCGCCATCTTCTGTGAATACTTCTGCCTCAACGGTAGGATTGCCTCGAGAATCTAAAATCTGACGGGCTTGAATGTGGGTAATTTGACTCATAATGGTATATTTTTTATTTTTTGAGAAGGCTTCTTAACGGTTTGTGGCGGTTCGAAGCCCATCGCTCCGGAACGCCGCATCCCAACTGTTTGGTTATTTTTTATGCTGTGAAATTAAGCGAATAAAATCATCGAATAAATACAAAGAATCATGTGGACCCGGAGATGCTTCAGGGTGGTGTTGCACTGAAAATGCCGGTTTGTCTTTACGCGCAATTCCTTCTACCGTATCATCATTGAGATTGATGTGGGTTAAAGTTATGGTATCTGCAAGGGCTTCGTCGTAAGCTACGGCAAAACCATGATTTTGGCTTGTGATTTCAGATCTTCCTGTTACCAAGTTTTTAACCGGATGGTTACAGCCACGGTGTCCATGGTGCATTTTATAGGTTTTCAAGCCGCTGGCTAAACTCAATAATTGATGTCCCAAACAAATACCAAAACTGGGCACACCAGCATCCACTACTTCCCTAACGGTGGCAATGGCTTCGACCATAGCGGCTGGATCACCAGGTCCGTTAGAGATCATGAAACCGTCTGGATTCCAAGCCAAGATTTCAGAGGCCGGCGTATTGTAAGGAAATACACCCAAATCACATCCTCGTTTTTTCAATTCGCGAGAAATATTTTCTTTGTTTCCAAAATCAATGAGTGCCACACGGTATTGGGCATTTTCGCCTGCACTTTCATAAAAGTGGGGGGTGGAAACTTCAGGCGCCAAATTTAAACCAGACATATCCGGAATTTCCAAAACCGCCTTTTTTAGGGCTTCAATATCTAGAACTTCCGATGAAATGATGGCATTCTGTGCACCCGTATCGCGCAAATGTGCCACAAGCTTGCGTGTATCTATATCTGAAATACCCACAATTTGATGGTCTATAAAATACTGATCCAAACTCCCACTGCCTTGTTTTCTAGAGAAATTGGGAGAGAATTTCTTACAAACCAAACCAGATATTTTAATTGAATCGCTTTCAATTTCGTGGGTATGAACGCCGTAATTCCCAATATGATCAGAAGTCATAACGACAATTTGACCGAAATAAGAAGGGTCTGTAAAGATTTCTTGATAACCGGTCATTCCTGTATTAAAACAAATTTCTCCGGTACTTGTGCCAATTTTTCCGATGGCATTTCCTTCATAAACGGAACCGTCTTGAAGTACTAATAGGGCTTTAGATAGTTGTGGATTCACTCTAAGGATGCAAATTTGGGCATTTGCAGCGATTTTACCAAATAAACAGCCTTTATGTTACCCACAAATATGCGCATCTACTTCTTGTTTTTTAGCCGAGAGACCCTGCCCTATTTGCAAATTACAAGGCCTTAAATCCGGATCTACATATCTCTCCCAAATCTCGTTTTAACTCAACACAATCAATTAATGCAACTTCAAAACATGTCATTGCAGGATGAATATCAATCCCAAAGATGAAGCAAGACTTCCTAATTTCGTATTTTCTCCAATGGGTTATAATTGGGTATCGGTTGTTTGCGGTTTCCAAAGTGAGTACAACATACTGGTCGTAAGGACTCCCAAAATAACGATTAAATTATGGATATGATTGAAACCGATGGCATGAAATTGATGTTCTAACAGCATTTTAGTTCCAATGAAAACAAGAATGGCGGCAAGGCCATATTTCAAAGCCCAAAATTTATCGATACCATGTCCGATGAGGAAGTATAAGCTACGCAAACCTAAAATTGCAAAAATATTGGAAAAGAATACCAAATAGGGATCTCTCGTGATTCCAAAAACGGCGGGAACACTATCAATGGCGAAAACAACATCGGTAAACTCAATAATGAGCAACACGACAAATAAAACAGTTACATGCAATACGCCATTTTCTCTTACAAAGAAATGACCGCGATCATTGGAAACCTCTGAAACTGGAAAAATTTTCTTAACGGCTTTCATTACGAAATGCTCCTTCGGATCATCGGATTCCTTTTCTTTTTCAAATGCCAATTTCAATCCTGAAAACAACAATAAAGCTCCAAAAACGTACATCACCCACTCAAACCGCTGTATAGCTGCGCTTCCCAAATAAATAAAAACGAAGCGGAGTACCATGGCACCGATTACACCCCAAAGTAGAATTTTACGCTCGTTGTGTTCTCTAATGTTAAAGGATTTAAACACCAAGAGCATCACGAATAAATTATCGATACTCAGGGCATATTCTAATAAATATCCCGAAAAATACAACCACATAGACGTTGTTTGGAACGCTTTCATGGAAGACTCAAAATCTGCTTTCAGTTCGAAAGGCTTGCCATATTTCTGGTGGTAGTCCTTTAATTGATCGAAGTTATGAATTTCGTGTAAGTGAGGAATCAGATAATATATGGCCACAACGGAAGCAAGCCCTAATAAAAACCAAATTAAACTCCTTTTAACGCTTTCTTTTAAAGTTAGATGGCCGTCGTCATCTTTGGAAAGTAAACCTAAATCTAAAATCAAAGAGGCAGCGATAACCGCTATAAGCACGATCGAAACGAGGGTGGATTCCATTTATCTTGCAAAAATCGGTGCTTTAGTTGGCAAAACCACATATAAGCCCTTAGTTTTGTTTTATGAACAATACATTTGGTCGAATATTTTCAAGAATAGGTGTTGCAATATTTGCGTTCCTATTGGTTTTTGTAGGATCCTCTTATACCCCAGAAGAGGGTATGTTTCCGTTGAATTACTTGAACATCACCCAATTAAAAAATGCAGGCATGCAATTGGATGCCGAGGATATTTTCAATCCTGGCAAAGTATCCCTAACCGATGCATTGGTAAATGTAGGCGGTTGCACGGGTTCTTTTATTTCTGA
>JAULUW010000280.1:0-5969 GCA_032111345.1 Bacteroidia bacterium
CGGAGTTGGCAAGAATTTGTAATCAATACCTATCGAAACCGTTTCGAAGAAGTATTAGAAGTCCTCGACAGTGTGGCATTCAGAGGAATGGACGAGAGATTGGAGTTTTATCTCAAAAAAGAATCTCAAAAAGCCAAATCTAAAACCTTGCATATATCCCATCAAAGTATCGCCAATGATCTGAACACCTCAAGAGAGGTCATTTCAAGACTTCTAAAGAAAATGGAACAACGCGATTTATTGAACTTACAACGACATCAAATCGAACTCCTCGATTTGTAAAACGCCATTTACTCGGTTTCAGTTTCCCAAGTGCGGTATTCCGCAGTGAATTCGAATACCGTCCGTATAATTTCTTGTTCTTCCAAATCGTAATTTTTATGCCTTCGTTGCATCATCAATTGGGCTGTTTTCTCCATTTGGGGTAATTTATGGGTAACAAATCCTGTGGCTCCGCCCCAAGAAAAATCAGGCACAAAAGGCCTTGGAAAACCTGCCCCAAAAATATTTGCACCAACGCCTACAACGGTTCCCGTATTGAACATCGTATTGATGCCACATTTACTGTGGTCTCCCATTATCAATCCACAAAATTGTTCTCCACTTTTTTCAAATCGATTGCTTTGATAGCTCCAAACCTTCACATCGTCGTAGGTGTTTTTTAGGTTTGACGCATTTGTATCGGCTCCGATATTGCACCATTCCCCTAAAACGGCATTGCCTAAAAATCCATCGTGACCCTTATTGCTATATCCTTGAAAAACAACATTACTCACTTCTCCGCCTGCATTGCAATAAGGACCTAAAGTAGTTGAACCATAGATTTTACTTCCCATTTTGATATTGGAACCTTCACACATGGCAAATGGGCCACGGAGCATACTGCCTTCCATGATTTGGGCGTTTTTTCCAATATAAATAGGACCTTCGCTGGTATTTAAGATGCAACATTCAACTTTTGCACCCGGTTCGAGAAAAACAGGGTATTGTCCGAAATGGGTATTGGTATTGGACAATACTTGACTGCTTCTGTTGTTGGTTATTCGAGCAAAGTCAGCATGTATTTCCGCCCCATTGTGTTTGAAAATATGATATGGCCGGCTGATTGCGGTTACATTTCCTTCAAATTCTTGAGTATGTTCACCGGAACCCGAATAAGCCAAGCAATCCCCAGCATGGATCAAACTGGTATTTTCAGGCAGGTTTAATAGCGCCTCCACTAAGCGTGCATTAGGAAGAATATTTCCATTTATATGCAAGTGGGCATCGATATCAGGGAATCGATTTTGCAAATAAGGCCGGGTAAGGTAACCGTGCTCTTCAGCCGATAAATCCTGAACCCATTTTTCGGAAATACGTAGTATTCCAACTCTAAGCGCAGCGGCAGGCCTCGTTGCCGTTAAGGGGTATAATGATTTATCGGATGTGTTTTCAAAAAAACGGATTACCATGTTGCGAATTTAAAGGTATTTTTTGGTACCAAAGGAAAAATGCCCCCCCTGTTAAATAAAAAAATCCCTCTTTTGGAGGGATTTTTGAAAAGATATCTTTCGCTAGAATTACTTCTTCGCGTAACGTTTGCGGAATTTGTCGATACGACCGGCAGTGTCGATAAGATTTTGTTTACCGGTGTAGAAAGGGTGAGAAGCAGACGAAATCTCCAATTTATACAAGGGATATTCGTTACCATCTTCCCATTGGATCGTTTCCTTGGTGTCTACGCAGCTTTGAGTCAAAAAAGCAAAGTCGCAGCTCATGTCTTTGAATACCACTTTGCGGTAACTTCCTGGATGTATTTCGGATTTCATAAATAATTTCTTGTTAAAGGACTGCAAAAATAGTAAAAATTCTGAACTTGCACAATCTGTTTTGTATTTTTTAGTCCCCCAAACCGTTTACATTCAAATCGCCTCCAATTTTGGCCTTAGGTTTGTTTTGACGGGCACAATCAAATAAAGCGCCGATATCCATTCCTTCAGGGGCTTCAAAAGGTTTTGCGATATATTTAATGGACTTATCGTGCTGTAAAATTTTCATAAATTCCCCAAAAATGGGCATCGCCATTTTACTGCCTTGTCCCATACTCGAATACCGCACACGAACGGTTGGGTCATCTGCACCCACCCAAGTTGCACAAACCAAATCACTCGTAACACCCATAAACCAACCGTCGGCAGCACCTTGGGTAGTTCCGGTTTTGCCCCCAATATCGCCTTCAATTTCATAGCGACCTTTCATGCCAAATGCAGTGCCTCGGTCTACTACGCGTTTTAACAATTGCAACATGGTAAAAGCCTTTTCTTGATCTAAAACCTGATCGTGTTTAGGGGTCTCAAATTCCTCAATAACATTGCCATCCTTATCTTCGATACGTGTAATATAAGTAGGTTCTATCCATAGTCCCTTATTCACGAAGGCGCTGTATGCCGATGCCATTTCAAAGGGCGAGAGTTCAACGGTACCTAAACTGATTGAGGGTACACGAGGAACTTGATTTTTATCAATGCCCACTCTTTCAGAAAATTGTACCACTAAATCGGGACCATTATCGCCTAATGATTTCATAATTTGTGCGGTTATCAGGTTATCGGACAAGGCTAATCCTTTCCACATCGGCCAAATACCGCCTTCCTTGCCATCGAAATTTTTCGGAGACCATTCTTTTCCTCCTGAAATGAAAACCGTTCGTTCTCGGGGGAATTCGGTACACGGTGTGTACTTATTGATATCGATCGCGGTGGCATAAATCAGGGGCTTAAAGGTAGAACCTACCTGGCGCTTGGCCCTTCGGTTAACATGGTCATATTTGAAATGTTGGTGATTGATACCGCCGACCCATGCTTTCACATATCCCGTGCTCGGATCAACCGCTATAAAACCCGCATGTAATATCTTTTTAATATACTGCATGCTATCGTAAGGACTCATTAAGGTATCCACATCTCCGGCCCAGCTGAAAATGGACATCTTAACGGGTTTCTTTAATTCTTGAATGCAGCGTTCATGGCTATACCCATTTTCCGATTGCAAGGTCTGGTATCGCCCGGTTTTTCGCAATGCATCTTCAATAAAATTGGGAATAACCGCGCGGTTAGTAATATAGCGCCAAGGCAAATCCTTCCCCCAAGATTTCAAAAATTGCGGCTGGAAATCGCTCATGTGTTTACCCACGGCCTCCTCGGCCGCTCTTTGCATTTTTGAGTCAATAGTGGTGTAAATCTTCAATCCACTGCGATACAAATTATAACCGCGATCTTTACACCATTCTTTAAGTTGGTTGCCCAAATGTGTTTTGAAATAAGGAGCCATCCCTAAGCTTGAAGAAGATCGATACCGCAATTTTATGGGTTTTGCCTTCATCAACTCAAAGGAATCGGAACTCAAGTAGTCGTATTTCATCATTTGGGATAAAACGACATTTCGGCGTGATTGAGAACTTTCCGTATTGTATTTGGGATTGTATTTCCAATTGGCTTTCAACATGCCAATAAGTGTGGCAGCTTCATTGATATCCAATTCAATAGGCCGTTTGTTAAAGAATTCTTTTGAAGCGGCGTCTATTCCGAATGAAACACCTGAAAACGGCACCGTATTGAGGTACATTACAATTATTTCATTTTTCGTATACCGTTTTTCGAGTTCTACCGCAATAACCCATTCTTTAAGTTTTTGGGATAAACGACCCAATTTCCATTTAGGGCGTTCAAATCGACTGAATAAGTTTTTAGAAAGTTGCTGGGTAATGGTGCTTGCTCCGCCATCGCTTCCCAGACTTAAAAATGCCCGGATGGTTCCTCTAAAGTCGATTCCGGAATGTTGGTGAAATCGGATATCTTCCGTGGCAATTAATGCGTTTATGGCATTGGGACTGATTTCATCGTATGTTACATTGGTTCGATTTTCTAAGAAAAATTTCCCAATTACAACTCCATCGCTTCCGATAATCTCCGAACTGAGTGCATTTTTTGGATTCTCAAGATCTGCTATTTCCGGCATTTCTCCTAAGAGGCCCATAGAAACACCTATGAAAAAAAGCAGTACCACCAAAAGGCCACCGCTAAAAAACAACCAAAGTCTGGGGTAAAACTTCATAAGATATGCGCTATAAAATTCAAATATACGGCTATTTTAAATTAGAGATGGAAGCATCCCTCGGAATTAATTAATTCGCAACTTGACTCTGATACCAATTTACATAAGCATCGATATTTTTATCGTTGACGAGCTTTTGTAAATTGGATTGGGAAATGGTGAGCGCTTGGTATTTGAAGATGCCTTTGCTGTTAAAAAGATTCACCTGTTGCTGCAAATAACTTACGTAAAACTTTGTTTTTTCCGCATTCTCGAAGTTTTCTATCAAGAGCAAATACGAATCGCCTAAAGGGATATTTCTGCCCAAAACCAGATTGTCAAAAGAAAATTCCTTTTTGTTCAAATCACTAATCATCGCTTTGGCAATATTAATGTTGGATTCTTTGGGCAATACCAACAAAGCATCTAATTTCTCTCCCGTTTTATGCAAAGTGAACAATGAAGTTTGTGCATTATTAGTTTTCAACGAATCGGGTAGTAGCGCCATACTCCGCTTATCTAAGGATTCTAAAAGACTCTTAGCACGTTCGCTTACATCGGTTTTGGGATAATCTAACACCAGCTGTTTGAAGGTTTCAATCGCTTTGGCAGAATCTTTTTCAAGTAAACACAATCCATAAACAAAATCGAATCTCGGTTGTAAATAATTTCCCGAAAATCGTTTATCGGTATTCAGTTTTAAGCGAATGGCCTCATTAAATTGGTGTGCTTGAAATGCCAAGACCATAGAATCGTAGGCTTTTTGAATGATCTCGTTATTTTCACTTTCTGGATTTTCTGCGTTTATAACAACATCGGGATTGTCAAGCATACGCACATAAATGCTTTCGGGAAAACGCGTTTTCAAAGTATCGGTGTACAATCGCGCCAGTGATGGCTGGTTTTGAATTCGATGGATTTTTATGAGCTCGTATAAAGATTGGGGTGCAAATTGCGATTGATGAAATCTGCGCAACAAACTCAAATATTGATTTTGTGCAGTCTCATATTCATTGAGTTTTTCGGCATAAATCCCAGCGGATTGAAATAAAGAATTTTCAATTCCCTGAAGTAAGATTTCCTGCTCTTTCGGTTCAAAAGGAATGCCTTGGTAATATTTTCGATCTTCTTGAGCGATGTTTTTTAAACGATCACTAAGAGGTTCCACTTTATTTCCAGAACTGTCTTTGTCGGGATTATCCGAGTCGGGATCCGTTTTTCGATTTGCCGCATTCGAATTCATTTGCATTTTATTGGCGTATTTCCAGAAATCCACATTGGGCCTATCGCCAAATAACCGTTTGAATTCGGTAAGTCCGTTTTTACGAGTTACTACATTGTAAAATGGGAACGAACTTCCTCCTGAATTCCCGCCACCGCCCATATTGGGATTGACCGGCATTCCAGGGCTTGAATTAAAAGGATTAGGAGCAGATGCGTTTTTAGCTCTGTCGGCCAGTTCTTTTGCTTTATCGGCCGCCTCTTTTTCTTTGCGTTTTGCGGTTTTGATTTTTTCTTTTAAAAAGGATTCATCTTGTGCCAAGCGTAAAAAAGAATCGTTCTGTGATATGCGCACTAAATGTTCCAGTAAATCGGTAACGATTTGATTTTTGGCTAAAATAGCTTCAAAATCTGGATGGGTTTCGTCTAAAACGCGATTGGCAGAATCGTAGTAAAGCCCGGCTTCAAAATAAGCTCTTTGTTGGTAATATACGTCTCCAATTTTAAGATAGGACGTCGTTTTTTGATTCTTATCGGTTTGGGATTCTTGGATTGATATTTTTAGGGTTTCTAAAGCCTTTTCGGTATTGCCCGCATCCAATTCGTTCAAGGCCATGCGATAATAAATTTGTCCTTTGTATTCTAAATTCTTATCGTCCTTAAGCATGCGATTCAAA
>JAULUW010000281.1:0-7781 GCA_032111345.1 Bacteroidia bacterium
CACCTTCTTAAATTACTTAATACTTTTAAATATTTTTTCCCAACGAACCCCTTTGGTATCGTACATCATGGTATTTCCTTGAATTAAGGGTTCACCAATTTCATTGATTCCAATTACTTTCTTTAGGGAAAAGAAGGTAAACAAGGGCTTTCCTAATATATGATTTTCAGGCACATATCCCCAATATCTTGAATCGGAACTGTTAAATCGATTGTCCCCCATCATCCAGTAATAACCAAATTTAAACGTGTATTCTTTAACTTCCTCTGCACCTGAGTTTCTAAAAAAGCGACCTCCAATTTCCTCGATGTTCGCTTCTTCGTAAATATTAATCGCGGCTTTGTACCAATCCCAATTAGATTTATTCAAAACTACGGTTTCTCCTCTTTTAGGAAGATGAATAGGTCCATAGTTATTCAGGTCCCATTTGTGTTTTAAAAATGAAGTGCTATTCGTGTCAGGGAACAAATGCCTGTCATAACCTTCGTCGATTACATCTTCAAAAACAGCCGCTACCGATGGATTTTTACGAATCTTTTCAACATTTTCAGGCCAAGTGTAGATATGATAAGGGCTAAGGCGCTGTCCTTGAGCTTCCGTAGCGCGTAATATTTCCGGTGCCACGCGATAAGGAATTGTAAAGTCTCCCAATTCATTTTCCAATAAGAACTCTTGGGAAATGTAATCCTTCATCATCAATAAATAGCGTTTTTGTTGCTTGTCTACTTTGGGAAGTATTTTGCCATTAATATATACGTCGCCCCGCTTAATTTCTAGTTCATCCCCCGGTATACCAACGCAACGTTTTACATAATTGTCTTTTTTATCTATTGGAAAACCTTCGTCTGCAGGCCAGTTAAATACAATGACATCGTTATTTTTAATGGTGTACCAACCCGGCAGGCGCATATACGGCAATTCGATAATTTCAGAATATGCCTTCATTCCTGCAATTTCTTTGGGTGCCAAAACGGGTACAGAAATGGGTGTCAAGGGTATACGCATACCAATATTGGTGCGACTTACCACTAAATAATCTCCAACCATTAAATTGGATTCCATAGATGGGGTGGGTATTTGATATAAGTCAAAATACAAAGCGCGCATACCACCAGCCACATAAGCGGCAAACAAAAGGGCATCGGCCCATTCTCTACCCCCTCCCGTTTTTGGGATGTATTTTTCTTTAAAGTCGGCATTAGCCGCTTGACCTACAAATTGTAAGGATTTATCGAAAAATAAATAAGGGAAATAGGCAAAAGTGAGTACAATTCCTGCGAATTGTTCGCCAAACTTATTTTTACCAAAGCTCCTTAATAAGTCCAGTTTAATATTAAAACTGAAAAGAATATTTACTCCAGGAATTACCATTCCAACCATATACCATTTAGGTCGGCCTACCAATTGGATCCAATACCACCAATTTAATATAGGTATCCATGCTAGAATTGGATTCAAACCACCAAGTTTAAACATTCTTGACAATCCCAAACGAGTGAGCAAGAAAGCCACTGTCCATATAACAATGAAAATTTGTACGTTATAGCTATTCATTTTAATTAAAACTTTAATAAATCAGACATGGTAAAAACGCCATTTTTACCTTTTAAAAACCGAGCTGCTTCTACAGCACCTTGTGCAAATCCCAAACGCCCTTTTGCCTCGTGGGTGATTTCGATTTTATCAATATCATTTTCAAAAGTAAGGGTGTGTGTTCCGGGAACATGAGGTTCGCGTACCGCATGTATGGGCAAAGACGCGTCGTTGATGGGAGTATCCACCTGCGAATTCGAATCTACCAAATGATACGAATCTAAGCGATCCATTTGAGAAAGGGAAATTTCCGCCAAGGTAATTGCAGTGCCGGAAGGCGCGTCCTTTTTTTCTGTATGGTGAATTTCTTCCATGCTTACGCGATAACTATCTTGGGAATTCATCCATTTCGAAAGTGCTTTGTTTAAAGCGAAGAATATATTCACACCAATTGAAAAGTTCGTGGCATAAAAAAGGGAGCCCTTTTGGGTTTCAACATGTTTTTTTACAGATTCAAATTCTGAGTACCAGCCGGTTGTTCCGACAACGATAGGAAGTTGGATATTTACAGCATGTTGAATATGTTTGGCGGCAAGTTCTGGTAGGGTGAAATCAATGGCAACGTCTGCATTTGATTCGGTGGATTCTATGAATGGATTATTTTCATCGTAAATTTCCGTTACAACAAAATCCATTTTGGCAGATAAGGATTCGATGGTTTTACCCATCTTTCCATATCCAATTAAGGCAATTTTCACCTGACAAAAATAAGATAGATTCCCACATTAAGCCGAATATGATTAAAATACATGATAAATTTCTCATTTTTGTCGAGCAAAATCCTAAATGAAACGTTTTATTCAAATTACTTCCCTCATATTGGGCTCATTTTTCTTGGTGATTTTTTTATTGTTGTTTTTTCAAACAAGCTCCAATATACAAGCAGCTGAAATTCGTGTTAAAAAATCATGGACGGAAACCGAATTTAACGGGTATTTCAAAAAGGAGTTTGACATCGCTTTGCCTAAGGGAATGGCGTATTGGGCCGGAAAAGTAGGGTATAACATACAAACATCGCGTTTTGTAATTCCTCCTAATGCAAGTGTTTACAGTATTATCCGCTTGTTGAGAATCAACAGGAATCAAACAGTTAACATCGTAATTCCACCCGGTATTTACATTACGGAACTCCAGCGCATTTTGTTGAAAAATTTCGATATAGAAGAGGAAGACCTGGAGGCAATATGGAAAGATGATTCATTTTGGAGCCAATTTGATGTTAATTCCTACACTTGGCCCACTTTAATTATACCCAATACCTATAATTTTTCAAGAAATACGGAAATAACCGACTTTTTTGAACGCATGAAGAACGAGCAACTCCTTTTCTGGAATACCGACAGAAAAGCAAAATTGCGCAATCAAAAATTGGATATAAATGAAGCTACGGCGATTGCCAGTATTGTTCAGAAAGAAAGTCTTAAAACCGCCGAATATGAAAAAATAGCGGGAGTTTATATCAATCGGTTCAGAATTAACATGTATTTAGGGGCAGATCCAACACTAGTCTTTATTAAAGGCAAGGGTGGGAGAGTGTATAAAAAAGACATGAAAATAGAGTCTCCATACAACACATATATAAATAAAGGATTACCTCCCGGGCCTATTTGCTTGCCCTCTAAAGCGGCCATCGAAGCAGTATTGAATTACACAGAACATCCCTATTTGTATTTTTGCGCTAAAAGTGACTTAAGCGGGTATCACGCATTTACCCGTCATTACAAAGATCATTTGGTAAACGCTCGGCTTTTCCAAAAAAAGCTTGATGAATTGGAGCACAGAAAAGCCAAGCGTTGAAGATTAAAGTTATTGCTTCACAAATCGAGTGGCATTCCTAGTACCATCTGCGTGTATGAGATTCAAATGGTACACACCGGGTACAAGATTTTGAATATTGCATTGGTCGTTTTGTTGGAAACTATGTATCAATTGACCTTGTGAATTCCAAATATAACCCGCTTTCACAACACCGTTAAGTTGTAAAGTTTCGTTCACCGGGTTCTGAACTAATTTCACCCTATTTGCATTCAATTTTTCAGATTGATTGGTCATTTCTTCTGTGATTTCCATATTGTAGGCATGGAATTTATCACCAGAATTGTTCCCATTACCATCCGCAAAAACGGCCGCAACATAAAAAATCACAGAACCTGTATTGGTTGCTGGAGCTGTCCACTTTGCGGTCCATACACCAGAGCCAACCGCACTATGTCCCCAAATTTGCTGTGTGCCTGATGTGTAAATGGTAGTACCGGAGCTGTTATTGCTCAGCGTTCCTGCAGCACTGTTTTTATCGTTTACGGCTGAAAGTTGAAAGCCTTTCTTACTAGAAGCAGCGCTAATGTTCAATTCAAGATCGTAGGTTTTTCCCGCAACATAATTTGTTACAGGGTTGCCGTTATCGGTAATTTTGATTTTAACAATTGCGGCGGGATCCGATGCAGTTCCGTGACAAGAGCTGCAATTGCCAGAGGATCCAGGTGCACCTGTTTTGTTTCCTCCAGGTCCATTTGAGCTGCTACTCAATGAAAATAAAGCAATTAGCGCCATTGAAGGCAAGAGAATCGATAAGGTTGTTTTTTTCATGTGTCTAATTTATATCTCAAATGTATCTAATATTGACAAAAAAAATGAAGTTTTATCGAGATGTTCAACAATTCATCCAATAGGTTATCTTATTTTTGCTTCGAGTATGAGCACACCAGAAAGTTATTTACCCATTTTAATACAGTTGGCATTTTCGATCGGCTTTGTCGTTTTGGCATTGTTCCTTTCCCAACTTCTAGGTCCTAAGAAAAA
Organism: Bacteroidia bacterium; assembly: GCA_032111345.1. GTDB lineage: Bacteria > Bacteroidota > Bacteroidia > NS11-12g > UBA955 > VMCP01. Next base: position 4,393 of record JAULUW010000281.1, read on the forward strand.
GACTCAGCAAAAAGTTGAGGTTTTTGAATGTGGTATCGAAAGCCAAGGCGATGCGCGTTTCCCGGTTTCTGTAAAGTACTTTTTATCCGCTATTCTGTTTGTTTTGTTCGATGTAGAGGTAATCTTTTTTTATCCCTATGCAGTTAACTTCAAAGAAATGGGTTGGGAAGGTTTTTTTGCGGTTTTATCGTTTGTAGGTTTCTTTTTGGCCGGTTTCATTTATGTTTGGAAAAAAGGCGCCCTTGAATGGGAGCGTTAATTAAGAAAATATGGTAAAAATTGTAGGTGCACCAGAAGGAATTGAAGGACAAGGCTTTTTTGCCACCTCTTTCGATAAGGTAATTGGTATGGCTCGTGCGAATTCGCTTTGGCCTTTGCCTTTTGCAACATCTTGTTGTGGTATAGAATTTATGGCAACCATGGGAGCCAATTACGATTTAGCTCGATTCGGTTCTGAACGGATGAGCTTTAGTCCACGTCAATCTGACCTTTTAATCGTAGCAGGAACCATTTCTAAGAAATTAGGACCCGTATTAAAGCAGGTATACGATCAAATGGCTGAGCCTAAATGGGTTTTAAGTGTGGGCGCTTGCGCTTCAAGCGGGGGTATTTTTGACACCTATTCTGTTTTGCAAGGAATTGACCATGTAATTCCGGTGGATGTTTATGTTCCGGGTTGTCCTCCTCGTCCCGAACAAATTATAGAAGGAATTCTTAAAATACAGGAACTTGCGCGCAACGAAAGTTTACGCCGTCGAGATAGCCCGGAATACCGTAAAATGTTAGAAAGTTATAATATTCAATAAATCAGCAATGAGCCAATTTTCTACACAAATACAAGAATCCTTGTTGTCCCAATTTGCCGATTCTAAGTATGAATTGGATATTTATAAGGAACATAACTTTACTTTTTCGGTAACTGATATTCATGCGGCCATGGCTTACCTGAAGTCTGAAGGATTTATTTTCTTAACGGATTTAACGGGAAGTCATTATCCTGAAAATCCGGGTGCTGAATTCCAAGTAGTTTATCATATCCATAACCTTTCTGAAAATGTACGTTTCCGTCTTAAAGTTAATTTAAGTCAAGACAATATGCACATTCCGACTGTTACGGATTTATTTTCAAGCGCAAATTGGATGGAACGCGAAACTTTTGATTTCTTTGGAATTCTGTTTGACGGACATCCAAATTTATCTCGGATACTAAATGTAGATGACATGGATTATCACCCCATGAAAAAAGAATACGCATTAGAAGACGAAACTCGAGTAGATAAAGACGATACTTTTTTTGGAAGATGAGTGAACTAGAATTACAAAACAAAAATGCGGTTTTAGCAAGCACCGAAACCATCGATGGTGAAATTGCAACCCTAAATCTTGGACCTACCCATCCCGCAACACACGGTATTTTTCAAAATATCCTACAAATCGACGGTGAGCGCATTCTCAGCGCGGAACAAACCGTTGGTTATATCCATAGGGCTTTTGAAAAATTATCTGAGAGACTTCATTATAAACAAATTACCCCAATAAACGATCGTCTCAATTATTGTTCTTCACCCATTAATAATATTGGTTGGCACATGACGGTTGAAAAACTTATTGGTGCAGAAATGCCAAAACGGGTGGATTATATGCGGGTTATCGTTATGGAACTTGCCCGAATTGCGGACCATTTGGTTTGTAACTCGGTAATTGGAGTAGATACTGGAGCCTTAACGGGTTTTACGTATATGTTCCAAGAACGTGAAAAAATCTATGATATTTATGAAGAAATTTGTGGCGCTCGATTAACGACCAATTTAGGAAGAATAGGAGGTTTTGATCGCGATTTTAACAAAGAATTCATTAGTAAATTGCGGGCGTTTTTGAAAGAATTCCCAAAAAAATTCGATGAATTTGGTGCATTATTGGAGCGTAATAGGATTTTTATGGATCGTACGATTGGTGCAGGTCCGATTTCTGCAGAACGCGCATTGAACTATTCCTTTGCAGGTCCAAATTTGAGAGCGGCTGGAGTAGATTACGACGTCCGAGTGATGAAGCCTTATTCTTCTTATGAAGATTTCGATTTCAATATTCCAGTTGGAAATGATGGCGATACGTACGACCGATTCATGGTGCGTCAACAAGAAATTCGTGAGTCTTTAAAAATCATTACCCAAGCATTGGAAAATATGCCTGAAGGTGATTACCATGCCGATATCCCAAGTTTTTATTTGCCTCCAAAAGAAGATGTGTATTCCAGCATGGAAGCCCTAATTTATCATTTTAAAATAGTAATGGGAGAAACACCAATTCCAAAGGGAGAAGTGTACCATTCGGTAGAAGGGGGTAATGGCGAACTCGGTTATTATTTGGTATCCGATGGAGGACGAACTCCGTACCGCTTGCATTTCCGCAGACCCTGCTTTATTTACTATCAAGCATATCCCGAAATGATCAAAGGCTCCTTGTTAAGCGACGCCATTTTAACTTTGAGTAGTCTAAACGTTATTGCAGGTGAACTAGATGCCTAATATTATGAGTGAGGAAAAAGTAACATCAACATTAGAATTCCCCAGAGAACTTCTCGATGAAGTACAACGGATTGTTAATATGTTTCCAGAAGGAAAACAGAAAAGTGCTTTATTGCGTGTTTTGCATTTAGCCCAAGCACATTGGGGATATTTATCGGTTGAAGCGATGGATTATGTAGCACGTTTGTTGCACATTCAACCAATCGAAGTATATGAGGTAGCCACATTCTACAGTATGTACGATACCGCAAAAATAGGTAAAGTAAAACTTGAAGTTTGTCGCACAGGGCCTTGCATGATCGAAGGAGCAGAATCGATAATTTCCTACATCGAAAAAAAATTGCAAATCAAAGAGGGTGAAACGACTCCCGATGGAATATTTACCCTTAAGGCGGTTGAATGTTTAGGCGCCTGTGGATATGCACCCATGCTTCAGGCGGGTGAAAAGTTTCACGAGCATTTAACAGAAGCAAAAGTGGACGAGTTAATCGAAATGTACCGCCAAAAGCCGGTGGCAAATTATATGGGATTGAGCAATGACTAGAAAGCTATTATTAGAAAACGACCACATTGAAGGAATCCGTTCCTATGATGTGTATCGCAAGAACGGTGGCTATCGTTCGGTCGAAAAAGCCCTTAAGAAAATGACGCCTGATGAAATCGTTGAAGAAGTAAAAAAATCAGGATTAAGGGGTCGCGGCGGAGCAGGTTTTCCAACAGGAATGAAATGGAGCTTTTTGGCAAAACCAGAAGGTGTACCCCGACATTTATTGTGTAATGCCGATGAAAGTGAGCCTGGAACGTTTAAAGACCGTTACCTAATGGAGAAAATTCCCCATTTGTTGATCGAAGGAATGATCGTTT
>JAULUW010000282.1:0-16265 GCA_032111345.1 Bacteroidia bacterium
TTATTTCGGGCTACCAACGCAATGGAAGCACTTGGCAGAATGGAATCCAATATTTACATGGGGGTTCTCGCGAAAACGAAGGCCTTTATTTCAGTGCACAATATCAAAATGCGGCAGATTATGCCATTCCTGGAGGCGTTTTACCCAATACAGGCTACCGCGAAACCAGTATATACAGCGGCTTTTCTTACCCCTCCAAAAATGCGGTGCACCATATAGATGCTTCCTACTTCAATTTTATCGGGGGAATTTATCAAGGAAGTCATATCGGCAATACCAGTGATCTGCTTAATGCCATAAACGCACCGATCCCGCTGCTTTTAATAGAACAGCCTCTGCGTGCAATTTCCCTCCCTAGGCAAGAAGCAGTGCACACCCGAATTAGCTGGGAACGCGTGCCTCAAAACCCTAAAGGATTTTCTTATAAGATGGGCTACCAACGCAATCAACGTAAAGAATTTGACCCACATCGCAATTCCCAACTTGATTTTCCGCAATTAAATATTTGGGTCCACAGCATCCAAAGTTCTATACAAAAGTCCCTTTCCATAGGAAATTTAAATGCGGATATAGGCTTACAACATGAATTTAGGAATCAGGATTGGGGCGGATTTTATTTGGCTCCTGCCTACAAGGGTCATGATTTCGGTGCGTATTTAAGCACCCAATTGCCCAGCCGCCTGAGTTCCTTGGAACACCATTTCACCCTTCGTTACGATAAAATTTGGCGAAATACCCAAATAAAAACCGAATCCATATTTGAAAATTTCGCAGGTATCTCGGCTGCTTACTCGCTCCTTTATAAAAGTGGGCTGCATAAGAACGAATGGCACGCCTCTATCGGGCAAAGGGCTCCTTCTGTTAATGAAAGATTCAGTTCAGGCGTGCATCATGGCAGTGCCAGTTACGAACAAGGAAATCCTACATTGCCCATGGAACGAGGACTTAAACTCGACTGGGAACATCAATATCGGAATAAATCCTTTGCCTGGAGAACCAATGTTTACGTATTACACGCCGAAAACTATATCCATCTGAATCCCCAAACCCTCCCGTTACTCACAATAAGAGGTGCCTTTCCCCATTATATATATGAATCGCTTCCCAGTACTTTAGGGGGCGTGAATGCCTTAATCATGGTTCCTTATAAAAATGGCAATCTTGAACTTCAATTGGATGCGGTATGGGGCAGAATTTGGGAACCTGCCCGCTACCCTACCCAAATTCCCGCCCCAAGTGCCCAATTAAAATGGGAACACCACTTACACAACTGGACGATCTCATGGAACCAAACTGCGTTGGCACAAATGCCTTTTTATACCCCTGGAACCGATTTAATGCCTCCCCCAAAAGGGTATTTATTAAGCGACCTGTGGGTGCATAGACCCTTTCATTTAAAAGGCTTCGATGTACAATTGACCGCGGGTATTCAGAATGTTTTCAATACCACTTACCGAGACTATCTCGACCGATTCCGCTATTTCACGCCTCAAGCCGGCCGAAATCTCAGCATACAGATGCGCTTTAACATCCACCACCATCGAGATCATTCAGAAAAAAAACACGAAGACGAATGAAAAAATCTCCTCTTAATCCGAACTTTTAAAATTACAACAATTAACATCCAATCAAAAACGAAACCATCCGACAAAAAACAAATCACAAATCTATAAAAGTATGAAATTCAATTTTAAAAAACCAATCCTTTGGTCACTTATCCTTGGGAGCAGTGTCCTATTCAATGCATGCGACGACCACGATCACGACGACGATGATCACAAACACGACGAGGGAGAATTGATCAATGCAGTGCGCCTCGAATTTCAACATCCCAGCGATTCAACGGCAAATTTCTTCGTTACTTGGAGCGATGAAGACGGTATAGGCGGCAATGACCCAATCTTACCCGATACCATTTTTATGGTTCAGGATTCCATTTATGCAGTCAAAGCTCATTTCTACCACATGCACCACGGAAAAATGGATCCCATTAATCCTGAAATCAGCGCCGAAGCGGTCGATCATCTGGTATGTTTTACGAATACCAGCACCGCCACGGTTATTCATTTGGAAATCAATCGCACCGACAAAGATGCCAATAATTTGGAATTAGGCTTGGAAAGTACCTGGAAAGGTTTGTTTGCCCACGATGGCGGAATCACCCTTTCTTTGAAACACCAACCAGGCATTAAAAATGGATCTTGTGCCATTGGAGAAACCGATGTCGAAGTTACCTTCCCTTATCGTGTAAAATAATCCCACTAAACTGAAATATTCCTTTGAGGCTAGCGCTTGCGCTAGCCTCATGTGTTTTTCGTACCTTTGTAATATGACACAAGGAGAATTGCTAAAATCCACCGCATTAACCGAACTTCACCGCAGTTTGGGCGCTAAAATGGTTCCGTTTGCGGGTTATGATATGCCTGTGCTTTACACCAACCTCATTCAAGAGCATCATGCTGTTCGAAACAGTGTAGGTGTTTTCGATGTGAGTCACATGGGGGAAGTTTTCGTTACAGGTCCTAATGCCTATGCATTTGTGGAATTCCTAACGAGTAACGACGTAAGCTCCCTCGTAGATGGCAAAGTACAATACTCCTGTATGCCAAATCACGATGGCGGCATAGTAGACGACTTATTGGTGTACCGTTTTTCCGCTGAAAAATATTTCTTGGTAATCAACGCATCAAACATTGAAAAAGACCTCAATTGGATGCATGAAATCAACCAGAAATTTGGTGCGGAAATCACCAATTATTCCGACGATTTCTCCTTATTAGCAGTTCAAGGTCCTAACGCCCATAAGGCAATCCAAAAAATAACCGAAACCAATCTGGGTAATATCCCTTATTACCAATTCGAGGAAGGAAAAATTGCTGGAATTGACGCTATTATTTCCAATACCGGATATACAGGTGCGGGTGGTTTTGAATTATACATTGCCAACAAAGATGCGGAAGCCGTATGGAACGCCGTTTTTGAAGCAGGTAAAGAATTCGATATCATGCCTTGCGGTTTGGGTGCTCGCGATACCTTGCGCTTAGAAAAAGGATTCTGTTTATACGGAAACGATATCAACGATACCACATCCCCAATTGAAGCCGGATTGGGTTGGATTACCAAATTCAATAATCCCTTCAATAATGCCGAATACCATTTACAAATCAAGGAAAACAAACCCAGCAAAAAATTGGTGGGCTTTGTTTTGGAAGATCGTGGAATTCCCCGTCAACATTATCCTATCTGCACCGCAGATGGAACCGTAATCGGTGAAGTTACCAGCGGAACCATGAGTCCAACTTTAAGCAAAGCCATCGGTATGGGTTATGTAAGCGCTGAAAATTCCAAAGTCGGCAGCGAGATTTATATTGAAGTACGTGGCAAATTGCTAAAATCAATCGTAACGAAGTTGCCATTCTTGGCATAAATTATACCCAGATCTCATTAATTTAATACGCATAGGAATTGCACATGGAAAATTATCTTTAATTTTGGTTCATGTGCAATTCTTTTTTACGTTATTTCCCTTCAAATCCAATTGCCCTTTACCGTCTTAATTATCAATCCGCTAAAAATAGCCTCTTTTTTCTTTTATGGATCGCCTTTGCAGAAATCCTGGCAGCTTACGAAAACGATTCGTTTATAAATCCAGTTTACATTTACAGAGACCAATCCACGGGAAGTCAAATTACTAGCCAAAAATTCAACCTCGCTTACCCCTTCGAAAAATGCGGCTTAGCCATCGTTCAATTCGAAAATGAAGAGGTCTTATCGGTTATTAATACCAAGGGAGAACGTATTTTTCAACTTTCCAACTCGGCCGACAACTTGCATATTATCGGAAATGGGTTTATCCAAGTGCAAATCAACAATTCCTCTGCCGAAGAGGCTCATTATGACCTGTACCAACGAGGCAATCGAATTGCAAGTGGCTTCGCCCATGAATTCCGCGAAATACGTGGAACTACGCTCCTATCGAATTATAATTATAATCTGGATTTTGTGCCCAATCAAACAATGCTCATTGACTCAACGGGCCAAATTATTGCTCAAAATCTTGTATATAAATCCGATCGAAACGGTTTTTTGTATTTTGTTAACGAAATTAAAAATGGCAAAAAGTCCAAACTGGAAATTTATAATTCTTTGGGGAAACTGCTTTTTACCTCCCCTAACTCCGTGTATGATATAGAAACGAACGATTATTTCCCAAAAAATATCCAAATACTTCAGACCGACGAACACCAAAAATATTACTGTTTTATTCTGGGCTCCGAAAAAAACACCAAGAAGAATCGATTTGTGGCAATTTCTGAAAACGGCAATATTGTGAATGAAACATTGGGAGTCGAAGAATTTACAATCAAAAAAGATTGGGTAAAAATTATACGGTTTGATAAAAAAGAAGCGGATAACATTGCGCTTTTTCATCCTCAAAAAGGTTATTTCCCTAAAATTCTGATGGGAAGATTTCTGCGAAATCAAGAAAAACCGAGTTTCATATATCAAAATACGCAAAAGCAAATGTGCCTGTATAACAATACAGAAAACTTTGTACTCAATACCCCAAAAAGCAACTTCTCTAGGTTCGTTCAATTGGAAAATGGCGTGTTTTTAGAAAGCGACTACGAAGGCAAACAAAGTTCCCATGCGCAGTTTTGGTTGGATTTTGACACAAAAAAATGGGTGCCGGTAAAAACATTTGCATACGACAAAAGGAAAAATCAAAGTGTTTATATTGATATAAAAGCAACAAAACTCGTTTGTTCCGGAAAATCCTCGAACATATTTTCATCTAAAGACTTGGGTTTATCGATTGAAAATTGCCGAATTTCTCACTGTACCCAAAACTATTTCGGCTTAGAATTCAACGATGTGCTATACTTTTTTGACTATCAAGGCAGATCCTTTAACCAAAACATTGTCGAATCGGAAATTTGGAACTTAGATTCGGAAATAGACTTGGAAATAGAACCCGCACTGATTTTCACACCGTTGAATTCTAATCGTTCAAAAATCATAGGCGTTCCCTCCCAGGAGTTCAAAAAAATAAAAGATGCACTTGCACCAACGGGAAACATCTTGGCTCAGGATACTTCCAACCATATTGTTTTAATACCTCTGGGGAGTCGTACCAATTCAAACGCACTTCAACCCCAGCGTATTGCGTCGGATTCCATATTCGATTACGAGTTTTATCATCCCCTATTAAATGATGACGGTGACTTTAATTATGAGCATCTAAATCTGAATGCAGCAAAACTGAATACCGATATTATTTATAACGATAGATTGGGTGTATTTTGGGTTTTCTACAAAGGGAATTTTGTAAAAAAAGGCAATTATTCGGGTTCCTTTACAAGCGAATGTGTTTCTAGATTTAAAGGAATGAACCTTACTGCGCTGTTAAACGACGATCAAATCCCCTTTATATTTAAAACGGGCAAAGAAGTCTACCTAACGAAAATGGGTCCAAACGAATGGATGTATATGGACAGCATTGCCTCCCAATTTACCCAATTCCGTACATCCAAACACCTCCTTTACAACCGAAGTTTAAACGAAGATATAAGTCAATCCATTAATTTATATAGTTACTTTTATAAACTAGAAGAAATTTATTATAATCCTGATACAACTTTTGCGTATTTAGATGATTTATTGTGGATTTATACCGATTCTGGCCGTGTGGGTATTTGGAATTTAAAAAACCAAGAATGGTTGGTAGATCCCAATTTAGGTACGACAGCCGGTGTTTTTGCCTCCGAGCGTTTAATCCTGTTAAACGAAAAGAGATCGAACATACAGACAATTAAGAGCCTTACTGGAAAACCATTAATAACATTTGGTGCAAATACGGAACTGAAAATATTTGATGAGGGCGAGGAAATGGGACTCTTTATAGAATCAAAAACTCCCCAACCGGAAAACACAGGAATAAGTTTTTTTCAAACCTATCGCATCGATAGTGAGTATGGGATTAGGACCCATTTCCCCAACTATAATTCCTTACCCGAACAGTGGAAAAATACCATTTCACAAAACTCCGATGAGGGATATAATCAAAATATATACAATGGACTCTTCGGTATTTTACTCAATCTGAATAATGAAATACCGATTTATTACGAACGAGATGGAACCCTTTTGCTAGATTTCAAACACTAGTTTATCCATCGTGCCGCAAGGCTTCAATAGGATTTAGTTTAGCCGCTTTATTGGCAGGATAAATTCCTGCTACCAATCCAACAAAAAGCGAAACTAACAGAGCTACTATGATCCAAAACCACGGAGCAATGAATCCACTGCCTAAGAAAAACCCTACGATATTTCCTAGGGTGATTCCTAAAATAATTCCGGCTACACCGCCAATCTGACAAATTACCAGCGCTTCTACCAAAAATTGGTTGCGGATACCCACCGAAGTAGCGCCCAATGACTTCCTGAGCCCAATTTCTTTGGTTCTTTCTGTTACCGATACCAACATGATATTCATTAAACTTACCGCAGCTCCCAATAATGTTATAATACCGATAAGCACCCCAACACCTGAAACCATCGACAATTGACTTTTAACATCATTCGCCAAGGAATCGCTGCGCGTTAGGGAAAAATCCGGTGGATCGGTAGGACGTAATCTACGTATACGTCGCAATACATTTTGCGCCTGAATCATATCCGCATCCATATTTTCTACATCAGGAGATAAAACAGTAATATTTACATTATTCTGTGCTTGCGTAAATACTTGCCGTGCTTTTTGGATTCCAATAAATACTTGACGGTCCCCCCCAGACATGCCCATACTGGAGCCTTTTTTATCCAATTCCCCAATTACCCTAAAGGGAACACCGTCTATGGATACTTCTTGACCCACACTGGCTCCCTTGGGGGCATCGGCACCAAATAATTGGATTACCACATCAGAGCCTAAAATAACCCAGGGCATTCCTAAATGAATATCCTCCGCTGTGAAATTTCTTCCCCCAGATAATTCAAAACTAGAAACACTCAAATAATTTTCGTCTACCCCTAAAACGCGAATATTCGGATTGGTTTCGGCGCTTTTTGCCCGCAACCTCGAGTTGAAACCGGCATTAATGGCAAATGAAACGGTAGCCGGATTATCGAAAAGTTCTTTGAACTGTTGGGCTTGGTCGTAGGTTAATTCAGCATAGGAATTTCGTTTCCCGTATTGCGAAACCGAAATGGCATTACTAATGGTAAAACTCCGCGCCCCAAAACGCGTCATCGTTTTGGTGATGGCATTGCCCATTGCATCGATAGACGTTAAAATTCCTACCAAAGCGGTAATACCGATAGCGATGATGGAAGCGGTAATAACCGCTCTTAGGCGGTGTGATTTCAGCGAGGAAACACCTTGCCGGATATGTTCAACAAGAACCGACAAGTGCGTTAGGCTGAAAAGGATTGACCGCAACCACAGGTTTCGGATGCATTTGGGTTGTTAAATGAAAAACCACGGTTATTCAAACCCGTTTCCCAATCAACTTCCATACCCAAAACATACATAACATGTGCTTTTTTCATGGACACGGGTATCCCCTCTATTTCATAATGGGTATCGTCTGGCTCCCTTTTATCAAACGCCAATAAATAACTCAATCCCGAACATCCGCCTCCTTTTACACCAATGCGCAAAACAGAATCTTCAGAAACTTCCAATTCCTTATATAAGCGATGCAATTCCTGCAATGCTGAAGCAGTAAAACCTACGGGGGGCAATTCCAACTGGGTTTTGATCTCTTGATTTTCTATGATGGACTCCATATTTACAAATTTAAGGCAATTCGTCGAACCCATAACCCTTCACGCCTTCGGTTGTGCGTTAAACGGCCTATCTTTGTCGAAAATTTATATGGAAAGCCAGCTTATCCTCAGTTTATCCTTGGTTATCATTACCGGAGTATTGATCATCGTTTCGGCGTATGTGGTTATGAAAAGCATGTCTAGAAACTTAGAAAAAACCTTGCGCGCAGAAATCATCCGTCAAAACAATAAAGATTTTGCCAAATTAAAAATGGCTGCCTACGAAAGGTTGGCCTTGCTTTTGGAACGCAACAGCGTGCCTTCGCTCATCCATAAATTCACCAAATCCGCTGGAAGTCCTGCCCAAATTTCCGAAATGATGCAACATGCCATCAATGAAGAATTCAATTACAACCTTTCACAACAAGTGTATGTAAGCGCGCAAACGTGGACAACCCTAAAAATCGTAAAGGAGCAAACACTGATATTCCTTAAAACAACCGAAAAAACGCTTCCTGAAAACGCCAACAAGGCAGATTTTTTTGGCGCCCTCATCATCAAAATGCAAGACACCGGAGAAATCCCTCACGAAAAAGGATTGCAAATGATACGGTCTGAAATTGAGTTACTTTTTAATTAAAAATACCCCTATTTATCATGAAAAAGAACAGCAGCGGCATCGAAATTAACGAAATCTATACCGGTTCCAATACCGAAAATTCTTCTGCGGGAAATTTCCCCTTTAAGCGAGGCATACGCCCCGACATGTATCGCGGTCGATTGTGGACCATGCGCCAATACGCTGGCTTTAGCACTGCTGAAGAAAGCAATAAACGCTATCATTATCTGCTTAATCAAGGCACCACAGGATTGTCGGTCGCTTTTGATTTACCCACGCAAATAGGTTACGATTCCGACCATTACATGAGCGAAGGCGAAGTAGGGAAAGTGGGTGTCGCCATCGACACACTTGCTGATATGGATACCCTATTTAAAGGGATCTCTTTGGAACAGGTTACCACCAGCATGACCATCAATGCCACCGCGAGTACCTTATTAAGTATGTATGTGGCTTTGGCAAAAAAACAAGGTGCCGACCTATCGAAAATTGGGGGAACTATTCAAAATGATTTGTTAAAAGAATACGCCGCTCGCGGAACGTATATTTATCCGGTGCGCCCCAGCATGCGCATCATCACCGATATATTTGAATGGTGCAGCAAAGAACTTCCTAAATGGAATACCATCAGCATCAGCGGGTATCACATCCGCGAAGCAGGCAGCACGGCCGTACAAGAATTGGCATTTACCCTGGCCAACGGCAAGGCGTATGTGGAAAGTGCTCTTGAAAAAGGACTGGATATCAATATTTTCGGACAGCGATTATCGTTTTTCTTCAATGCGCACAACGATTTCTTCGAAGAAATTGCAAAATTCAGAGCGGCACGTGTCCTTTGGGCCCACATCATGAAAGATTTGGGCGCTACAGATCCACGAGCCCTTATGTGTCGTTTCCATACCCAAACTGGGGGAAGTACCCTAACGGCACAACAACCTGAAAACAACATTACCCGGGTTACGATTCAGGCTTTGGCAGCCGTTTTAGGGGGCACACAAAGTTTGCATACCAATGGTTTCGATGAAGCCTTAAATCTACCTACCGAAAAAGCGGCTCGTATCGCTTTGCGCACCCAACAAATTATTGGATTCGAAAGCGGCGTTGTCAATACCGTAGATCCTTTAGGCGGTAGTTATTATGTAGAAGAATTAACCGAGACCATGATTCTAAAGGCGAAAGAAATCATGCAAGAAATTGATGCCATGGGTGGGGCAGTTTCAGCGGTAGAAAAAGGATGGATTCAAGAGGAAATTGCACGCAGCTCTTACGATTTTCAAAAAAGCATGGAACTCAAAGAACAAATTATTGTAGGAGTAAACCAATTTCAAACAGAAGAAACGGGCGATATGCCCAGCTTTAAAATCGACGACAGCATCCGCCAGCAGCAATCTGAAAAAATTCAACAAATTAAAAACCAACGCGACGCCGAAACGGTGCAAAAAAATCTTTTTTCATTATCCGAAAGTTGCAAAAACGGTGAAAACGTGATGCCGAAAATTCTCGAATCGGTGGAATCCCATGCCACACTTGGAGAAATTGCCGATACCATGCGAAACGTGTTCGGAGAATACCAATTTCAATAGTCAAAAATTCCTAAAATTCAAGTGAAATAAATTGGATTTTTGGGAATTTTGTCGCTTTCTTTACACTTTCAAATGTGAATAACTACCCCCATTGGTTATCAATCAGTTAAGTTTAGTTATTCACAGGACAATGATTATTAAGGAACAAGCGAATATATGGAAAGAAAAGCTCACGAATCTGCATGGCAAGAATGCATCGAAATCTTCAGAGATAACGTCAACCCACAAAGTTTCAAAACGTGGTTTGAACCGATTAAACCCGTTAGACTCTCCAACAAGGTTTTGACCATTCAGGTTCCCAGCCAATTTTTCTACGAATGGCTAGAAGAACATTATGTTCAAATCTTACACAAAACGCTCAAAAAAGTTATAGGCCCGAGTGCAAAGTTGGAATATTCCATCATTATTGAAAACAACCACGCCGACAGACAACCCCTAACCATTAACCTTCCCACTGGAAATTCATCCAGACCGGTGAACAATGAATTAGGCATGCCGATCAACATGGAAACCCCGATAAAAAATCCTTTTATCATTCCGGGTTTGAAACGCATGAATATCGACAGTCAATTAAATCCCCGATACTCTTTTGATAATTTCGTTGAAGGAGATTGCAACAAATTGGCCCGCAATGCAGGTTTGGCAATTGCCAACAACCCCGGAGGTACCGCCTTCAATCCGTTAATGATTTTCGGTGGCTGTGGATTGGGTAAAACCCACCTCTCCCATGCTATTGGAAATCTAATCAAACAGCAACACAAACAAAAAGTGGTGGTCTTCGTTAGTGCCGAAAAATTCATCAATCAATTTATCGACTCTGCACGTCAAGGCAATAACAACCAATTCGTAAATTTTTACCAATACCTCGATGTTTTAATCGTTGATGATGTGCAGTTCTTTGCGAAGAAAGAACGCACTCAGGAAGTATTCTTCCAAATATTCAACCATTTACATCAAAATGGCAAACAAATCATCCTAACCTGTGACAGAGCCCCAAAGGACCTCAAAAATATGGATGAGCGTTTATTAAGCCGTTTCAAATGGGGATTGTCTGCAGACTTGAATACCCCAGATTTCGACACACGCGTGTCTATCCTTGAAAATAAAATGTATCAGGATGGCATTACCTTGCACAAAGACGTGGTGGAATATTTGGCTCATAATATTGATACCAATATTCGGGAACTTGAAGGGGCTTTGATTTCTTTGTTAGCTCAAGGATCCTTAACTCGAAAACATTTAGACATCAATCTGGCGAAGCAAATCGTGAAGAATTTTGTAAAAAATTCAACCCGAGAAATCAGCATCGATTATATTCAGAAATTGGTTTGCGATTTTTACAATATTCCTGTAGAAGCTGTAAAATCAAAAACCCGTAAACGCGAAATCGTTCAAGCCCGTCAAATTGCCATGTATTTTACCAAAGACCTAACCAAAGCATCTTTGAAAAATATCGGAATCTATTTTGGAGGCAGAGACCACAGTACCGTAATTCACGCATGTCAAACCGTAAACGACCTTATTGAAACCGATAAAAAGTTCCGTCAGGACGTAGAAGAAATTGAAAAGCGCATTAAAATCAATACCTTTTAATACCCTTTCATTAACACCCTTACATTTTAAAAAGCCCCTATTTCGGGGCTTTTTTTGTCCCTAACACAGGGAGCCGTATCGGACTTCAAATCTATAATGCCAGCGGGTAATTCTGATTATTCTGACTCAACTTCTCAACTGAGAAGCCATCCATAACGCTATTTTATGTACTTTTGAATATCATCATGCTCCGATTTTATAAGTCTTTCCGATATGCGCTAAACGGGTTTAAACGCCTTGTCCAAACCGAACGCAATTTTCAAATAATTGTAGCCTGTATGTTCCTAACGTTGATTGTTGGCTTTGGACTTGATTATTACGGCCAACACCTAAACCGATTTGAATGGGCCATATTATGGCTGGCCATGGGAATGATATTTGTTTCGGAAGCCCTAAATACCGCAATCGAAAAAACCTTAGACGTATTGCACCCCGATAAAAATGAAGGCGTCGGTCATGCAAAAGACATGGCTGCTGGAGCTACTTTGGTAGCTTCCACCGTTGCCATAATTGTAGGCGCTTACATTTTACTACCCCGAATTATTGCGGTTTGGCTCTATTGATTTGCAGTTTTTGCAAAAACGCCGCCTTCAAAATATATAAAAAAAGCCCCAAAATGCACATTTTGGGGCTCTCTAACGCTTTTATACGTATCTAATCCCTATTCCTACTCTTTACCCGCTTCTAATATTTGTAATTGCTCTGTAGTCAATGCACTTGGTGCATCAATCATCACATCGCGGCCGTTATTATTCTTTGGGAAGGCAATAAAATCTCGAATGCTGTCGCTGCCACCAAACATGCTGCATAAACGATCAAAACCCAAGGCAATGCCCCCATGCGGAGGGGCCCCAAACTTGAAGGCATTCATTAAAAATCCAAACTGTGCTTCCGCTTCCTCTGGACTGAATCCTAATAGTTGGAACATTTCTTGTTGCAACTCGCGATCGTGAATACGAATAGATCCACCTCCAATTTCAACACCATTGATTACCAAATCGTAGGCGTTTGCCTTAACAGCCCCTGGATCCGTTTTCATTTTATCTCGATCTTGTGGCAAGGGACTTGTAAATGGATGGTGCATGGCATGAAACCGTGCACTTTCCTCATCCCATTCCAACAAGGGAAAATCTACCACCCATAAGGGCGCATAGGTGTTTTTATCGCGCAAACCTTGTAAATCCGCAACGTGCAAACGCAATTCGTTCAATTGCTTGCGCACTTTAGACAAAGGCCCCGCCAACATCAGCACCAAATCTCCAGCTTCTGTATTGCAAACCTCGCTCCAAGCCTGAAGTGCTTCCGCATCGTAAAATTTATCAACTGAAGACTTTATACTTCCCTCCTGTTCATGGCGGAAATAGATCAAGCCCGTAGCGCCAATTTGAGGACGCTTTACAAAATCCGTTAAGGCATCTATTTGCTTTCGGGTATATACCGCTGCTCCTTTTACATTGATAGCGATTACGGCTTCTGCTTGGTCAAAAACGGAAAATCCCTTCCCAGATACCAAATCGCCAT
This sequence comes from Bacteroidia bacterium, assembly GCA_032111345.1. Taxonomy (GTDB): domain Bacteria; phylum Bacteroidota; class Bacteroidia; order NS11-12g; family UBA955; genus VMCP01. Next base: position 13,087 of record JAULUW010000282.1, read on the forward strand.
CTTCCGATTTTAACGCAACAAAACGCATATCAAAACGAATATCCGGTTTATCGCTGCCATAATATTTCATGGCGTCGTCGAATGACATTCGAGGAAATTCCCCCAAAGTGATGTTTTTAGTTTCTTGGAACAAATGACGTGTCATTCCCTCAAACAGTTGCAAAATATCTTCGCGTTCTACAAAACTCAATTCGCAATCTATTTGGGTAAATTCAGGCTGTCTATCCGCACGTAAATCCTCATCGCGGAAACACTTAACAATCTGAAAGTAGCGATCCATACCCGCCACCATCAGCAATTGCTTGAAGGTTTGTGGACTTTGCGGCAAGGCATACCATTGGCCTGGGTTTAAACGACTTGGAACCACAAAATCGCGGGCTCCTTCTGGGGTGGATTTTATCAATACGGGCGTTTCAACCTCCACGAAATCGTTTTGCGATAAATACCGGCGAATTTCCTGAGCCAGGGTATGTCGCAACATCAAATTATCGCGAACGGGATTGCGGCGGATATCTAAATATCGGTATTGCATGCGCAATTCATCGCCTCCGTCGGATTCATTTTCAATAGTAAATGGAGGCGTTGCAGAGGCGTTTAAAACCTTCAAATCCGTAACTTTTATCTCGATTTCTCCGGTGGGTATTTGTGCATTTTTACTGCTGCGTTCCGCAACAAGGCCGCTTATTTGAATTACATATTCCCGACCAAGATCTGCCGCTAACTTCAACATTTCCGGATTCTCATCCTCATTAAACGAAAGTTGGGTAATGCCATATCGATCACGCAAATCCACAAAAGCCATACTTCCTAAATGCCTTAACTTTGATACCCAACCCGATAGGGTTACCGTTTCTCCGGCATGCGACAAGCGCAATGCGCCACAATTATGCGTTCTATAACTCATTTTAATTTTTGGCTAAATGATTCCAACCTTGTGCTTTTATATCAAATGCATTCCCAGCACGGGTCTGTAATTGATAGCGCCCTACAGACTCTGTTGCATGACCAATGATACTAAAATCAAGGTGGTTTTTAATTAAATCGTAGTGTTTTTGATCTACTGTAAACAACAATTCATAATCTTCGCCGCCGTTTAAAGCCGCAATACTCGGATTCAAATTGAACAACAATGCCGTATCTAAGGTTTGTTGATCCAAAGGAATTTTCTCTTCATATACATCAAAACCTACCCCAGAGGCTTTCCCTAAATGGTGCAATTCACTGGCAACACCATCGCTTACATCCATCATAGAAGTAGGAACAATGCCCAATTCATCCAAAATTTTAATGATATCTAATCGGGCTTCTGGTTTCAATTGCCTTCCCACAATATAATCATAAGGCTCTAAATCGGGCTGCATATTTTTATGCTCCAAGAATACGCGTTTTTCGCGTTCCAAGATTTGCAAACCCATATAGGCCGCGCCAATATCACCGGTTAATACCAACAAATCGCCTGCCTTTGCGCCCGAACGCTTGGTTATTTTCTCGGGGGAAGCTTCGCCAATCGCTGTAACTGAAATGAGCAAGCCACTTCTCGAAGTACTGGTATCTCCCCCTACTAAATCGACATGGTATTTCTCACAAGCCAGGCGAATTCCCAAATACAATTCTTCAATAGCTTCCAAAGAAAAGCGATTGCTAAAGGCAATAGACACTGTAATCTGAGTAGGCACAGCGTTCATGGCACAGATATCGCTCAAATTACTGGTTACCGCCTTATACCCTAAATGTTTCAAAGGCGTGTAACTTAAATCAAAATGCACCCCTTCCACCAACATATCGGTGCTAACGGCAATGTATTTACTTCCGTATTTTAGGAGTGCTGCATCGTCGCCAATTCCCAAAAAGGTACTGTCTAATTGCGGCTCAAAATGTTCCGCAATATGGCTTATTAAGCCAAATTCCCCTAATGACTCAAGTTCGGTACGATCGCTATTTTCAAACATGGTGCAAAGGTAAATAGAAAGTCCGACAAACCTTTAGGATAGCGCAATGCAAACGTTTTTGGGTTCGGTGAAGAAACGCATCGCCTCCCAACCTCCTTCACTGCCCACTCCCGAACTTTTTGCGCCTCCAAAAGGCGTGCGCAAATCGCGAAGCAACCAGCAATTCACCCAAACAATTCCGAATTCCAATTCTGCCGCCATTTTGTGAGCCCGGGTTAGGTGTTGGGTCCAAATCGTAGCAGCCAAACCATATTCCGTTGCATTGGCAATTTCCAAGGCTTCCGCATCGTCTTTGAAGGGCATCAACGTAATAACAGGTCCGAATATTTCCTCTGTATTCGTTCTGCAGGTTGAAGAAAGTCCTTCAATAACTGTAGGCGCAATGAACCATCCGTTTTCAAAACCATCGGGGTGCAAAGCCATTCCTCCGGTTAGCACCTTACCGCCTTCTTGCTTGGCCAATTCGATATACGACAATACCTTATTATAATGGGCTTCCGAAACAATCGCTCCCACACGTACTTGATCGTCTTTCGGATTACCCACCTTCAAACTTTGGGCTTCGGCAACGATGCGATTTTTTACTTCTTCATAAATCGATTCATGAATCAACATCCGACTGCCGCACAAACAAATTTCCCCCTGATTCAAAAAAGACGTATTCACCGAAGTTTTGATGGCTTTATCGATATCCGCATCTTCAAAAAGGATGTTCGGATTCTTTCCGCCCAATTCCAAACTGAGCTTTTTAAACATGGGCGCCGCAACCGAAGCAATATGCTTGCCGGTGGCAGTTCCACCCGTGAAACTGATGGCCTTGATGCCCTTGTGTACCACAATTGCTTCTCCTACTTTAGGACCTAAGCCGTTCACAATATTCAAAACCCCTGCTGGAAATCCAATTTTGATACAGGCTTCCCCCAATAAATGAGCGGTAGCAGAAGTAAATTCACTGGGCTTGGCAATTACCGTATTTCCTGCCGCTAAGGCCGGTGCAATTTTCCAAGAAAATAAATACAAAGGCAAATTCCAGGGCGATATACAACCCACAACGCCCAAAGCTTGTCTCAAGGTATAGTTGATTGCGCGGTTTTCAGTGGCGTGACTTTCGGAGGCAAACTGCATGGCTGCGGTTGCAAAAAAACGGAAGTTTTGTGCCGCCCGAATCATTTCATTCCGCGCCAACCAAAGTGGTTTGCCCTGATCGCGACTTTCTGCTTCCGCAAAACG
>JAULUW010000283.1:0-5696 GCA_032111345.1 Bacteroidia bacterium
TACATCTGTTAAAAATGGGGCAAACACTCGAATTGGGGAACTCCGATTATCAATTAACTATGAAAGGTTTAGAAAGGCGTTAAATTCTTTAGAAATAATTGCGCTTAAACCTGATATACATCACATTACTAATCACCCAATAACCCTATTTTTGCCCCTATGATTGAAACCGATATTATCATCATTGGTGCAGGCCCTGTTGGGCTCTTTACCGTTTTTGAGGCCGGTCTTCTGAAACTCCGATGCCATTTGATCGATGTTTTACCTCAAGTTGGAGGTCAACTAACCGAAATATATCCTAAAAAACCCATTTATGATATTCCTGGATTTCCGGAAATACTAGCTGGAGATTTAATTGATAATCTCATGAAACAAATTGAACCCTTTAAGCCGGGATTTACCTTAGGTGAAAAAGCGAGTCAAATTTTGCAAACTGAAGATGGACAATTTATCGTAACTACAGAATCTGGCATTTCACACAAAGCACCTAATATCGCTATTGCCGGTGGCTTAGGAGTTTTCGAGCCACGTAAACCTCCTATTCCCAACCTTTTTCAATACGAAAATACAGGTGTGGATTATATGATAAAAAATCCGGAAAAATACCGCGATAAGCGTATAGTCATTGCCGGTGGAGGAGATAGTGCTTTGGATTGGACGCTGTTCTTAAAGGACATAGCCGCCTCTGTTACCTTGGTTCATAGAAGTGGCGAATTTAGAGGCCATTTAGATTCCGTGCAGAAAATCATGGATGCCCATGCCAATAAAGAACTTAATTTACTGACATATACAGAAATAACGGAATTAAAAGGAGATTCCCAATTACAAGCGGTTGGAGCAAAAACTAAAAATCAAGACGAATTAACCTGGATCGAGGCCGATTACTTTTTGCCCTTGTTTGGATTAAGTCCAAAACTAGGCCCTATTGCAGATTGGAATTTAGGCATAGAAAAAAATGCAATTCAAGTGAATACCTTGGATTACAGTACGAATATTCCAGGGATCTATGCCATTGGTGATATCAATACCTATGAAGGGAAATTGAAGTTGATATTATGTGGTTTTCACGAAGCGACATTGATGGTGCAAAGCGCTTTCAAACGCATTTATCCCAATAAAAACTTGGTATTAAAATACACCACCGTTAATGGAGTTACAGGCTTTTGATTGAAACCTTTTGTTTCAGTCCAATTCCCTTTGCTACAGGTTCGGAAATCTTAAATTCCTAAGACCAGTAACATTTGCGGATATGTGGCGATATCGTTTACTTGCACAAACACCTCCGTTCTTTCAAACGACAATTATGAAATTTGCGGATACAAAAAAATCCCCGAAATATCGGGGATTTTTTACTTAATGATATATTTAGAATTACAGAATTACATTCCTAAACGGTAGAAACTAACGTTGTAACCGGTGCGGGCGTCACCACGGAAGGTGATTTGAGCAGGCGTATTGTCATGACCACATTGACGGTCTAATTCAGACTTCATTTTATCAGCCATAAAGAAACATCCTTTGTATTCAGGAGCGCCGATAAAATGCACATTGATTTCAGAAAAACCACGTGGAGCGTTGCAAGGAGCAGCAGGAGCGGTTGGAGAACCAGCAGGACCTGGAGCACCTTGGTTCAAAGAACCAGCAGGTCCACCAATTGTAGCTCCGCCAGTTGCACTAGCTTTAACAATTTCAATGTTTTTGATAGTCACTTGGCGACCGTTAAAATTTGCAGGGTTTTGTGCAAAAAGTTCACCAGGGATAGCCTTTTGTGCCATTGCTGATCCAACTACTGCGAAAGCTACTGCGAAAAGTAAAGTTAATTTTTTCATGTGAATATTTTTTTAGTTTGTTTTGATAACTCTTGTTTCAAATACCGTGCCAAAAAAATCAAAGATCGCTAATTAATTCAATTTCAATTGTTTAATAAAAAATCAACATCCAATTCAACAACGGAATTTCAGAAAAAACAAACGCTACATCCGCAAAGTTGTATTTTTACATCTCTAAAACGACCTATGTTTCGCCTTATAAAAATCATTATACTGCTCCTGTTTGCACCCGTGATTCCGGTATTGGCCTATAAATGGATCAATCCACCTTTAACTTCAATACAATGGAATCAAAGAGAATTACGCTCTGAAAAAGGCCCTTGGCTCGAATTGAAAGAAATACCCGATGTATTTGAGAAAGCCGTAATTGCCGCCGAAGATCAGCGTTTCTTTGAACACAACGGATTTGATTTTGCAGCCATTGAAAAAGCAATGGTGCACAATAGCAAAGGCAAAACCAAACGGGGCGCCAGTACCATTAGCCAACAAACGGCAAAAAACATTTTCCTTTGGGAAGGCAGAAGTTGGTTGCGTAAAGGACTTGAAACTTATATGACGTTCTGGATGGAACTACTTTGGGATAAAGCACGGATTCTAGAAGTATATGTAAATGTTGTTGAAATGGGAAGAGGGGCTTTTGGAATTTCTGAAGCTGCTCGATATTACTACAAAACTACTCCCGAGAATTTAAGCTACCAACAATGCATCAATATTGCTTCTATGTTACCCTGCCCAAGAACTTGTGGCATCAATCATCGAATATCCCGCAGAAGGCAACAATTAATCCATAAGACCATCAGCAAATATGGAGTCGATTTAAAATACGAAAGTGACTAATATCATATTTTAATTACCACCCCAACTTTTATATTTGTAGGGAAGATGAAAAACATGGCCAACATCAGAAAAATACGTGCATGGCTCCTTTTAGGAAGCTTATATGCGTATTTGATTGTACAGGCCTTGTTTGTTTTGAACTTCTATCACAATCGCGACTATTACATTGCTGAAGTTTGTGTTCAAAAGGAAAATCCAAAAAACTGTTGTCAAGCCTCATGTGTACTTGAAAAACAGCTCCAACTTCCAGAAAAGACCGATACACAGTCCCCCCAATGGTTAATTGGGCTTCCAGAATTTATTCTCGCCGATTTGTATCATAAGGATCCAATCGAACATTACCTTTTTGATTTTTGTGACTTTTTAATTCCCAAGACGGTAAATCAATTCATCCTTCCGATAGAGCGTCCGCCAACGATTTCCAAAATTCTATTTACCTAGAACTTTAACCACATACCAGCAGTTAACGCTTGTATAGCGGGTGCTATTAAAACCCATTATTACGCAATTGGAATAATTCTGTTTGTACAGTTTCATGCCAATTACCAAATCACCACGTAGCTTAAGGGCGGCTCGAGTCCGTACCCTTTACATACGAAACTTCAATAATTCCTAAAAAATCTAAAAATGAAAAAACACACTCAAAAATTCATACTCATCGCGCTTTTCACAGCGCTTGTATTCGGTTTTTCTTCTTGTAAAGATGATACACCGGTAGACAACACACCTAAAACAGGGGAGGTAAATTTAGAATTTAGTCATGTATGGGGCATAGATATGGCTCCATTCTACCTAGATCAAACCTATATACACCCTATGTCTAAGGACACTTTGAAAATCAATTTATTGAAATACTACATTTCTAATGTGGTCTTGCATAAGAACGATGGCAGCAGCTATAAAGTTCCTGAAAGCTATTACCTCATAGATCCCAACAGCAATAAGGTCCGTATTATGGGAGTTCCCGCTGGCGACTATACCAAGGTGGATTTTTTAATTGGTGTAGATTCGCTGGCGAACTTCTCAGGCTTACAGGGTGGCGCATTAAATCCTTCAAATGGAATGTTTTGGAGCTGGTCTACCGGTTATATTTTCGTACGTGTAGAAGGAACATCACCACAATCTAGTACGGGCATGTTTATGTATCATTTAGGGGGTTATGAGGCCCCATATATCGCCTCACATACCAAATCACTGCCATTTGGAAATGATATTTTATCGGTAAATCCAGATGCCAGTCCTACCCTACACTTTAATGTCAATGCCGCTAAATTTTGGCATGGCCCAGTAAAATTGGGAGATTTAAATGTGATTCACAATATTGGGGAGGCTTCTACAAATATGTCGAAGAATTTCGCCGATGGTGTAGTTTTAGATCATATACATCCTTAAGAAAATGAAATTTCCCCGTCTCTTTGGGGCGGGGATTTTGGTTTTATTGAATTTTCAGGCCTGTCAAGAACCCGAAATTGAAACGCGGAAACCCATCGAGTTCCCGGCCGATTTCCCACCAATTACCTACCAAAATCCCGAAAACCCCTTTTCCCAAGCCCATATTGCTTTGGGCCGCAAACTGTTTTACGATCCCAATCTTTCCTTAACCAGGAATATAAGCTGTGGGAGTTGTCACGCTCAAGTGCATGGTTTTGCCGACCATAATACCCCACAGAGCTTTGGCATATACGGACGCAAAGGAGTTCGAAATACTCCTGCATTGATAAACCTTGCATGGATGTCACAATTTATGTGGGATGGAGGAATTCGACATCTCGATGTAATGCCTATTGCACCTTTTACCGACAGCACTGAAATGGGATTAAGCCTTCCTCAACTATTAACTCGGGTGGAAGAAAACACAACCTATTTGGATTACTTTCAGAAAGCCTATGGTACAACCCAAGTTGATGAAAAACGAATCTTGTTCGCCCTATCACAATTCATGCTCAGCCTTATCAGTGATAACAGCAAATACGATCGCGTGCGTCGACATCAAGACAAATTCACCCTTCAAGAAGAACGGGGATATGCCCTTTTTCAAGAAAACTGCGTGAATTGCCACCAAGAACCTTTATTTACAAGTGGCACATTTCAAAGAAATGGCATCACAAAAAACGGTGCCGATTTGGGTAGATTTCGAATTACACAATTACCCAAAGACTCGTTTTATTTCAAGGTTCCCACATTGCGAAATATTGCCTTAACTTATCCCTATTTCCACGATGGCCGATTTCGAAATTTGGAGGAGGTATTAGAGGCCTATAACCATGCTGATAGATCCGTATCTAGTGGACTTCCCTTGTTTAATTTAGATAATTCCCAAAAACAAGAACTCATTTCTTTTCTCAATACCCTTACCGATTACACGTTTATTTCTAAGCACCAATTTTCCGAACCCCGATGAAAAAAATATTTGTATTAACCCTATGGCTGTCAATGCACATGCCTATACAGGCATGCGATGTTTGCGGCTGCGGCATCAGAGACGCATCCTTTAATATGGGCTTCGCACAAAGTATTCAATCGCATATTATTCTCAGTGGTTTCCAACAATACCGCTACATTACTGAAGCACAACAAAATGGAGCCCACTATGTTACCACAGATAAAATCACACGAATACCCCTACAATATGTACACCAAGTAAATCCCAAATGGCAAGTTCAATTGAATACCGATATGCACATACTTCAAAGAAACAACGCGTTCAATGAAGCACAGAAGGAGCATTTGGTAAATCCGAGCGATATTCAAATTGCTGCGAATTATCGGCTTATAGACAATCGAAAAAATATATTTACTCCGCATCACATGCTGCTTTTTATTGGGGCCAATGGCAAATTACCAACGGGTGATTATCAGAGTCGGGATTCCGAGAAACGCTTATTGCCTATGCAATTACAGGCAGGTAATGGTTCCTATGCGATCGGTTTTCAAACGGTGTTTTCTTATCGCTATCGCACTTGGGGATTCAACACCATGACACAAGCCATGTACAATACCACAAATGAATTATCTTATCAGCAAGGGGCA
>JAULUW010000284.1:0-7125 GCA_032111345.1 Bacteroidia bacterium
AGGCAAGGAGGGTAACGAAGGCAAAGAAGGCAAAGAAGGCGAAAAGAAGTCTGGAAGCGATGCTAAGGAGGGCGGAAAAGACGGCAAATCGGGTGATAAAGGCAAGCCACAAAAAGGGGATAAGGGCAAAGGTTCTCAAGGAGACGGAAGTTCTGGCGAGCGCATGAGCGATAAAGATTGGGTAGAAATGGTTTTGATGCAAGAATCCTTGCGACGCAAAATTGAAGCTTTGCGCAAAGAAGCCTTAAAAGAAGGAAAAACCGGACAAGCGGCGAATCTCTTCGAGGCAGAAAAACTCATGGAAGAGCAAGAAAAGAAGTGGGTGCAAAAGAAATTCGATGCCCAAATGATGTGGCGCCAAAAGCAAATAGAAACCCGTTTGTTAGAGCATGAAAAAGCTCAAATGAAGCAGGAGCAGGAAGAGAAACGCGAATCCAAAACTGGCGATCCGAAAGCGTTGGTGGTGCCCCCCGAATGGCTCGAAAGGCAAAGACGGCAGGTGTTAGAAAAAGAACTCTTGCAAAGAGGGGCTCCCCAATGGCAGCCCTATTACCGCGAAAAATCTGCGGAGTATTTGCGAAAAATTCAACCTTAAGATACGCCTGAACCCGAAGCCACGGCTTCTGCCGGACTCATAAAACGCAAGGTGCCATCGGCATCTTCGGCCATTAAAATCATACCCTGACTTTCTATGCCGCGCATTTTGCGAGGGGCGAGATTGTACAGATATAAAACCTGCTTGCCGATAACTTCCTCCGGACTGAAATGTTGCGCAATACCCGATAATACCGTACAGGTTTTGGTGCCAACGGAAAGTGTTAATTGCAAGAGTTTATCGGCTTTGGGTACTTTTTGACAATCGAGTACAACCGCAACGCGCAAGTCTAATTTTGCAAAATCATCGTATTGAATGAGGGGTTTCATTTCGGCTGCTTGAACCTCTTGGGTTTGAACTTCTGGAGCACTTTGGGATGGTGCAGGAGCAGGACTTTGGTGCAGTTTTTGGATTTGGGCCTCGATAACATCGTCTTCGATTTTAGCGAATAAAAGACCTATTTCACCGGTTTTTAGATCATTTTGAGGCACAAGCCACTGGTTTTCCGCCCAAAATGCGCGCGTGTCGACAGCGCTAAATTCAAGGCCCAATTGCCCTTTGAGTTTGCGGAAAGTTCTCGGCAAGAATACCTCAGAGGCCATGCAAATATTGCATAAAATTTCATAGGCAAATTGCAATATCTCTGCGGTTTTCTCGGGATCGGTTTTAATCAATTTCCAAGGTTCCGAATCGGCCAAAAACTTGTTGCCATAACGAGCCAATTCCATAAAGGTATTTAAGGCATCCCTAAATTTATATTGACTTAATTTGTGATTCATGGGAGCAATAAAGCGCTCGGAAAGCATGGCCGTATCGAAGGCATGGCTGCGCTGCGGGATATTTCCCTCGTAATATTTTTGAATGAGGACTAAAACGCGGTTTGCGAAATTGCCCAATATTCCAACCAATTCGGAATTCACGCGGGTTTGGTAATCTTTCCAGGTAAACTCACTGTCTTTGGTTTCAGGGGCAATGCTGTGCAATACAAAACGCAATTCGTCTTGACGGTCGGGCATTTCTTCCAAATATTCATTCAGCCAAACGGCCCAATTGCGGGAAGTGCTGATTTTTTGTCCTTCTAAATTGAGGAATTCGTTGGCGGGCACTTGGTGCGGCACCACGTAATTATCACCGCGCAAATGCAACATAGCGGGGAAAATAATACAGTGAAAAACTATATTGTCTTTGCCTATAAAATGGACAAGTTGCGTATCGCCAGTCCACCAAGATTCCCAATCCTGGGGACGGGCTTCTTTGGTGGCAGAAATATAACCAATAGGGGCTTCAAACCAAACATACAATACCTTGCCTTCGGCATTTTCTACCGGAACAGGGATGCCCCAATTGAGGTCGCGCGTCATGGCACGCTCCTTAAGTCCGTCGTTCAACCAAGATTTACATTGACCCAAAACGGTACTTCTCCAATCGGTTTTAGATTCGATATACGCGTTGAGGAAATCGCGCTGCAATTCATCCAAAGGCAAATACCAGTTTTTGGTTTCCTTTAATATGGGAATCGCTCCGCTAAGGGCAGATTTGGGATTTACCAATTCATTAGGGGAAAGGGTAGAACCGCATTTTTCGCATTGATCGCCATAAGCGCCGGGATTGTGGCATTTCGGACAATCGCCAGTGATATAGCGATCGGCTAAAAATTGTTGGGCTTCTGGGTCGAAAAATTGTTCGGAAACGATTTCCCTAAAGGCTCCTTTATCTAATAAATTTTTAAAGAAATCTTGTGCGGTTTCGTGGTGCACTTTGCCGCTGGTTCGGCTATAAATATCGAATTCAATATCTAAATTTTTAAAGGAATCTTGAATGATTCGGTGGTAGCGGTCTACCACGTCTTGCGGGGTAACGCCTTCTTTTTGGGCTCTTAGGGTAATGGGAACCCCGTGTTCGTCGCTGCCACATACGAATAACGTGTCTTCGCCTTTAAGTTTCATGTAACGGGCATAGGTGTCTGCAGGTAAATAAACACCGGCTAAATGACCGATATGTACAGGTCCGTTGGCATAAGGAAGGGCGGCGGTAATCGTAATTTTGGGCATGTGTTGCAAAGGTATGATTTTTTATGACGCACCAAATACCGCTTAGGGGGAATTCCGAGGAGCTCAGCTTGGGTTTATAAAAGCATTCCAGCGTTCAATTTGAGGGTCTTCTTTGGCGGTAAAATTGCGTATTTCCCCAGATTTAAGGGTAATACGAAGTACGTGATTGCCTTGGGTGGTATAGGCTTTTCCATATTTTTTGGAATACCGAAGTCCCCAACCTCCAAAATCTCTGAGCGGATTGATTTTTTCGTATTGAATGCGTTCTATTTCGGAAAAGGGATAATTTCGGGTTTTGTTTACAAAAGGGTGGTACCTGAAACGGAAGCCATTTTCATCGATTTCCCAAATGAGGCGAATGTTGTAGAGCATGAGGAGCACGGTAAGAGCGATAAGAATAGGGGGGAGGGTTTCCCAACTCATGAAATAAGAAGCATTGAGGGGATTATTGGTTTTTTGTGATTGGATATAGGGAAGGATGAGGCTAAAGCCGATACTGACTAATAGAATGGGCAGGGTAATGAAGAAGACCCAAGTCATGCGAAATTCTTGTTTTATGGGGGTTGGGGAGGTGCTCATAGGGTATACGAAGATATTTGAAATATTTTATTTCCAACTTTTGTTAATATCTATAACTCTTGTTATCTTTGCACCCCTTAAAGAAGAACCGTCATGACTAAACGTACATACCAACCCTCTAACAGAAAGCGCAAAAACAGACACGGATTTCGTGAGCGTATGGCAACCAAAAATGGCCGTCGTGTATTAGCAGCACGCCGTGCACGTGGCCGTAAGAAGTTGACTGTATCAGACGAGCAGAAGCACAAGTAAGCCACTTGGCTCTCGGCTCATGTCTCATTCCCTTTCCTTTGCGTTTGGTCGGCATGAGCGTCTGAAAAGCGACGTTCTGATTACGCAGCTATATACCACGGGCAAGTCCATTAGTAAATACCCTTTGCGGTTTACTTATGTACTACATCCTGAAAATTATTATACCGACTCGTCGGTAAAAGTTTCTATAAACGCAAGCAAAAAAGGCTTGCGTTTAGCCGTTAAACGCAATCGCATGAAGCGGATTTTGCGCGAATTGTACCGACATCATAAACACCCTTTATTGCAATTGTCTCAAAGCCAAGGTTTCTGTGTTTCTTTGGGAATTGTATATGTGGGTTCGCATTTAACGGATTACGATACCTTAGAACGTTTGTACGTAAAGCTGATACAACGGGTTTTGGCGGCATTGAGTGCGGAAAAGCAGGCTTTAGAGGTCCCACCAGTAATGCCGGAAGGAAACACGGAAGGGAATAGCGCCATTAAATAAAGAGGCACAATTCCTTGAGCGATTAAGCCACTAAACATATCGATTTGCAATGTTAAAATACCTCGGAATCATCCTCATCAAATTTTATCAAGGAGCGATTTCTCCTTTATTTCCAAGTGCGTGCCGGTATACCCCCACTTGCAGTCATTATGGACTTGAAGCATTTCAGAAATACGGATTTTTTAAAGGCGCTTGGCTTACCTTAAAGCGAATTTCCCGCTGTCATCCTTGGGGAGGCAGTGGATACGATCCGCTTCCATGAACGGAATTGGGGTATAGGAAAAATAAAAACAATTTGCTATCTTTGCAGCCCGAAAATTAATTTTATATGAATCAGAAACATTATGAATCTGTGATCATCTTAACACCCGTACTCTCTGAGCAGCAGATGCAAGACGCTGTTGCCGGCTACAGAGGGTTGATCACGGAAAACGGTGGGGAGATCGTCCACGAAGAAAACTGGGGTCTCACCAAATTGGCCTATCCCATCGAGAAAAAAGGTACGGGATTCTATCACCTTGTTGAATTTAAAGCAAATCCTGATTTCATTGCAAAGTGGGAATTGACTTTCCGCCGCGATGAACGCATCTTGCGTTACTTAACCATTGCTTTAGACAAATGGGGCGTTGAATTCAACCAAAAGCGCAGAAGCGGCGAAATCAAAGCCTCTTCCACAGCAAAAGAGAAAAAAGCGGTTTTAAACGCATTGTTAGACGACGATTCACTCGATACAGAAGACTAAGCCATGGCAAGAGAAACAAATTTCGTATTCAATCAAACGCCACAAGTACTTCAAAAGAAGAAGTACTGTCGTTTCAAGAAACACGGTATCAAGCACATTGATTATAAGGACAAAGATTTCTTATTGAAGTTCATCAACGAACAAGGTAAGATTTTACCCCGCCGTATTACCGGTACTTCTTTGAAGTTCCAACGTAAAATTTCAGTAGCTATTAAACGCGCACGTCATTTGGCCTTATTGCCTTATGTTGCCGACGGTCTAAAATAAATAGGAGGGACATCATTATGAAAGTTATCTTAAAAGAAGACATCAAAAACGTAGGTTATAAAGACGATGTAGTAGAAGTAAAAGACGGTTACGGTCGTAACTTTCTTATTCCTTCTGGAAAAGCCAAATTGGCATCCGACGGCGCATTAAAAATGCTCGCTGAAGATATCCGCCAACGTGGTTTTAAAATGGATAAAATCAAAAAAGACGCTGAGGCAATGTCTGAGAAATTGGAAGGTTCTGCCATCACTATTTCTACCAAAGCAGGTGCTACAGGTCGTATTTTTGGTTCTATCACTACCCTACAAATTGCCAATGCCCTTAAGGACAAAGGTTTTGAAGTAGATCGTCGTAAAATTGTTTCCGACGATATCAAAGAACTCGGCACTTATGCCGCTCATGTGAACCTTTTCAAAGACATCACAGCTAACATCACTATTGATGTAGTTGCTGAATAATTGTTTGGTTATTGTTGTTGTGAAAATGGCTGCTCAAAAAGCGGCCATTTTTTATATCTAATATTACCTATGCACGCGAATGATCTGGAATAAACTGGCAAAATTTATCATCCAAAAAAGAAACTACTTTGTTTTTGGCATTTTGGCTTTTACCGCCGTAATGGCCTATTTCGCTTCCACGGTCCAATTGGATTATGGGATGCAAAAATTGGTGCCCGACAGCGATCCCGACATGATCGTCTATCAAAAGTTTAAAGCTAAATTTGGGGAAGACGGGAATAAACTCGTTTGTGCATTCGATGCGCCAGATTTGTTCAATTTGCCCGTTTACACCGATCTGTTTAAAACCATCGATACCCTCAAGAAAATAGAGGGCGTATTGGGTGTTTTATCTCCAGCTTCTGCATTTTATTTTAAATTAGATTCCCAAGATTATCTTCGAATGGTACCAGTGGTGCAAAACCTGCCATCCACACAATCCGAACTTGATGAAAAAGCCGAACTCTTCTTGAAATTGAGGTTTTACGATGGACTCATTTTCAATCCGGAAACCAAAGCGGCGCTCATGCTTTTGGTACTGGATCCCAAAGTGATGGATAGTTCCAAAAAGATTTGGCTTATTCAACGTTTAGAGGCCCATTTAAAGGCCTTCGGTGAACGGCAAAAACGGACCATGCACCTAAGTGGACTCCCTTATGTCCGTTATCGCAACAGTACGACCGTTAAAAATGAAATCTTGCTTTTTACCGCTTGCGCTTTCCTGGTAACGGCATTACTCATTTTACTCCTGTTTAGAAGCATCAGTACCCTCTTAGTCTCCTTGTTATTCATTAGTATCGGGGTTTTAACGATGTTGGGAATTACCGGTTTGTTAGGATTTAAGTTGAATATTTTATCGGGAACTTTACCCCCCTTACTTGTGGTTGTTGGGGTGCAAAATACCATTTATCTGATCAACGCCTATCACGATCAATTCCGCAAACACCAACGCAAAGGTGTTGCGTTGATGCGTATAATTAGTCATGTGGGCGTGGCTAATTTCCTAATTAATTTTACCACCTCTGTGGGATTTGGAACCTTTTATTTTACCCATACCATCATTTTAGAACAGTTTGGACTCGTGGCATTTATAACCATTAACCTACTTTTCTTTATTAATATTATTGGGGTTCCTGTTTTGTACAGTTATTTACCGGCACCGAGTTTGAAACAAACCAAACATCTGGATAATCGCCGGATTTCATCTTTCTTGGATTGGATTTCAAAAATGGTATTCAATCGCAAACGCCGTATTTTCTATTGGTTCTCCTTATTTACTATTTTAGGAACGATCTTTTTATTGCGTTTGAAGCCCTTGGCCTTTATGGTGGATGATATTCCCCATAAATCTGCCATCTATCAAGATTTAGAATATATACAAAAGCATTTTCACGGAGCCATGCCCTATGAAATCGTAGTAACCTCTTATGAGGAAGGGGCTGTATCGGATGTGGCCATGCTCACCAAAGCACGTCGTTTACAGCGGGCCCTAACGGATTTTCCAGAATTGTCAAAACCCATGTCCGTAGTCGAAGTCATTTCTGCTGCGAATCAAGCCATACACGAAGACGATCCGCGTTATTACCGCATACCTTCTGCAATTGAACTCGGGAAACTTTCCATGAAAATGCCGGCAGATAAAAAAAGTGGCA
>JAULUW010000285.1:0-2197 GCA_032111345.1 Bacteroidia bacterium
CGTACTAGGAAACTTACACTTTCACGGCCATCGATAATGCGGTGATCGTAACTCAACGCCAGATACATCATCGGTCTAATTACAACCTGTCCTTTTTCAGCTATTGGCCGTTCCACAATATTGTGCATCCCTAAAATGCCACTTTGGGGCGGGTTCAGAATTGGGGTACTCATCATTGAGCCAAAAACACCTCCATTGGTAATGGTAAACGTACCTCCGGTCATTTCATCGATGCTCAATTTGTTATCTCGTGCTTTTAGGGCAAGACGTTTAACTTCGTTTTCAATCCCGTCTAATGTCAAAGCCTCGGCATTTCGAATTACAGGTACAACCAAACCTTTAGGCGCACTTACAGCAATTGAAATATCACAATAATCGTGATATACAATCTCTTCTCCGTCTATACTTGCGTTCACAGAAGGCCATTCTTGCAATGCAATACAAACAGCACGGGTAAAAAAGCTCATAAAACCCAAATTGATTCCAAATTCTTCTTTGAATTTATCCTTATACACATTGCGCAGGTCCATGATAGGCTTCATATTCACTTCATTGAACGTAGTGAGCATGGCCGTATCATTCTTGGCGGCAACCAATCTTTTGGCTACGGTTTTACGCAAATTGGACATTTTTTCGCGACGCGGTTCGCGGGAAGCAGCCACCCCAAAACCATGTCCGGGTTGCGCTTTTTTAGAAACCCCTTGGGATACTATGGCTTCTAAAACATCAATTTTAGTAATGCGACCGTTAGAACCCGAACCTTTAACCGATTGAGGGTTTACATTATACTCCGTCATCAATTGCTTCGCAATTGGCGATGCCGATAAATCGGTAAAACCTGCAGGTACTGCTGTTATAGGAGCTTCCTTTGGGGCTGGAATTGTTTCTGTTTTAGCAGGGGTAGATTTAGGAGCTGGCGCTGGAGCCGCATTTGCGGGTTTCTCAGCGGTGTCATCTATAACTGCTACAACTGAATTCACCTCAATGGTATCGCCTTCCGCCCCTTTGAGTTCGAGTATGATACCGGCTTTTTCGGCATTAACCTCGAAGGTAGCTTTGTCGCTTTCGAATTCCGCGATGGGATCATCCATGTTCACCCAATCACCAACCTTAACCAACCATGCTGAGATGGAAACTTCGCTTACAGACTCCCCAGGTGCGGGGACAATTATTTCAATAGACATATACCTGTGTTCTCAGGCAAAGTTACGATAAAATATATAGGCTTCAAATCTATAAGGAATATCATTTGCGAAATAGGAAGTAACTGTATCCCAAATGCGCTTGATAATACCAATCGTTCAAACCATCTGTAGATCTCGGAGAGGATTTGCCAACTTTACTATTTGCTGGTATAATTCTTTGTAAATCACGAGCATCAATATTATCAATTTGATTGTATTGTTTTACTTTATTTACATCACCCCCGTACCAAAGACCTGGACCGAAATCATCCAAATAATCCGTAGAGGTATACACCATCTTCATTTCTCCTTTTAAGGCCCACTTCTTTCTCATATAGGTCATTTGAAAGCTTCCACCTACCGTCATAGCAAAGGAACTGTATGGCTTTTGTCCAGGCAGGAAATTTTGACCCTCAGAACCCAAATCTCTCAAATCATATCTATCTGGATCAAATACATGATCTCCCCAAAGATAACCTATCCGTCTAATAAAATTCACTTTATCTCCAGGTTCACCGTTGTTATAAATATATCGCGTAGGATTATAGTATACCGCCCCTAAATTAAGCCCTAGTGTTGGAATCCAACGACTCTCTTTGCCATTTTGCAATTTATAGGGTCTTAAATGCCAAAGTCCTTCCAATTCTAAATTGTCTAAATCCGTTATAAACCACGTATCAAAACCCCTCACATACACTTTGTTCAAATTATCATCATAAGTAACAATATCCCTAGTTGCAGCAAAAAGGCCTTGTGCCGATAAATTCCACATAGATACTCGAGAATTATAAAAGGTACCTCTGATTGAAAAACGTGAATTTACATTGTATTGACCGTAAATACCCAAGCTGATTTCCAAAGTTGAAAACACAGGAATGTCTCTGATAATAGGCATGGTTTTAGCAAACGCAGGCGCCGTTACAAAATCCTTGAACCGTTTATGTTTGATATCACCACCTCCATAGGCAGCACCACCTCCCCAAAATCCAACTTCCCATGTACCTAATTTCTCA
>JAULUW010000286.1:0-2800 GCA_032111345.1 Bacteroidia bacterium
TCTTGTTTTAGGTTTATTGTTGGTGATGCATGCTGCTGCGTTCTCACAATTCCAATACGAAGTTAAAGAGGGCCCTTTGGTAAAAGTGTCGGGTTTTGACCTGTTACATGGATTTATGGGAGGCTTAAATTCTCCGCAATTCACCGAAATGGATTTAAACAGAGACGGTCGAATGGACTTGATTGTCTTTGATCGTGCTGATTTCAGGATGTACACTTTTTTAAGGTCTCAAAAAAATCAATTTGTTTACGCCCCACAATATGAATCCCAATTGCCAACCGGGCATAATATCTATGTGGTACGGGATATGAACGAAGACGGATTGGGTGATGTTTTTACGACCTCTGAGTCTGGAGATTTGCTTATTTATAGAAACCGAACCACTGAAAAAGACGAAAAACTAAATTTCGATTCAGTAGGAGCTTGGTATTATAGAAATCAATATGCCAGCAATTTTCCAATTCTTTATAACCCCTTGAGTTTTGGAAATGCCAATACCGATCTCTTGGGGATTGTTGATATGGATGGGGATGGGGATATTGATATCGTGGATTATGATCAATTTAACCTCTCTTATATGATGTTCAAAGATGTAAGAGCAGAGCAAAAATGGCACGCAGATACCTTTGAGTTTCAAAATATGGATTATTGCTTCGGATACTTTTGGGAAGGCTTTGATTCAGAAATCCGATTGAATACCTGTCCCTTAGATCTGAGTTTTCCGTTAAAATTAAAACCCCGGCATATAGGTGGCGCAGGCTGTTGGTTTTTCGATGAAGATGGCGATGGCGACATGGAAATGTACATGTCAAACCTAGATTTCAAGCGTATAACCCGATTAAAAAATGGCCGATCGGATTACAAAACAGAATACGACACTATGATTCAAGTGGATACCACTTTTTTAGATGGAAAATCATTCGATTCATACGTTTTTCCAGGTGGTTATATCCTAGATGTGGATAACGATGGTTTGCAAGATATGATCATTGCCCCAAATGCCGCTTTTGACTCCAAAGAACGCAACCAAATTCATTATTATCGCAATTACGGAACTAAAAACAAAGCGGATTTTAAATTCGAAAGGGATAATTTTATTATTGAACAAATGTTGGACTTAGGAGGCAATACCAGTCCTGCGCTCATGGATGTTGACAAAGATGGAGACTTAGATATGCTGGTTTTGAACAATGGAGATTATCAAGAAACCAATGGCCTGCACGATCGAATTTCATTGTTTGAAAATATAGGGACCAAGTTAAATCCTGTGTTTGAATTGAAAGATTCTGATTTCTTGAATTTATCGGACTCTATGATAATCGGAGCTTCATTGACTGTAGGCGATATAAATAATGACGGTTCTGAAGACATTTTAATTGGTACATTATCTGGGCAATTGTATTGGTTTTCGAATAACAACAATACTTGGACATTCCAATCAAATCAAACGCTTAAACATGCCCAAGGTCAAGGCGAAAGCAGTTGGTCCCCCGCCGTAATCGATTACAATAAAGATGGGATAAACGACTTGCTCATAGGCTTCTATAATGGAAATGTGGGACTGTTCAAAGGAAAGAATCGCAGTGGAAATCCCAGTTTTGAATTAGTAAGTTCACATGCATGGGGGATGAAATCCAACGAATGGATGCTACAGTCAAGCGAACCCAAATTTTCCAGTTTTGGATATGCATCACCAGCCGTGGCAGACATTGACAATGATGGCGATTTAGAAGTAGTATTAGGCGGATTCAACAGTACTGTCCGCATTTATCATATCGAAGGTCACAATCCTGATGACTCTCTATTGGCATTGGAGCATGTATTGTTTCAACAATTCGATAAAGACACCATTTCCAGTTCACTGGGTGGAAGACTAAGACCTTGCTTAGGAGATTTAACCGCAGATTCCATTCCCGATTTGATTTTGGGAAATCTAAGAGGAGGTTTGAATTTCGCGTCGCATATTAGTTCCAAGGAAGCTTCCATCGGAGTAAAGCAGATTACCAAACCCAACATCACGATAAAGCCAAATCCAATTCGTAGAGGTACAAATTTAGAAATTTTCACTTCAGACAATAGGGTAAAATGGACGGTTGAAATTTACGATATCAATGGTCGAAAAGTAATGGAGCGGTTTATTAATAAAGGAGAGCCCGGTATTGCCATAAAAACAGAAGGCATGTCTGGTGATATGTATATTGTAAAAACCAGTTGCAATCTAAGTGGCATTTATGCAGTCGATAAAATTATTTTAATTGAATAATTTGTTTCTCTGAAATTTCGAATCTTTTTTTTACAAATTCATATTCTTTGGGGTCGTTTGATGCAACAAATAGCGTTTTAAGTTCTTTTTGGCTCTCTATTAAATCATGATACAATTTAATTCCATCGGTGTCTAAGTTTGAAAGCGGTTCATCTACAAAGGAGATAGGTACATCGGCTAATAAATTGCCACACAATTTCACGCGCTGTTTCATACCAGATGAAAAATATGAAATGGGTTTTTCGAGCGTTTTACGCGTAAATCCACATATTTCAGCTAAAAAGGAAATATCCACATGTTTTTGGAGAGGCTTCACCTTAGAAATGAATGCAAACCACTCACGCAAATTCAATTCTTCAGGCAATTCCATTCCTGGAGAAGAAAGCGCATAAAACAAGTGTCGCTGATTTTCAGGAATCTGTTTACCCTGAATTTTCCATTCAATATCACCTTCAGTGGGGGATACTTGTCCGCATAAAAGCAACAAAAATGTAGATTTTCCCGAGCCGTTATTACCCAAGAACGCATAGGAATTTC
>JAULUW010000287.1:0-630 GCA_032111345.1 Bacteroidia bacterium
CCTCCCAACGCCAACCCCGCCTCCCACGCAATCGTTCGCAGCACAGGAACGGTGGGAATCTTCCTGCAGGGACCCTCTTCAATATTGGGACTTCCCAACAAAATATGGCTCTTTTTGTTTGGTTATGGTTTAGCATTGTTGATTCGGCAAATTCCAAATGATTTTTCATGGTCTATTCGAAGTTTAGGCTTAGTCACCAACGTTTTACTTTTTGGTGGTTACGGCTATTATCTTTTATTTCATAAAGGTTCCTTTAAGCTTGAAACCCTTACCACACTCATCTTAATGGGTGGTCTCATGATTCGTTTAAGTTACGCGTATACAACTGGTCCGTTTTTAAGACAGCATGATGTCTCAGATATCGATATGACCAAGTCTGGTCATTACGGATATATTTTAACGATCATGCGGACACTTGCTTTACCCAACAATAATGGATACCAATTCTATCACCCTCCTTTTTATCACCTTATCAGTGCGCTCTGGTTATTGTTGATTGAAGGTATGTTTCCGGAAATAAGTCTGACGGCATTATTCGATTTTTTAGCCGTCTTGTCGTTAATCATTAGTTATGCAACCTTAAAAACAGTTTATTTAATCATCCAAGAACTTAAACTCGGTTTTAAAGAG
>JAULUW010000287.1:640-4377 GCA_032111345.1 Bacteroidia bacterium
TAAAGAGACACTGATTTTTTTATTGCTGGCCGCTTACCACCCGATCTTCATTTTATTATCCGGTCGCCATAATAATGACCCGCTTAGTTATTTTTTTGTCGCCTTGATTATGTTGTATTTTATTCGCTGGTGGCAAACGAAAAAAACCTCAAATTTATATTGGTTAGGCTTGGTTATTGCTTTAGGCATGCTTACAAAAATTTCCGTGGCGATGATTACTCCCGTGATTGGTCTTATGATGTTATATCGCTTATGGAAGGATTCAGGTGACCGTAATAAAACCCTTCGCACTTACTTCGTCTTCATGCTGATTGTTGCCCCACTTGGACTTAGTTTCGTCTTAAGAAATTACTTACTGTTTAACCAAAGTCCAACTTTTGTTTGGGAGATTACCAATCAAGCATTATCAACTGCTGATAAGATGTGGTATGAACGCTTTTTACCTTTTGATTTAACATCAATTTTTGCAAGGTTATATCCTTCTGTGGATAATGACTATAACCTTTGGGTGTACTTAGTAAAAACAAGTCTTTTTGGAGAGTTTTCATATTGGGGTGGTCATATTTATGCAGTAATTTTACTTACCATGAATATTTTTTTCACTTTCCTTTCTGTTTTTATAGCATTGTCTTACCTTTGGTTTCAATTAAAAAAGTGGCAAGGATTGGACACTTTATTTATTGGTTATGGGGCTTTGCTTATATTGAGTTATGCTATTTTTAATGTTAGATATCCTTTTGGTCCAACGATGGATTTCCGATATTTGGTTTCTTGGATTTGGATCATCGCTTATCTTTTCGTTCAGCATCCAATCATCAAAAGCTATCTCCATAGACTTTTGAATTTTATTATTATTTTTTCTCTCACCAGTGTGTTGTTTATTACGTTTTTATTCTAGGTTTAACCTCAAGTAAATTCGATCAGTGAACGTCTGCGGTTTTTCCAATATATCAATTAAAATGTTTGTTTGATTCACAAGAACAAATTCTTCCATAATAATTTCATTAAACTGAGCTTGAGCAACACCCAAATCAACATGATGAACAAGAATCAGACTCACCTCTTCTAATTGTGTAAAAAAAGTTTGAACAAACCACGAATCATGACTCTGAAAATTTCTAGGGTCTTGAAAAAAAACTGGGCCTTTAGGAAGTTTTTCAGTATGACCATAAAATTGGGGGCCATTAAAACCAATAAACTGGTAAGTATCAACTTGGAAATAATCAGTCAAACGATCAACAAACTTGGCATGCAACCTCATTTGGCTTTGCCAAGTAAGTAACGGAAGTGGTTCATTAAAACTTGGCAAAAAAAGCAAGGTCACCATGATGCCAAGAGTGTATGAAATTGTTAAAAATCTTTGAAATATAAGCTGGAAAAGTGAACCATTCATATCAAGCAAATTTTTACTTAAATTTATGCCTAAAACAACATAAATTGGAGAAGCAAAAACAAAGTGATGATTATAATACTGCCCACCTAAGCCAACGGCAAAACTCGCAAGATAGATTGCAATCGCATATTGAAAAGGCGAAAGAAAGGAATACCAATTTTTTGTACTAAAGAGTAAATCCTTTCTAAAAACCAATTGGTTAAAAATGACAACAAAACAAAGGACCATAAACAATCCAAAAAAATTGGTTAAATGAAACTGCAAATCCCGAATAAGAAAAAAGAGATTAAACCCACGAGTAAATGGCGAACCATAATAACCAACATGGGATGTGAACATGTGGGGTAGATAAACAAAAACATACCCAATAAAACTTTGCGTAATGATCAGAAACACCACACCAAAAATTCCACCGAACATGGATGCATAGAAAAAATGATACCGCCATTGTGCCCAACTTTTAAACAAAATAAAACTAATACCAAAGAGAACCAAGTAAAAAGGTTCTTTTGTCAGTGTTGCTAGCATCAGAAAAAAACCTTCAATGGCACTAATAAGTAAACTATATTTCCTTTGGTTCGAGTAAAATATTAGCAAATATATCAATGCAAAATAAAACCCAAAAGCTTCAACTTGAACATAAGCAGAATTCATAAAACTATAAAGCGAGGAAAATAATCCAAGAATCAAACCAAGTAAAATCATCCAAAGACTGCGTTTGACCTTGTAAGCAATCAGCATAATCATGGGAATAATACTTAAGTGAATAAAAAAACTTAATCCATTCAATAAAAAATAGTCTCTGGTTAGGCTGTACGACATTGCAGAAAGTAGAAATATAACAGGAGGTTTGTTTTCAAACATTTCTAGATACATGGTTTTGCCTTCTAAAAATGCTCGTCCCACCGTCCAATACATTGGAGTATCCCATGTAAACGGTCCTTCTAACTCATAATTCAATCGGGTAATAAAGTGTGGGGATGCAATAAAAAAAATTAAAAAAATCATCAAAAGTGGAAGTGCATATTTAAAAATAGATTGGTACTTCATTTAAATTATTATACAATGATGAAACTGAAAAATATGATGAAAAATCTCACTGAAGGCTCAATAAAGCAAGCATTACAACAAATTGCCATTCCTGCCTCGATTGGTTTTCTTTTTAATACCCTGTTTAATGTGGTTGATACCTACTTTGCCGGTCAACTCTCCGTTGCCGCTTTGGCCGGATTAACCATTTCTTTTCCAATCTTTCTCATCACCATTGCCTTGGCAAGTGGCATTGGCACAGGGTCGACTGCCCTTGCCGCGATTGCCTTGGGCAAAAAAAATAATCAAGAGTATCATCAAATCGCTAAAAACGCATTGCTTTTATCACTTTTGGTGGCGGTTGTCTTACTCATCGTCTCCCCATTTGCGATTCCTTGGTTATTACAAGTATCCGGAGGAACAGGGGAAGCCTTTGACGCTGGTTTAGCGTACATGAATGTGGTTATTGTTGGTGCCGTCTTTCAAATTCTTAACTTTACCTTCAATGGATTGCTATCTGCTCAAGGCAATACCAAACCATTTCGGAACTTTTTAATTCTTGGCTTCTTTCTTAACTTTATTCTTGACCCGATGTTTATCTTTGGTTGGTTTGGTTTACCAGAACTAGGTACCGCTGGGGTTGCCCTTGCCACGGTGCTTGTCCAAGTGATGGGGACATTTTATTTAGGATTCTCTTTTTTTAAATCCAGCCAATATGTTAAGGATATGTTTACCAAAGCAAAAATTTCCTTACATTCCTTAGGTCAACTTTTAAAGCAAGGGGTTCCGGTTTCATTAAATAATGCCACCATTTCGATCGGTATCTTTATCATTCAGTATTACATCTATCAATTTGGATCCACAGAAACAATTGCCGGGTATGGTGTTGCTGTTCGCATTGAACAAATCGCTTTATTACCCACGATTGGTTTAAACATTGCCACCGTCGCCTTGGTCGGCCAAAACTTTGGCGCTCAACAATGGGAGCGGATTTTACAATCGATCAAACAGGCAGTTAAATATAGTGCTATTTTACTGACAGTGGGCTTACTGGTTATCTATCCATTTGCTCCGCAACTTGTCGGATTGTTCAATGCCGATCCTGTGGTCATTGAAGAAGGTGCCAACTACTTAAGGATTGAAGGATTAGCCATTTACACGTACTCGATGATTGGGATTGCCAGTAGTGTCATGCAAGCAATCAAGAAACCTTACTATGCTCTAATCATTGGTCTCCTTCGTCAACTAACTCCGATCTTTGTTTTCTTTTTATTAGGAGAAGTTTTTCAATTAGGGATCAGCGGCGTATGGTGGG
>JAULUW010000288.1:0-39297 GCA_032111345.1 Bacteroidia bacterium
TTACTAAAGACGGAGATAACGTTTCCGTTCCTGTAATGATTCAAGACATTGAACCCGCCATGCTTACCATCGATGATAAGGCACGGGTAAATTCAATCAGTCCTGAACTTGCTGCAGAATGGTATACTAAAAAGTTAATCAAGAAGAAAGACTTCATTTCTGGTGATAAATTCAAAGTAGGAAAAGTGAAACTTCCAGGAAATCGTTTTACTGTTGATTTGGTTAAAATGGGCCGCTATGAAGTAAATGGCATCCAATTTAAAATCGATGAAAAAGTAAAAGGAATCGTAGTAGGTACGCGTGTTCTAGATAAATACTTCAAATCAGATTCCTACAAAACCGATACCGAATACATCCTTATCCCGAAACGTGTTCCACGTGATTGGAAAGCGAAACCGGTTAAAGAAAAGCCTGCTAAACCTGCTAGAGGTAAAAAAGCAGCTGCCGAAACCGACGAATCAGACGCAACCGATAAATAATCCCAATTCTGTAAATACAAAAAAGCCTTCTTTATCGAGAAGGCTTTTTTTATTTCCTTTGGGGGATACCCAAAGGGCTGATTCAAAGTCAATAACCTATTTTGTACAGGTGCTTTCGTCTTATATAATTGCTTGACGAACTCGGATCAAACGCTCCATCAATCCACGCATTTGTGCCAATGGAAGCATATTCGCACCGTCTGACTTCGCTTCGGTGGGATTAGGATGGGTTTCTATGAATAAACCATCCACACCGACTGCAACAGCTGCTTTTGCAATGGTTTCTATCAGTTGCGGCTTCCCCCCTGTTACCCCAGATTGTTGATTGGGTTGTTGTAAACTGTGGGTAATATCCATAATTACTGGAGCCCCAAAAGACTGCATTTCAGGAATATTTCTAAAATCTACCACCAAATCGGTATAACCGAAACTGTTGCCTCTATCCGTTAGCATCACATTCGCATTGCCCGATTCTGCGCACTTCACCAAAGCATGTTGCATGGCTCCAGCTGCTGCAAACTGACCCTTTTTGATATTGATGAACTTGCCTGTTGCTGCTGCTGCAACCAATAATTCTGTTTGTCGGAATAAAAATGCCGGTATTTGCAATACATCTACATATTCGGCAGCCATGGCTGCCTCATGCGATTCATGGATATCGGTTACCACCGGAATTTGGAAATGTGCCCGTACTTCAGCCAGAATCTTCAATGCCGCTTCATCCCCAATACCCGTGAATGAATCTAAGCGCGAACGGTTCGCCTTACGGTAGGAACCTTTAAAAACAAGCGGTATAGCTAAGTCTTCACTTAATTTTACAAGTGATTCTGCTATTTCAAAAGCCATGTCGCGACCTTCAATGGCACAGGGTCCAGCCAAAATGAAGAAGTTCGACGAATCGGCATGTTTTAATAAAGGTATTTTGGGCATCATAGTGCACAAAGATACAACCTTCCTTTGGCATGACATCAGACCTTTCGGGGGAAGCCATCACTGCAATTCCGACTTGATGAAAATACAGCTATTTTCACGCCGCAAAGATTCATAATGGGATTGCTTCCTCGTTTCCGTGAATTTACCCAAAGAAAGTTTCCTCGTAGAAGCCTTTTTTAATATCTGAAAAAGGAGAACGATTGTTGGTTTCCGTTGGCATCCACTCCCTCAATTTTCATGCTTCCGCTGCTGCCTTCCATCGCTGCGATAAGGTCTTCAGGCTCTTGATAGACTTTGCCATTGTACCGTAAAATAACAAAACCATCGCCCAAGCCCATTTGCGAAATAGCACCTCCTCTCCGTACATTCAAGATTCGAATTCCGGATGAAATTCGCAATTTACCCTTATCCGCCGCATTCAATGCCTGGAAATCGGCACCTAAATATTTACTACTTACCACCCCACGCATCATTAATTCGCGCTGTACTTTGCCATCAATTAAACGCAGGTTAACTTTTCGTTCTTTTCCATCGCGTGTAACCGACAACAATACTTCATTATTCGGCCTTTGGTAGGCTAAAAATTCGTCGTAACTAGAACGTCCATCGATTTCCACATTTCCTATTTTAAGGATAATATCGCCCGCTTTCAATCCCGCTTTTTCTGCAGCACTGCCTTCCAATACACTACGAATTTTTATGGGTTCTTTCAAGGTATTCATGGCTTGCATTTCTTCTGCACTTAATGCCGTGATTTCGAAACCCGTGAAAGCCCGCAAAACTTCTCCTTTTTCAATGAAATCTGTGACTATTTTCTGAACGATATTGCTCGGTATGGCAAAACCATATCCCGCATAACTGCCTGTATTCGATTGAATGGCCGTATTGATTCCTACCAATTCCCCTTTGAGATTCACCAATGCCCCCCCGGAATTTCCAGGATTGATAGCCGCATCGGTTTGGATAAAACTTTCAATAGGAAATTGATTTTTTACGATATTAATGTTCCGTCCTTTGGCACTTACGATACCCGCCGTAACCGTACTCGTGAGGTTAAACGGATTGCCAACGGCAAGAACCCATTCTCCTACATTCACATTATCCGAATTGCCAAAAACAATGGCCGGTAGGTCTTTTTTATCAATTTTAATCAGGGCCAAGTCCGAACTTGGGTCGGTGCCAATTACCTCTGCTTTGTATTCCCTTTTGTCTTTATTGAGAACCACGGCAATTTGTTCAGCGCCTTGTATTACATGGTTATTGGTTACAATATAACCATCGGAACTTACAATAACACCGCTTCCTGTGGAGGATGCTTTTCCCCTACTTCCAAAGGGATCAAAATCCCAAAACAAACCCAAGGGGCTTTCATATCGCACGGTGGAAATGGTTTTAATAAACACCACTGTGGGGGTTGAAAGCGCACTGGCATCTTCAAAAGACTGCAAGGCCAAACCGTTAGATGCCGCCCGTGTAGGGATGCCCGAAGATTCACTAGCGATGCGCAATTTAGTTGAACTGGAATCACTCGTTAGCTGATTAAACCAAGAGCCCGCATAGCCGGAAACAAATGCCAAGGCTCCTATCCCGATCCAGGTTATATTCTTCATAATTTGCGATAATTTTACTTCCAAAAATAATAAAAAAAGGTCCCTTGACTGGGACCTTTCGATAAAAACCTCAGGCTTATGGTTATAGGCCCATTCCTGGGAACCAGCCACGCGCAATTCCATCCGCCATAAATGGCCATGGAATGCGTGAAAGAATCAATACCAATGCCGCAACATACAACCATTTCGCTGAAGCTTTGCCTTTGCGGATGAACACACCACCCATGGTAATCAATACAATAGCAATGATCATGGTTAACGTATGTTCGATAACGAAAAACCGTTGGGCAGATGCTTTCATCACTGCGCCCATTCCGTTTTCTTGAATCAATTTCAAGCCCCAATCTCCCAAAAACCATTGTGCCAAACCGATGAGCAACATGATGTGAGATACGATGGTTAAATACCGTGCTTCTTTTCCTGATTTACCCGTAAATACTTTGATCAAGGTGTAAATCAGCAGAATTAAAATCACCCAACGTAACAATGAGTGCATGTGTGTAAGTCCAGTTGTCATAAGATTCGATATATTATTGCTAGGATTGCGAAAGCGAAGTTACATAAAATGCAAAAACTTCTTAAGTGATTTTTTGCAAAATTCGTCAATTGTGTTTACACCTGTCTAACAAAACTTATTCAAAAATTGTATTTTCGTTGTATGATGAAAAAGTGGATGATACGCTTCAGTGGATTGCTCGTAGCTATCTTTATAATTCTCTTAATCCTACCTTTTGCGTTTAAAGGCAAAATTCTGGCTATGGCGAAACAAACAGCTTCAGAATCGGTAACGGCGAAGATCAATTTCGACGATGATCTGAGTCTGAGTTTAATCCGGAACTTTCCTAATTTATCGGTAGGAGTAAACCAATTGAGCGTGGTAGGTATCGATTCTTTTGCAAACGATACCTTGTTCAAAACCGATAATTTCCGCCTGACCATCGATATTGCCTCCTTATTATCAGACACAGATCCCATAAAAATCAAAAAAATCTATTTGAAAGATCCCAATATCTACGTGCACGTATTGAAAAGCGGGCGTGCTAATTACGATATTGTACCGGCCGATACCGGTGTTGTTGCTCCCGTTGATACCAGTGCGGCTCCCATTTCTTTGGCATTAAACGAAATCACTGTTGAGAACGGGCGTATACGGTATCGCGATGTGAGCATGGGGGTGGACTTCGAAGCGGCACAATCGGATTTTAACGCCGAAGGTGATTTTTCTAACGATATTTTTACGCTGATAAGCCATTTCACTACCCAATCTATGAACTTGAGTTATGAGGGAATGACTTTAGTTTCGAAGGCTAAATTTGACCTTAAAAGCGACGTGCAGATGGATTTAGAAAAGTTCCGCTTTGGTTTTGAGCCTCTAGAAGCAAAGTTGAATGAACTTCCCTTAGAAATGAAAGGTTGGGTGCAGATGAATGACGAGAATATGGACATGGATCTTCAAATTGCGGTTCCCAATTCCGAATTCAAATCCCTACTTTCTGCCGTTCCAGGTTGCTATACCAGCGATTTTCAACAAGTAAAAGCCAGTGGAAAAATGGCATTCAATATGGCTATAAAGGGCATTATGGATGATTTAAAAATGCCCCAAACCAAAATGCAATTAACCGTAGAAAATGCCCAATTCCAATATCCCGATTTACCCAAATCCGTGAGCGGGATTAACGTCGATTTCAAAATGGTAAATGCCGATGGCGATCCAGATCATACGACTATTGACTTAAAAAACTTCAGTTTAAATTTGGGTAAAGACCCCTTCAAAATGAGCTTGTACACTACCAATCCCATTTCGAGTCCGTATGCAAGAGGGGCAATTTCAGCCAATATGAACCTTGCCGATTGGAAAGACCTATTACCCTTAGATTCGGGTGTAAATATTTCCGGACAAGTTGCGGCGGGCTTGGTTTTTGACGGGCATTATGCCGATATCGAAAAACAGAAATTCGACGACCTCAAAGCAGAAGGTTCATTAGGTTTGGTGGGCTTCCGATACAGCGCACCAGGTTTGCTTCAAACAGATATTAAATCCTTTAATATGCAAGCCACGCCCAATGCATTTATAATTACGCCTTCGGTTATTCGCTATGGTTCCTCTTCTATACAAATCAGCGAAGGCCGTTTAGATAACCTTATTGCGTATGCCTTGAAAGGAGAAACCTTAAGTGGAGCCTTGCGGATTAATAGCCAACGAATCGACTTGAATGAATGGATGCCTGCCAACGAAACAGCGAGCGAAGCCGCGCCTGAAAGCGATACCGCGGCAATGGCCGCTCCACATATTCCAGAAAATCTAGATCTGGTTTTCCAAGGCAAGATAAGCGAGTTGATATACGATACTTATCAATTAAAATCGTGCGAAGCCAAAATCCACGTTAAAGAGGGCAAACTCGAAATCGATCCGATTGCCGCTGAAATTTGGGGAAGTAAAATCAATTTCAGTACGAAATATGCCTATTTCGAAGGCGGTAAACCCCAAATCAACAGCAAACTTTCCCTGCAAAACTTAATCCCCAAAAACATTACGGGTCAGTTCGCTATGTTGGAAACCTATGCGCCTATTTTGAAAGACCTAGACGCTCCTTTTAATATGAATATCGACTTCCTTAGCGACTTAACCGAAGACCTTGGAGTAGACATGCAAAGTCTTTCGGCTGATGGCCTAATGGCTGTTACCGAGGCACAAAAACTCAAATCTCCGGATTGGTTAAAGCAGGTTTTTGATCAATTCAAATGGAATTCGAGTAAAATGCAAGATGTGAAAATTAAGCCCGGAAAAATGGGTTTTGCTATCAATGATGGAAAGCTTTCCCTCAAAGACAGTATCCGACTAGATGTTTACGAAGGTACCAAAATGGCTTTCAGTGGAAATGTAGATCTGGCTCAAAATTTAGATTTTAAAGGGTATTTGTACACACAAGGAAAAGCCGTACCGATGTCGATCACAGGCCCAAGTTCCAAGCCCAAATTACAAATCGATTGGAAACAATTAGGCATGAAGGTAGTGGAGGAATACAAAGACAAAGCGGTTGCTGAAGTTAAAAAAGAAG
Source organism: Bacteroidia bacterium (assembly GCA_032111345.1). Lineage (GTDB taxonomy): Bacteria > Bacteroidota > Bacteroidia > NS11-12g > UBA955 > VMCP01. The sequence goes on from JAULUW010000288.1 coordinate 6,082, forward strand.
CCAATAAAATCGTTGATAAGTCCATCGAAGAAGCAGAAGCCAAAGCAGCACAATTGCGGGCTGAGGCAAAAATCCAGGCCGATAAATTACGCGCTGAAGGGAAATCGTTGGCTGAAACGACGCGCAAAGAAACCGACAAATTGGTACAAGCCAGTTTGGATAAATCCAAAGCCGAAATTGATGCTCTCATTGCAAAAGCGCGAAACCCATTAGAGAAACTAGCGGCTGAAAAGGCCGGTAAAAAAGTGAGTGAACAGGCACAGAAAAAAGCCGAAAGCTTGCGCAAAGAAGGGTATGCCAAGGCCGATAAAATTGAATCAGAAGCCAATGCTAAAGCCGATGCCCTAGAACAAGAAACCCAAACCAGATCCCAAAAATTAATTGACGAGGCTAAAGCCAAACAAGAAGCCAAATTAAAATAAAAACCCTACCTTTAAACTATGAAAACAAATATTGGAAACATTGATCGCCTATTCCGTTTAGGCGCAGCCGCCGTGCTCGCAACTTTAATTGTTTTATCAAAAGTCAGCGGTACTGCGGCTATCATTAGCGGTATCATTGCGGCGGTTTTGTTAATTACAGCAACCGTTCGCACCTGTCCCTTATACCTTCCTTTTGGAATCAGCACCCTTAAAAAGAACTAACGCCTTAAACCTAAGAATTGCAATTTATACATATTTGTAGATAGGATTCTGCACAATCATTTGCATTATTGCATACATATATCATCGCTGTTAGATCCCCGCTAATCGGATCGATTTTGATACCCATTGGCCGGTTGACATAAAGTTGTGCTTCCTGCAAAAATCAGCTGCACATCTTTATGTAATATTCGTCACTCAGCCTCTGTAATTGTTTTGTGGTACTGTTCATTAAGTCGAGATTTGTAATATGAACAAAATCGGATTACACCCCCAAAAAAGTGAAGCCTTATGCCATGATCTGAATGGCCTATTGGCCAATTATATGGTCTTTTATCAAAATACCCGTGGTTTCCATTGGAATATACGGGGTGAAAAGTTCTTCGAATTGCATTTGAAGTTTGAAGAATTATACAACGACTTAATTTTGAAAATCGATGAAATCGCCGAACGTATTCTAACGCTAGGAGGAACTCCCATGCATACGTTTGAAGATTACATGGCGCATTCTGAAATTGAATCCGCAAAAAATGTTCAACAAGGAGCCGAGTGTGTAAGCCATATTTTAATTTCATTTGAGGTGTTAATTCGTGCACAAAGAAAGATTCTCGCAGAATCTGCAGAGATTGAAGATGAAGGCACTAACGCCTTGATGAGCGATTATATCCGTGCCCAAGAAAAACTGGTATGGATGTACGGAGCATACCAAAATAGACCTTAATCCAAAAATAAAACAAAACCCCCTTTGCGAAAAATCTCTTTAGCTTATGTTCGTAGCCTAAAGATTTTCCGTAAATTTGATAACAATTAATTATGACACCTATTCGATTTGAAGGCCGTAATGGCGAATTTTTCTCTACTTTGAGAAACAGAATCAATGACTATTTCAGTGAAAATAATATTCAACCCACAGGAAACTGGAAATTATACTGGAAAACGATTATCTTATTTGCAACACTCATTGGATGCTATGTAACGATTTTAGCATTACACCCTGAAAATGCTTGGATCTATTTGGCATACGCCATCATGGGCTTGTCTTTTGCAGGTATCGGATTCAATGTAATGCACGACGGTGCACACGGAAGTTATTCAAAACATACGTGGTTAAATAAAATCATGGCCAATTCGCTAAACCTTCTTGGAGGGAATGCATTTCTTTGGGCAGAAAAACACAATGTAGTGCATCACAGTTTTACCAATATTGAAGGGGTTGACGACGATATCGATCTATGGCCCTTGTTGCGTGTGAATACCGCAAAAAAGAAATTGTGGTTTCATAAATACCAACATATTTATGGTATGCCCTTGTACACGGTTGCTTATTTGGCGTGGATTTATATGCAAGATTTCAAAAAGTACTTTACCGGAAAAGTGGTAGATCGCCCCTTTAAGAATAAGCTCAACGCATGGAAACACTTTGAGTTCTGGGCATCAAAATTGGTATATATCTTCATTTTTGTATTAATCCCTGCATACTTCATCGGTTTCAAAACAGCGGTTCTAGGCTACCTAATCATGGCCCTTATTACCGGAATTTGCATTACCGTAGTATTCCAATTGGCTCACGTAGTTGAAGATATTCATTTTGTAACCGATGTCGCAGAAGCGAAAACGGCGCAAGTTGAATTGGATGCCATTCGCGTTCAAGACGATTGGGCTACCCATCAAATCCGCACCACCTCTAACTTCAGTACCAAAAGTAAAACACTTACCTGGTTATTAGGTGGATTGAACTTCCAAGTAGAACATCATTTGTTCCCCAAAATCAGCCATATACATTATCCCGACCTTAATGAGATCGTAAAGAAGACATGTGCTGAATTCAATGTGAAATACAATGAGGTACCCACCTTTTTCAAGGCGGTACGCTCACACTTTATGCATTTGAAAGTAATCGGGCAGCTCGCTTAATGAGCTGCCCATAATCCTGCGAGGTGTACCAACACTTCGCGGGATTTTTCCATATCTTGTACGCTTACATATTCATGCTTGCCATGGAAAGCCATCTCCCCCGTAAATATATTCGGACAAGGCAATCCCATAAAACTCAAACGAGAACCATCGGTTCCCCCTCTTGCACTGCTTAATTTGGGACTTAATCCCGCCATTTCAATGGCTTTAATGGCATAATTAGAAATTTCAGGACGCAAAGACACCACTTCTTTCATGTTTCGATATTGTTCTTCGGTACTCATTTCCATGCGTGCACCGGGATAATCTGAAACCGTAGCTTCTGCAATGCCTTTCAAACGCGCCTCGTGTTCGGCCAATTTAGCCGTTTCAAAATCGCGCACAATAAATTTTACCCAAGCATGTTCGGCAACACCACCCATAGTTACAGGATGTACGAAACCTTCTCTACCCGATGTGGTTTCTGGACTGAAGGAATCTTTGGGTAAACGGCTTAAAAAGTCGCCTGCAATTTTCAATGCATTCACCAATTTATTCTTGGCATAACCAGGATGTGCCGATACGCCATAAAAATTCACTGTTGCGCCATCCGCACTAAACGTTTCGTCTTCATAGCTTCCCCGAACACCCCCATCTAAGGTATAGCCCACTTCTGCGGCTAACTTCTCAATATTTACATAATCAACCCCTCTTCCTATTTCCTCATCCGGCGTAAATAAAATGCGAATATCGCCATGAGGCAATTGCGGATTGTTTTGCATGAATTGCACAAAATCCATAATCACCGCTACCCCCGCTTTATCGTCGGCACCCAATAAAGTCGTACCCGATGCGGTAATGATATCATCGCCAATGCGCTGCTTTAAATACGGATGCTCTGAGGTGCGAATTACTTGACTGGGGTCGTCGGGAAGCACCAAATCTTGCCCTTGATAGTTCTTATGAACAAGGGGTTTAACATTAGCCCCTGTGCAATCTGGCGACGTATCCACGTGCGCACAAAAACACAAGGTAGGAACCTTGCCATCTGCATTTGATTTTAAGGTTGCGTAAACATAGCCATATTCGTCTAAGTGTGCATCCTCCAAACCCATATCCAATAATTCTTGAACCAATACACGGCTCAAGTCTTTCTGTTTTTCAGTACTCGGAAAAGTCGTACTATCTGGGTCACTTTGTGTATCAATTTTTACATAATCGCAAAAGCGATCGGCTATATGCTTATTCATACTGTCGTACTAAATCGGTTAAACTCATTTCTAAAGCTTTCGCTGAAATCCCTGTGGATTTTGGGTTGAATTGGTGCACCCTCGCGAGGGCTCCTGCAATAATCTGACTTACATCTTTGAAGATGGCGGTGTCGGTAAGTTCGGCATTTTGACCCATTAAATAGGCGAATACACGTGCCATACCGCAGTTGGCAATAAAGTCAGGCAAAACGGCCATTTGAGAATCGGCAAGTTTTGAAATTGGACCCATAAAAATTTCAGAATCCGCAAAAGGAACATTGGCGCCACAACTAACTACTTCAATACCCGATTTTACCATGCGATTCACCTGGTCTTCAGTGATTAAGCGACTGGCAGCACCCGGAATAAATATCTCAGCGGGCAAATCCCAAATTTTCTCATTTACCTCTTCAAAAGACATCATATTGGGCGCATTCAATGCGTTACCGTCTCTGCTTAAAAACAAGGCTACGATTTCATCATGACCTAAACCTTTAGCATCGATTATTCCACCGTTACGATCGATAATACCTCCAATTCGAACCCCGTATTTGGTAAGGTAAAATGCCGCCGCTGCTGCAACATTGCCCCATCCTTGGATAATGGCAAGTTTATTATTCATAAACCCACCATAGATTTCATAGTAATGACGAACCGCTTCGGCAACGCCCCAACCAGTAATCATATCTGCAATGGTATATCCTTTTTCTAGGGAAGGTGTTAAGCGTTCGTCGGAAATAGGCAACAATACGCCGGTTTGCAGGCGCGAAATGGCTTTCAGTCGTTCTTCCGGAGTATAGGCCGTATGATATCCGTTAACAACGCCTTCTTGGGGATGCAAAACATCCAAAGCCGCGGTCATTGGAATTACTTCATGAATTTCATCCACGTTTAAATCTCCACCGGTACCATAGTAATGCTTCAAAATAGGTTTAACGGCTTTATACCAACGCTCCAAAACGCCTTTTTTGCGAGGGTCGGCTGGATCGAAATTAATACCTGATTTTGCGCCCCCTATTGGTGGTCCTGCGATGGTGAATTTCACTTCCATGGTTTTGGCTAGACTCTCCACTTCGCGCTGATTAAGACCTTTGCGCATGCGGGTACCACCACCAGCGGCCCCATTTCGCAAGGAGTTGATTACTACCCAGCCTTCTGCCTCAGTTTCACTGTCTTTCCATGAGAACACAATATGTGCTTGTTTGTTCTCAAACTTGTTTATTAATGTATCTAGTTTCACGTTATAATAGCTTCGAAAAATCTCCATCTAGTGAACCCCCAATTACCGAACGCGAAGCACCCGTAGTCGCTCCCGATACATTGTTAAGGTTCTTTACGCGCATGGCTCCTAAAAGCGCAAAAATCATCGCTTCTTTATATTGTACCAATTGGGAATCGGGAATAACAACATTGGAATCGGTTTCTGATTGAATATAATCCATCAGCGTCGTATTAAAGGCACCACCCCCAGTTACCAAAATGCGCATCTCAGACAAGGGTTTATCTGAATTCAATTCTAAGGCTTTCGAAATTTGAGTGGCAATATGCATTACCAAGGTCTTCATGCGATCCTCTAAAGGTTGATCGTCGAAGTCACGCACAATATGCCAGAATTCTTTATTGATCCATTCGCGACCTAAACTTTTAGGTGCTGACTTCCCATAAAATGAAATGGCGTTTAATTGTTCTAATAAAGGATAAATAATATTGCCTTCTTCCGCAATTTTACCTCCTTCATCGTATTTCAATTTGCGTTCGCGGGCAAGGCGATTCAACACAATATTACACGGAGCAATATCAAAGGAAATCCGGCCGCTTGCTGCCTTAATTGATACATTACAAAATCCACCCAAATTCAAACACGCATCGTATTCTGAGAACAGAAGTTCATCTCCTAAGGTTACCAAAGGAGCCCCTTGACCGCCAGCGGCCACATCTGCCCTGCGGAAATTGCTTACAGTTGGTATTCCAGACGTCCCATAAAGGGTAGCGCCGTCTCCTATTTGTGACGTAATCCACTTATGGGGTTGATGAAAAATCGTATGACCGTGTGAGGCAATAAGATCTATGTCCATACCCGTTTCTTTCTGAAAGGCCAATGCCAATTCCCCCAAATAACGGCCGTAAAATATATCGGTTCTTACATACAGTTCGGGATTTTGGTATTTGAGTTGAGACAGCCGAACCCTCCAAGTTTCATTGTAAGGCAAAGTAATTGCCTTCAAAATTTCAACCTTCCAGCCGCTGCTTTCTTGATTCACCGAACAAAGTGCTAAATCAATTCCATCCATGCTCGTTCCACTCATTATCCCTAATACATTCATAATTAATCTAGATTGACCTATCGCAAAAATAGGAAACTTATTGTAGAAACCCGTTTCTACCTGTGTTATGATTCGCATGCATTTTTAATTTCAGCGATTTTTGTGTAAAATGCAGCGTTATGGAACGCAAGAAATTCATAAAGTTAGGATTAAGCGCGGCTTTCGCAGCCCCTTTAATTCCTTCCTGGGGGAAGTCGAAAAACGAATCCGCCCCTATTTCAGACTGTGATGTTTCCAGTTGGGAGAAAATTCGCAATTATTTCCCTTTGAAAAATGAATTGAATTTCCTGAATAACGGCACGATGGGTATCACACCTACTCCCGTATTAGAGGCCATACAAACTTCCTTTTTGAAAATTGCAGAAAACGCGCAATACCCCCACCATGACAATTCCTTAGAGACCCAATTGGCCGACCTCATTGCTTGCCTTCCTGAAGAAATTGGCATCACCAAAAACGTGAGTGAAGGCATCAATCACATCGCGTGGGGCATTCCTTTACAATCAGGTGATGAAGTCATCATAACCAACCACGAACATATCGGCGGATGTGCTGCATGGATGCGCCGTTCGCAATTAGAAGGCATAAAAATTACCGCCATTCCTCTAGGTGCTAGTCCTGATGAATTTCTAGATATCCTTCGCAAATCAATTTCCCCCAGAACAAAAGTTATTGCCGTGCCTCATATTCCTTGTACCACAGGTCAAATTTTACCCGTGAAAGAAGTCTGTGACTTGGCGCGCGAAAATGGGATTATATCCGTAATAGATGGGGCGCATCCGTTGGGAATGATTCGTTTTAATGTGCGCGATATCGGGTGCGATTACTATGCCGGCTGCTTTCATAAATGGATGTTAGGCCCTATTGGCACGGGTTGGATGTATATGCGGAAGGATCGGATTGCCCGCACACGGATTACACATGTTGCGGCTTATTCCGTTAATGCCTTTGATATGAGCGCACAGCCTCCGGAAATGGACCTTCCTATTGACGCGGCGAGCCGGTATTCCTACGGCAGCTTTTCGGGACCGCAACTTGAAGGTTGTAAAGCCGCCTTACAATGGTACCAGCATATCGGACCGGAACGCATAGAAAAACGCGTTAAGGAATTAAATGGATATTTGCGAAATACCCTAAACGAAGCGGGCTCAAAAGTAGCGATTCTCAATTTTAAGAACCCCAATTATGCCGGTGCCCAACTTGGATTTAAAATTACCAAATTCAATGGAAACGCAGCAAGCGAAAAATCCGAACAAGGATTTGTGAATTACGCCCGTAAAAATGGCTTAATTTTGCGGTATGTTGGCGAAAACAAGGTCGATTGTATTCGAGTTTCTACCCATTATTACAATCAGGAGGCAGAAATCGATCGGCTGTTTGAGCTGCTAAAAACCTATGCTTGGAGCTGAGTTAATCCCCACAGATTGGATTCAAAAATGGAAGAACAACGAATGCTTTGCTTTACAAAGCTCGGGAAGTACCGGCGATCCGAAAACCTTTTATTTTGAGCCCAGTTTGATGCGGTGGAGCGCCGAACAAACGCGCAAACATTTCATTAAAGGACACTCACTGCAACAACTAATTGCACTGCCCTTGGATAAAACGGGCGGCTTCATGCAATGGGCTCGCGCACAAACTTGGGGAACCCCATTTGACGTGATCTCACCTTGCAGCAATCCTTTGCTGGCATACACAGGAACTGCGAAACTTAGCTCCTTTACACCGATGCAAATTGAGCACATCTTAAGCCACGAAGTTTCGAGAAAGAAATTGCAACAATTTGAAAATGTTTTAATTGGAGGGGGCCCAATTTCGGGGGAATTAGAAGAACGCTTATTGCAGGAATTTCCAAATATTCACTGGGTGCACACCTTTGGAATGACGGAAACCTACTCGCATTTTGCAGGCAGAACATTGGGAGAAGCCTTATATCGACTTATCGACGATACCGAAATCGATGCCCAGGATACGGGCTTACGACTTCGAAATCCATGCACGCAAAACGAATGGCTTCAAACCCATGATATTGTTGAAATTGTATCCAGTAGCATGTTTAAATGGATAGGTCGCAGCGATTTTACCATTAATAGTGGCGGGATAAAAATACAACTTGAACGCGTGGAGGCGGAGATTCAAGGTTTAACGGGATGGTTGGCTGAAGATTTTTTCTGTTGGTACGAAGAAGATCCGATTATGGGACAAAAACTGGTACTTTATACAAAAAACGGGCTTCAACTCCCTTCAAATTTGCAATTTTCATCTAGGTATTACCAACCGAAAGCGGTTTATCAACGCAGCAGCTTCCTTTACACGAGTACAGGCAAAATCCTACGAGAAAAGACCGCGCGCCTCCAGAAGGCGTAAGATTTTACATCTCCAGAAGGCGCAATATTTTGCGCATCAGGGATAGGTAGGGCCTAAGATATAAAAAAACGCAGCCGCAACCAGCAATAACTGACTCGCCCAACGCAACTTCGCGTTGCGGTTATACATTTTCCGATAGGAATCCGGCACTTCTACCTCACTCATTTTTCTGTGCGAGAGAAATTGCGTTAACGCTAAATAAACCGTAATAATTCCCGTATACATGAGGGCAGGATTCAGATTTTTAGGTCCATAATAGACCAATCCAAATTGCAAGGCCAAAACGATCATTAGTGCATATAAGTTTAGGGTTCTCAATTTGGCAAATTGCCCAACAAAACGGCCCCGTTCTTCATCTGTCAAAAGGGCCAAGGCCTTTTCCGATTGATGCCGACCGTAAAATGTTATGACCACCATGATCACCACTGCAACTATCAATATTGTTTCCTTCATAAAAGCGTCATTTGATATACAAACGTAATACTTTTTGAAGGTTCGATAATCTGCATGCCTTCTTTTTGCATCAAATCACCCGTTGCATTTACATGATCTGCGATTCCCCACCAAGGTTCAATACAAATAAAAGGGGCTCCTGGTTTTTTCCAAATACCCCAATAAGGCGCCATTATTCCCTGTGTTTCAAAATCTAACACGGCCACACCCTGTTTTAAAATTCGCATTTTTTGGATGTCTTCATGCTTAAAAACGATTGCATCTTGCTCAAAAAAGGACTCTTTCAAATTTAAAATGCCGTCATTCTCGAATGGAACAATTTCTGTATCACCCGTATAATATCCGTTGTGGATTAAATGTCGTTCTGCCGATTCCATTCCTTGTATTTGAATAGAATAGTCCGATATCGATCCATCAATATGAAAACCTGGATGCGCGCCAAAGCTGCAGTACATAGACGCTGCTCCTGAATTTATCACTGTATTTTCAACCCTTAGGGTGCTTTCTATGAGTGTGAAAACTATGTTTAATTCAAATTCAAAGGGATAAATTTGCAAAGTAGCCGCATCCGAACGCAATTTAAGTTCTAGACAATCCGTGCTTGATTGCACGACCTCAAACTCAGAATCGCGGGCAAATCCATGTTGCTTCATTGGATAGGATTGACTTCCAAACGTGTAACTATCGTTCTTCAATCTTCCCACAAAAGGAAAAAGTACAGGTGCTACCCGATTCCAATAGTGTTCATCTACCGCCCATAATACCGTTTGTTTATTCGTAGTATTAATCCAGTCAATAATTTGAGCTCCTTGTTCCGAAATAGAAACTAAATTTTTATAATTCTTTAATGTGTACATAGTGAATATCGCAAAGTAACATTACTTTTGGGAATACTTGTAATCACTCATTATGCCAGAAATTAATCCAAGCAAAATAAACGCATTGATTATTGATGATGAGCTTTCCGGTAGAACAATGATAGAATATTATTTACGCGAGTTTGCAAATGATGTTTTTGAAGATATTACGGCTGTCTCCTCTCTCAAAGAAGCCTTGGTCTGTTTGAAAAATCTCAAAGTCGACGTAATTTTTACCGATTATGAATTGCGAAATGAAACGGGGCTCATGATTCAACCGCATGTATCTGAAGACATTCCCATCATCGTTGTGAGTGCCCACTCTCAATATGCGGTTCAGGCTATTCAAACCAGCGTATTCGATTATTTGTTAAAACCTTTAAGCGAAGCGGAAATTCTCCGATTCAAAGACCGCTTGAAAAAGAAACTGAAGTTCCAACAAGAGCAAAAAAACGCCCCTAAAATCGAACAACATTTAATAATTAAAGACTCTGGTGAAAATATCGTAGTTTCATTTCAAGATATATTGTTTATCGAAGCCTCAGGCGCCTATTCTAAAATTGTTACAAATTCCAAAACCTTTATAGCCTCAAAAACACTGAAAAGTATTGAAGTGCAACTTCCAAAGTCCTTTATTCGAATTCATCGCTCTTATATTGTACCTTTAAACCAAATTGCTAGTTACACCAGCAACGTCGTATGCTTAAAAAACGGAGCCCAAATAGCCCTTTCAAAAACCGGAAGAAAACTCTTCCAATCTTATTTCTAATAGTATTTTTTTGGGGGAATTTTGGCAGTTGTTTCGGCCAAGAAATTGATTATGGCAAAGAAATAAACGAGTTTACTGGCTTAATTTCAAATGTTTCACGTACCACTTATGTCGATGAGTTGGGTAAAATTTGGATTGGTACGGATGCGGGATTAGATGTCTTCCCCAAAAACAAAGAGGCCGAAAAATCAATTTGTGAGCGCCTTAAATCGGCACAAATTTGGGGTGTTTCGCAACTCAAAAATCAGTTATTTGTGGCTTCATATGATTCTGGATTGTTTAAGTTTGACCTTGAAACAGGTGCACTCCTGCAACATTGGGACTTTTCACAAATGCCGCGAATTCGGCGCATCCGCAAAATAAAGGAAAGCCTGTATATCATTCATGGCGAAGGCATTACCCAAATTACACCCCATCGGGTAATTCCCCTGCTCCGTAAATCCTTATTAGATGTTCTACCCACTGATTTTCCCACAGAGGTATTTACGATCAACGGACAATTGCATGTAGCATTTTTCGGTAAAAGTATTCCCTATCGACAATTAAAGTCCCAAGAATGGATCCCTCATCCCCTTTTTAATACAAAATTGGACGATACGCTTAACCGAATGACGATCAACAGCGCCAAAGAAATCGACGGCCACACGTATCTCGGATTGTTCCCAAATCGGTATGTTGATTATTCCCAAACGGGGTACAAAGTCTACACTTTTAAGAGCGCACAACGCAAAAAACTAACGATTCGGGACATCGATGGATATGGAAATAACGTTTATTTGGCCTTGGGAAATAATACCGATTCAAGGAATGGGTATTTCTGGAAACACGATCCCAATGGGCCTACACGCATTGAATTAAGGTTGCTCGATGAGCGTAAATACGCATGGGGTGTAACAGCAGACCGATTTCATAACGGAGTTTGGTTTTCTACCCTTACAGATGGGGCGTACTTTAAACCTCATTATAACCTTTGGATAAGCGTACCCGATGGATATCACGATTTTAGAATTACTTCCAATTATATCATTGCTTGGAATTCCTTTAACGCCTTTATAAGAAGAAAAGACAGTCCCAATTGGTCGCGTGTTTCAATTTCAGGGAGTTTTAAAGATGTCCTTGAGTATCATGACACCCTATACTTTCTAAACAACACGGGAGTTTCCTATTTCAATGCTAAAGCAAAACAAATAAATCCCATAGGCAGCGGATATTATGAGTCATTCTGTATACATCAAGATCAAATATATTTATTTCGTTTATTTGGATTAACAGATTTATACGACCTCAAAACCCATTCGTTTAAATTTAATCATAACCAAAAAATTGAGCGGATAATACGATTTGCACAAAATGAAGATTTTTTATTGGTTCAAAGCGAAAATAAAGGTTATTTCCTTTTAGAAAACAATGAACTTTTGGCACTGCGAACCGATTTGCGTTCTGATATTTCCAAGAATAAATTTTTCTTTTGCGGAAATTTCCTCATTACACAAATTGGTTATGATATTAGAATTTCAACTTTAAATAAGTTCTCAAAAAAAATCAAAACGATTAAAACGATTGATTTGAAAAAATTATTTCCGAACTTGCCCATTGAATGGATTAATGCATACCAAGGTTCTTTGTGGATGGGAAATAGTTCAAATGCATTTCAATTTAGCATTAACGAAAAAACCTTTGAATTAGACTTTCATGGTCAATTTTATTTGGGTGCTTCACCTTTAGGTTTTGAACCTATACAGTTAACCCAAGATTATCTGTATAAAAAAGGAAAGGGTGAAATCATGGTTTTTCCAACAGACAAAAGAAATGCAATTGATTTTCAAACCTATTCCGACTTATCCCTTTCCGGAGCAACCTTTAATTTCAAGACCATAATTCCGCGTACTTGGGTGGGTCAAACCTTTACATTATTAATTAAAAGTGATAATTATTTTTACAATCAATACGGCCGACAACCCATAGAAATTTGGGGCTCAAGCAATTTCATTGAACGGAAATTTATTCGAATAGATGAGCCTTATGTCTTCGATAATTTCCCACATGGCGTTTATAAAATTCAAGTAGGCCCTGAAAAAGGCAGACAAAATTTGCTATTTCGCATTCAAAAGGGCGTATTTTATAACCTTGGCTTTTGGGTAGTTCTGATCCTCACCCTGTTTCTTTTGGGATATGTTTCCTTCCAATATCAACGAGAGAAATTATCGATGAATCAAAAAATAATAAGTTTACAATTGAGTACGTTAAAATCAAATCTCAACCCGCATTTTATATTTAATATAATGAATTTAATTCAAGCATTGATTGTAAAATCCGAGAAAACAAAGGCCCTCAAAGCAACAAGTAAATTAGCCACACTAAATCGCATGTTTTTGGAAACTTCCAATAAAGATTTAATTTCTTTGGCGGAAGAACTTGATTTTGCGGATAAATATATGAATTTAGAACGGATGCGTTTTGAAGACGATGCCACTATTACCTTTGAAATCGTCCACGAACCCCATATCAACCCCCGTGAATGGTATCTTCCCCCATTGATTTTACAACCGCTCTTGGAAAATGCCCTCAAATATGGTCGGTTTGAAGATTACAACGAACCGAATACGATCAAAGTTTCCATTAGTACCGTCGATAATTATAAATTGTACATCAACATTGCCAACCCCGTTGCAAAAAAAGCGACCAAATCCAGCAGTACCAACCTAGGTATATCCTTAGTAAAAGACCGAATCGCATTATTAAACGAAAGGTATCCATCTGATTATCGCGCCCATTTCCGGACTTTTTTAAACGAGGATCTCACTTTTGTGGCTCAAATAACCATTGAAAAACTGAATATTGCCTGGATGTTTGATAAATAAGTCACTTGAAAGAGTTAAACTGGCGTTTATTGCTATTTGTTGATTCCCACAATAAAATAGAGGGCGCCAATTCGACAAACGCGATTTGATTTTTCAAGTCGCCTATTGTGGATAAGCAACACCGCCCCATAAAAAAATCAGGGCCATTCAAACCTAACAAAGTCCCCCTTATCCGGTGCATAACTTGTTAATTTGCATCTGCCAATATCCAATTGCCAATTCACATCTGCGGCGATACCTTTATTTAAACGTGTTTCGTGAATTAGATCACTTTGTGAAACACCCTCAACAATAGTTCATAATTTGGTAACATTCCCTTATTAAGGTTGATGTTAATTTGTAGCACCAAAAAAAAATCATTTTAACACAATGAAAAAACTAATCCTTTCTTTATTCGCAGCTTGTTTGAGTGCATTCAGCATGGCACAGGTTACGAATTCTTCAATTGGGGGTACCATTACGGATAATGGTGTTGCCGTTGAAGATGCAAAAATCAACTTGGTGCTTACAACCACCAATGCAAAGTACAAAACCAATACCCGTGTGGGTGGGGGTTACGATATTTTTAACGTGCAAGCAGGGGGACCCTATACGCTTACCGTTACTGCTTCAAAAACCATAAGCATTGATAATATTTACTTGGTTTTAGGAGAGAATTTCAAGTTGGATTTAGACTTGAGTGCAAGCAGTGAAAAATTATCTGAAATATCTATTGTTTCAAACAGAAACTCTGGTACCAAAACAGGTTCCAACTTAAACCTTTCTAAAGAACAGTTGAACACCTTACCAACCATCGCCCGTTCCATCGATGATTTTACCAAATTTACTCCTCAAGCCGGCGGAAACAACAGTTTCAACGGTCGCGACGGTCGTTTCAATAACATTACTATCGACGGTGCGAACTTCAATAACAACTTCGGTTTGAGTACCAATAACCTTCCCGGTGGAGATGCACAACCTATTTCCTTAGATGCAATTGAAGCCGTTCAGGTAAACGTTTCTCCCTACGATGTGCGTCAAAGTAATTTCACCGGTGCCGGTGTAAATGCGATCACCCGCAGTGGTTCTAACAAAACAGAAGGTTCTGTGTACACATTCATGCGTAACGAATCTTTGAACGGAACCAAAATTGGAGATGTAACTCTTGAAGATTTGCCTGCTACTTCTTCTAATATTTATGGTTTCCGCGTTGGTGGTGCCTTAGTTAAAGACAAAGTTTTCTATTTTGCCAATGCCGAATACGAAAGTACTTCTAAGCCAGGTCTCCTTTGGAAATCCGCTCAAGATGGTGTAGACCCTGCAGATCCAAACTCTTCCCGTGTTTTGAAATCCGATCTTGAAGCCGTAAGCAAACATCTCAAAGATAAATACGGTTACGAAACCGGTGGTTTCGAAGACTTAGGAAATTTCAGTACACGTAACTATAAAATATTAGGTCGCATTGACTGGAATATCAACGACATACACAAATTAAGTGCGCGTTACAACTACGTAAAAAGCAATAACGACCAAATCACCAACGGTACATCCGCTCCAAATCCTCGTTCTGCCTCTAACCGTTGGAGTAACAATGCAATGAGCTACGAGAATTCTTTGTATTCCTTCGAAAACACCGTTAGTTCTCTTTCTTTGGAATTAAAAAGTAACTTAAACAGCCGCATGAGCAACCAATTATTGGTAACTGCTACCAACGTGGTAGATGCTCGCGGTACAGGAAGCGAACCTTTCCCCTTTGTAGATATTAAAAAAGAAGGTGACCAATACATTTCTTTTGGATATGAATTGTTTAGTTGGAATAATAAAGTAGTCAATAACACCTATTCTTTGATTGATAACTTTACGTACAATACCAAACAACATACCTTAACCGCGGGTATTGCTTACGATCAAATGTATGTAGGAAATAACTTCATGCGTTATGGAACCAGCTACTACCGCTACGATTCTTTATCACAGTTCTTGAACAACGAACAACCTTCTGTTTTCGCCGCTACTTACGGGTATAATGGCAATAACAATCCCATCGCGGAGATGGGCTTTGGTCAAGCTGCTGCTTACGTTCAAGACGAATACCGCTTGAATCGCCAATTGAAATTAATCGGTGGATTGCGGGTTGACGTTCCTATTTATTTAACCGAAGCTACTGCAAATGCGGGTTTCAGCACCTTTGCGGATGCAAGTACCACTCCTTTCAAAAATGCAGATGGAACTGAAGCCTTCGCATACGATCCTTCAAAATGGCCAACTGCTAAGCCTTTATGGTCCCCTCGCTTAGGTGTTAATTACGATATAAATGGTGATAAATCTATGATTGTACGCGGTGGAACCGGTATCTTCACAGGCCGCTTGCCTTTCGTTTGGTACACCAACCAAGTTACCAATGCGTATGGCTTACAATCTACTATTGAATTAGACACTAAAGCAGAATTAGACCAATATGGCATTTCTCAATTTAATCCACAATGGGATGGCAATTTTGGTGAATTTCCTTCTGAACCTGCAGCCTTGCCTTCTTCTGGAGGATCTTACGCATTGGTAGATCCTAACTTCAATTTCCCCCAAGTTTGGAGAACCAGCATCGGTTTTGACTACAAATTACCTTATGACATCGACTTCACCGCAGATATCATCTATACCAAATCTTTGAATGATATTTACCAGTTCGACGCGAATATGGCGCCTTCTGATACCCTTTTATTCGCCGGTACAGATTGGGAACGCGCGGGTTACACCAAGTCTGCCGCTCGTTTTAACAACTCTAAAGTGCGTAACGCTATTGTAATGAGCAATACCAACCAAGGTCAAGGTTTCAGCGCTTCTTTTACGTTGAAGAAAGACTTCCATAACGGATTAGACCTTTTTGTAAGTTATTCTTATAACAACACCATGGACATCACTGCGAATCCAGGATCTCAAGCTGCTTCTGCTTTTACCAACAACCCAATTATTGGTAATGCAATTGGCCAAAACCAAAATACTCCTTATTTGGCACAGTCGCAGTTTGCAACGCCACACCGTGTAGTAGGTGCAATCTCTTACACCAAAGAATATGCGAAAAACTTCGCTACTACCGTAACCTTAAGTTACGAAGGGTTCAACGCGGGTCGCTTTAGCTATGTGTATTCTACAGATCTTAACAACGATGGAATTTCTAATAACGATCTTCTTTTCATACATAAGTCTTCGGATATCACATTTAAAGAATACAAGGTGGGACAAACTACCTTTACGGCTGATGAACAAGCTGCAGCTTGGGATGCATACGTGGAACAAGATGCCTATTTGAGCAAAAACGTTGGCAACTTCGCCGATCGCAACGCTGCCTTATTCCCTTGGTTGCACCGTTTTAACTTGGCTATCTACCAAGATCTATTCAAGAAAATTGGAAGCACCAACCACAAATTGCAATTGAGTGCCAACATCTTAAATGTGGGCAATATGATCAATTCCAATTGGGGTATTGCACAACGTTTAACCGTAAACAACGGTGCCGTTTTGCGTTCAAACACCGATGGAACATACCAATTCAATGCTGTTAGTGGCGCATTGCCAACGACTACGTTCACCGACATTACCAGCACATCTACCACTTGGGGTGCACAAATTGGTGTTCGTTACTTATTCTAAAACGAATCCTTTTTAGGAATTTCAAAAGGCCAGCTCCTCGAGCTGGCCTTTTGCTTTTTGGGGAAATTATGCCTAAGCTATTCCTTAACTGAATTGGAACAATTTATTAAGATGCAACAATTTACCCTGCTACCCATCAGCTCGCAATCCCTCACCATCCTACTAAAATTGCCTTTTTTTCATCGCGATCCTTTTGATCGATATCTCGTGGCGGAAGCCCTTGCTCATGAATTGGTACTGATCAGCGACGACCTTCAGATTCAACCTTATTTTAATATTTCCCTTTAAAATTCCCATAAAATCAATTGAAAGGCAAAACACTGCCCGAATCCCAACGCTTCGATGTAAATTTGTAGTATGTCAGATTCTAAACCCCTGATTCTTATTAGCAACGACGACGGCATCACCGCTCCTGGAATTACCGCACTTATTGATGTAATGAAAGAACTCGGCGATGTAATTGTTGTAGCGCCGGATAAACCCCAAAGTGCGATGGGACATGCCATTACCATCAATCAACCTATACGCATTACCAAAGTCGATATGCATGAAGGCGTAACCGCCTACCAATGTACCGGAACTCCAGTAGATTGCGTGAAATTGGCGATCGATCAAATTTTACCGCGCAGACCCGACCTCATGGTTTCGGGAATCAATCACGGCGCCAATTCCTCGATCAACGTCATCTATTCAGGCACCATGTCGGCAGCCATGGAAGCAGCCATTGACGGCATGACGGCTATCGGTTTTTCCCTTTGTGACTATGCTTGGGATGCCGATTTTGAGAGTATCAAACCCTTTATCCGACAAATTGCAAAAGAAACCCTAAAGCGCGGACTTCCCTACGGAACGCTATTGAACGTAAATATTCCCGTTCCTGAAGATAAAACAATCAAAGGCTTTAAAGTATGCCGACAAGCACAAGCAAAATGGAAGGAAGATTTTGAAGAACGTAAGGACCCCTTCAAACGCTCTTATTATTGGATGACCGGTCAGTTCGTAAACATGGATAAAGGTCAAGATACCGATATTTGGGCGCTCGACAATGGATATATTTCTGTAGTTCCTACCCAATTTGATCTTACCGACCACAACCGTATTGCCTTAATCAATCAATGGAATCTGCATGAAAGCTAATCCCTTACATATTTTTTTCGGATTGATGCTGGCTTGCATCAATGCCCTATTAATCGGCATTATTGTTGCTTATTTCCAGGGAATTAAACCCGACAATTTCATTTGGGCGGTCTTTAATTTATCTGCGGCTTACAATACCTCATTCCAAGTGGGGGTAGCTGCCAATATTGGAATTTTCTTCTTATTGCTCAAACGCGATACCCTCATTTTTTGGGCACGCGGCTGGATGGTTGGAACCATGATTGCGGCCACCGTGGCCATCGTGCGTATTACCCAAGGATTTTAACCGACTTTGATTCCGACGCAATACCCGCTTTCATAGATGCCTCTCGTTTAATCTCCAATACCCACTCTAAATATCTACATCCGTCATGCGTCTTGATAGTCCTCTTTTAAACAGAAATCCAGATACTCCCCAACGGGTATTTCTGCTTGCGGGTGAAGCCAGTGGCGACGAACATGGAGCAGCGCTTATACTAGAATTAAAGCGCCGATATACACAATGGAAATTGGTTTGCTGGGGCGGCGATAAAATGGAAGCTGCCGGAGCCCGACTTTTATCGCATTATAAAAACCGCAATATCATGGGCTTGGTGGAGGTGATTAAAAATATCCGCACCCTAAAAGGTTTTATGGAACAGGCCAAGGCCGATATCCTGCAAGAAAAACCCGACCTGTTGATCTGCATCGACAATCCCGGATTCAACCTGCCCCTTGCAAAATTCGCCAAAAGCCAAGGCATAGAAGTCATTTGGTATATCGCGCCTAAGGCCTGGGCTTGGAACACCCGACGGATCAAAACCATGAAAAAGGTTATCGATTCGCTCTTGGTGATTTTTCCATTTGAAGTCGCATTTTTCGCAAAATACGGCATGCCTTCTGTTTACGTGGGAAATCCGACGGCCAAAGCCGTTAACACCTATTTAAAATCAGAGCCTGAGCTCATTTCTAATACCAAAACCATTGCACTTTTACCCGGATCGAGGCCCGCAGAAGTACGCAGCTTAATGCCAAATTTCATCAAAGCCGTACGCCAATATGAAAAGGATCAGCTACATATATGTGTGGCGGGTGCCCCCAGTTTATCGCGAGAATTTTACGAAAAAGTTTTGCAAGAATCGCAACTCGAAGCTGAAATCGTTTTCAACAAAACCTTCGATCTCTTGCATACAGCGGCTCAAACGGGTGGATACGCCTTGGTAGCAAGTGGCACGGCCACCTTAGAAACGGCATTGATCGGATGTCCGCAATTGGTAGCTTATAAGGTAAGTCCCCTCACCTATTTTGCGGGAAAAAGCATCCTCAAAATTCAATATGTAAGCTTGGTCAACATCTTATTGGGCCGACCTGCGGTGCAAGAATTGCTTCAAGATGTAAGTGTAGCGCGTTTGATACAAGGCATTAGGGAAATAGAGGGCAATAGCACCCAATTGCGCGAGGAGTTGAGGGAACTTTTGGGTGCGGGGTAGTTTATTATCCCACAAGTGCCGATAACTCGGGATAGAAAGCTTCCATCGGATAAATTCCCATATCCAAAACATCCGCCATATAAGCGGGCGTAATTTCCGTTTGTAGCGCAATTGGCATCACCAGGCGGAAGTAAATGCTACCGGTTTCAGGTGAAATTCCAAGACTTCCCAAAGGCAACTGAAAATTAATATCAATCAATTTTTCAGCAATCGAGGTTCTATTATCCGCTGAAACTTTCAGATTGTATTCCCAATACATCTGTAAGAAAACCGAGCCATCTAAGTCATCCCCCATTGGGAATACGGTGAAGTTCAAGGCCCAATCTTTGAGTTCCGGTTTTTCCTCTTCCTCATAGGGGTAAACCAGTAACACTTTAAAAGGAAGTTCATTGAATTCTTCAATAAATTGTGCTTTATAGCCCAATTGTAGAATTTGATTCTGTATAATTTCTAGGGTATTGTCTTCGTTAATCATGATAGTAATTTTAAATTTCTCTTTGTATCAAAGCTTTGTAAAGCATGGTGATTTGTTCCTTCTGATTACCATTCTGAGCAAATAGCTTACCAGGACTTACTCCCATTGCTGAGATATACATTTCTAATTGTTTGGCTCGTGAATCAAATGCGGCTCCTTTCAATGATTTCAAATTTTGTATTTGTTGAAGGAGTGTATTTACTTGTTTCATTCTATAATCTCTTTTTGCCGCGGTTGATTTACTCGCATCAAATCCACTGGTTATAACATCCGATTCACCGCGCGCCTCTTTAGCTGCATGTCGGTCCCGACCTGCTTGTTTTGCAACACGTGCGGCAGGCAATGCCACTTTAACTGAGGCCGAAGCTGCTTTCAAACTAGCGCCTGCGATGGCTCCTACTCCTGTTAAATTCGCAATAGAACCCGCTAGGTTGGCAAATTCAGCAACTAACAAGATAGAATTTCTAACAATTCTCTTTTTATTGGCTTCGGCAATTTCGCCTACCATTGCATATTCTAGAACTTCAGGATTCGCTGCTTCAAGGTCATTTTTTTGAACCGCAACCACTGCGGTCTTATTCTTCATTTTGAGAATATTGGCATCTAGCGCTTTCTTCTCATTAATCAACCTTTGTTTATCTGATGTGGATTTAAAGAACCCTGTTTCATCAGATGCCGTTTTTATTTTTTCCTCCAATTGAGCAGATTTCTCCTCATCTTCAGATATGGCTACTTTATAATTTGAAATGGTTGCATCGTATTTTCTAAGTTCCTCAGATTTTTCTTTTACCACCGAACCTGGATCTTTTTCTTTTGATTCTTTTTCGGCAATCATCTGTTTGTAATCGCGATAAGAAATCACCAAGTAAAATCCTTCCTTGATAATAGCGATACCAGAAAGTGCGATGTCTAATCCTGGAATTGCGGCTGTAACGCCTCCGAAAGTCCCCCCATCTAATGCTTCTTTGACTCCGTTTATTACGGTTAAGACCGATTTACCGGTTTCCACAAAGCCTTGCGCAATACCCAAACCCTCAATGGCTTTTTCCCTCTTACTGCTTTCGTTGCGCTCTTTGATCGTGGTAACCAATTGTTTTACGGTTAGGAAACCGGTTTTAATAGCACCAATGGCATCACCCACACTACCCGACCAAGCACTCACAGCTTCTGAGTCGGAAGCCACTTTAGAGCCTTCGGAAGCAACCTCATTGGTAAAATCGGACGCCGCACCTACTGTACCCGCAATACCTTCGCCCATTTCAAATCCTGCTTCGATTTTATCTAAAAACTCTTTATTCGGATCCATTAAAGTAGTCAAGGAATCTGACATGGCCTTAATTCCGGAGGCAGTACCCATAACACTTGCGGCTACGGCTAAACCCTTCATATCTTTTTGAACGGTTTCAGACAAATCGTCTTCTTCTTTTCCTTGTGCCTCGTTTACGGCCTTATAACCATCTTCAAATTCATCTTTTGCATCACCAATAACCCCAAATGCATCATCCACAACCCCTTTTGCCTGATCACCCACCGATTCATCATCGCTATCGTCACGGCCTGCAGAGATGTCCGTGGCGGCGCCCGTCATGGTTTGACTTTTTGCTGTTCTATCGGCCACTGTTTTCTTGGCACTTGCTGCCATTCGAGCGCCTCCAACCATTGCCATTGCACTGCCCGCAACTGAAGGACCTGCCGCTTTCACAGGAGCCGTAGTTGTTGGTGCCGAAGTACTTGAGGAATTTGCTGCAACACTTGTTACTGGATTGGCAGGCAAGGTGGTTGATGCACCAGAGGCAGAACCTGAATTGGTGGCAGTATTCGCCGATGGTGTACTCGTGTCCTGTTTTTTTAATTCTGCAGTTAAAGGCATAGTGGTTTGATTAAATTCAAGGGTTTGCGTGCAATTTTAACTTCCTCACAAAAGAAAGTCCTGAACATCGATTCCACGATATCCTAACAAACCTTTGTGGAAAACTTAAGCGCCCTTGGGGAAGCTTATTTTTTATTCAACTCCTCCTCAATCGCGTCAAGTAGTGTTTTTAAACGGATTTCCACCTTTTCAGCACCTACTTCACGCAAAATAACTTGTTTTACAATATTCACAATTTGACCGCCCACAAGCTTATGTTCCTTTGCTATTAATCGCAAATCTATGTCCGTAGCTAAAGGCAAGGTACCTTCCAAAGCTTTTCTCCATAACTCCCAACGGTATTCACCGTCTGGTGCCTCGAAGTAAATCATTTTTTGAAACCTCCTTAAAAAAGCGTCGTCTATTGAACTCTTTAAATTCGTGGCTAAAATAAGCACCCCTGGATGATCCTCCATACGCTGTAGTAAAAAACCAACCTGCTGGTTTCCGTATCGCTCATTCGACTGTCCCGATTGCGAACGTTTGCCAAATAGGGATTCACCCTCATCAAAAAACAAAATCCAATTCTTATTCCTCGCTTGCCTAAAAAGATTGTCGATATTCTTTTCGGTTTCTCCAATATACTTGGAACTCAACTGCGATAAATCGATACGATATACGTCACGATTGTATTTTTTACCAATTAACCCCGCTACTAATGTTTTTCCTGTTCCTGAAGGACCATAAAAAACCACCTTGTACCCTTCTTTGATTTTTCTTCCTAATCCCATTTCACCCAACATCCTTTTTTCGTATTCCAACCACAATTCTATATCCCGAATTTCTTTCACAAGTTCTTTGGAAAGAACCACATCGGTCCATTCCATGTTTGTCTTAACCAATGAAGCGGGAAACTTACTTGAATAATTGGGCTTAGTAGCCACCCCTTTGGAAAAAATCTCCATATAATCGCTACTCAAGGAAAAAGGTTGAAAAGTTACAGGCAATCCCGGCTCTTTATAATCAAACAACAATATACCCTTTTCAAAAAGCCAATGTTCTGGGTTCAAACAATTCAAAACCAACATGCGTTCTTCCACAGATCCATTGGTCAATAAAAAAATGGCTGTTTCACCCGTGGGAATAAAGGGAGTTTGCGCCGTTCCAATAATTCCCCCTAAACGGGTTTCTGTATAATTAAAATCTTTGGCTGCTTTTAATATTGGATCAAATATTCTAGGCTTAAAATACAAAGCCAATCCAATTACCACCAAACCCCGTTCAATGGCATTGAGATTCCAAGCACATACATTATTACTGTAAAAGCCGTTTTCTGATAATACCGGAGGTAAAATTTCTCCCTTATTTTCAATACGGTCTTTTAACTCCTCCGAAGCATTTCCAAGCTGATATTGAATTAAATTTTCAAGCCATATTAAGTCGGTTTCAATATCGCTGGTGGATGATTTCGCCAAAGCCATGTTTATGTTCAATGATACAACTGAATTATCAGGAGTGCCAAATTTTGCCTTAAATTTATGTGTTTTTCCGAATCAAATCACCTCTGAAAACCTCCTTTTTCATGTACTATCACAGAATATAACATTGAAATCTCATTTAAAACCCATAGCATTGTACTTATTTGTAACTTGGATATAATATGAATCCTGATCACTTCTTCAAACAAATGGAACTCCGAACGGAGCGGGAGCTGTATCGGAAAAGTTTCCGAGCCGTTACCGATTCTCAGGATTCCTTGATGAAAAAGTTTGAAAACAACAAAAAAGAACGCTTGAAGCAAGGTTTTGCTCGTGAGGTTAAATGGTTCTTTCTTTCACTTCTTCTCGCTCCGGTGCTAGCATTCATTTTTTATTATCTTTTTGCCAATGTTATACCCGATCAACTTATTGAATTGGCGATTTATTTCGACGGTATCGAAACCTTGTTTTTTGTTATTTTAGGATTTTGTTTTCTAAGCATTTATATCACCCGCCTGATTCTATGGGCACTTAAAAAATAAGCAGCATGGTATATGATGTTTTAAACGCCCTTTGTGAAGAACTCAATGCCCATTTAAAATACCAATTGAATACGCCTGAAGACGTATTGGTTTTTTCAAATTTGATGGATATTGCGGGTGCAAAAGCACTGCAAACTGAAAATCAGATTCACATGCAACTCATTCGCATCGAAGAAGACCGTACGCTCAACCGAGCAGGTGGATTTAGAGGCCTTGCCGCCGAAGCAGGTCCAAGATTGTTTCACGCACACATACTTTTTGCCGCCAACTTTTCTGGCAAACAATATCCAGATGGCGTGAGGTATCTCAATTTAATCCTCAATTACTTCGTTTCCAACCCTACATTAAACAGTTCCAATGTAAGCGATTTGCCTTCTCAAATAGATTCACTTTCCATAGAACTGAACAATTTGGAAGAGCGCGAACTGAGTAATTTATGGGGAACGATTGGGGCCAAGCTTTTACCTCATTTATATTATAAAATCTCATTAATCCCAGTATTTAGATCCACTGGGTTTGAACGAACCGCTCCGTTAATTAAAGGTATTTCTCCCAATCTGTTAAGAAAATGAGGTATATCCCATGGTTGCAAATAGAAACTACACACCCGGTTTTTCGTTCGGGATATATGGATTGTTTGGCCTTTTTCCCCAGCGAAAATTCACAAACTTGGTTAAGAAATCACCGATGCATTTGGAAAATGTGGCAAAACCGCCTCATTATTTCTATTGAAGAGGATCCAAACAACCTCGGTCAGCCCAAAATTATACCCACATCATCAGCAATAGAACTTTCTATTTATATAGGCATTAACGATTTGAATTATGCTTTATATACGGAAATTGACGATTCCCCCATTCATTACACCCAACATCATTACTATTCTGATATACTTGGAACGGAAAGCATCAATCAAGAAATATTATTTAATCATTCAGAAATAAGAGAGAAAGTTAAAGCCATTGCTTTGCCAAAACCCTATCAAAAAATGGGAGTTCTGCACGTCTTGATAGCAAAACCCCAAGCCTTTTTCTCACAAATAAAAAATAAATCTCCGCATCAAATTCGATTTCTTTGTGAGGAAAAAAAGTATCATATATGTTATGTAGTGAAAGAGTCACATCCTGCCGATGGAATGCCTACATCTATCCATGAGGATACAGATAAAGTTCACTTCAATGAATTAGACGTGGAAAACGACGACTATACCTTTTTCATCTCAAAAGAGGAAATTCCACTATCCTCATTATCAGAGTTAAACTGTTATTGCAAAGGGCGTTACGAAGGAGATGATTCCGTCAGATTAAAATGCAAAGCTTCCAAATTTTCCTTAAATGACCTCACCACACATCCTACTTATCCACACAAGTATATTTTATTACGTGAAATAAAATACTGATGGTATAGATTTGCCATAGATCGAAAATAATTAGTATAACAAAATAATAATTTAAAAAATGGCAAATTACAAAACTCCGGGTGTGTATGTAGAAGAAATTTCTACGCTTCCTCCTTCCGTTGGCCAAGTACCAACTGCGGTACCTGCTTTCGTTGGATACACCCAAAAGGCTATCAAAGGTGGTGCGAGTGTGAAACACGAAGCCGTTCACATTACATCCATGTTGGATTATGTTGATTACTTTGGAGGTGGTTATATCCCCCAAGAAATCAATGTTTCCTTGAACGCGGCTTTGCAGGTTGAAAACATCAAACTTGACAAACAATTTTTCATGTACGATACCGTACGTTTGTTTTTCTCTAATGGCGGCGGCGAATGTTACATCGTTTCTGTAGGGGATTATAACGATGATATCGATTATGACCAATTGCAGGAGGGAATGAACTCGGTAAAACGCGAAAATCAACCTACCATTTTAGCGAGTCCAGATGCCGTATTGTTAAAGAAAGCTGACGAATGTTACAGCTTACAACAACAAATGTTGATGCAGTGTGCTGAAATGCAAAATCGTTTTGCGGTTTTGGACGTATTTGAAGGATTTATAAATCGCAAGGACAAAGACATCGTATTAAATTTCCGCAATGGTGTAGGTGTAAATAATCTGAAGTACGGTGCTGCATATTACCCTTGGGTTTACAATGCATTGCCACACAAATACAACCATGAAACCATCAAAATTCAGGTAAATGGTGAAGACAAGCGTTTAGAAGAAATTTGTTCACACCCTATTTCAGTGAAAAACCTGAATATGTCTGTAATAGATCACGCTCGTGTTAAAGAATTCTCTAACGAGAAAAACTACAAAGCAGCCTTAACAGATTTGTTGGATAACATTAGCGGCGAAGAAGCCAACTATGCAGGAGCAACTACCTATTTAGGCGAGCAATTCAAAGCTCTTTACGATTTTGCAACTTCATTCTTCAATAGCGCGGCAATTTCCAATGAAATGAGCGTTAAAGTAAATGCCAGTTCTAAATTCTCTACCTTGCTTAAGTCATTCGCTAGTTTTGACGCGGCCGTGGGAGCTGGAGCATTTGCTGCCGACAAATTCCCAACCTTAGATTTGGGAGAAGCCATACCGATGCCCGCTATTGCGAATGCAGAAGGGGATGCACTTAAAAATAAAATCACTAAAGATACCGCTTACCATATTGGCGCAGAATTGCGTTCTGTTTTGGACAGCATATTGGAAGATGCCGATTCGATTAAAATCAACTTGGGCAAGATTGCATACGATTACAATCCTTTATTACAGAACATTGTAAACGAAATCTACAAAGAACTTTCAAAAATTACCCCTTCTGGAGCTATCGCCGGTGTTTACGCCATGGTAGACAACCAGCGCGGTGTTTGGAAGGCTCCCGCAAATGTAAGTCTTGCAGGCGTATCTCGTCCGATTGTTAAAATTGATGATCGTGCACAAGAAGATCTTAACGTAGACGTAATTAGTGGAAAAAGTGTTAATGCAATTCGTTCTTTCACAGGTAAAGGAACCCTTGTATGGGGAGCTCGCACCTTAGCAGGTAACGATAACGAGTGGCGCTATGTTCCTGTACGTCGTTTCTTTAACATGGTGGAAGACAGTGTGCGAAATGCTACCGGATGGGCTGTATTTGAACCTAACGATGCTTCTACTTGGATCCGGGTTAAGGCAATGATTGAAAATTACCTAACCAATCTTTGGAAAGCGGGAGCCATGGCCGGTGCTAGTGCCGATCAAGCATTCTTTGTTAATATCGGCTTAGGCACTACCATGTCTAGCGTAGATATTCTAGAAGGCCGCATGAATATTGAGATAGGCATGGCCGTTGTTCGTCCTGCTGAATTCATAATATTGAAATTCTCACACAAATTACAAGAATCATAAGTCTAACCAAACTGTATAAAAAAATTAAAATAATATAATTATGGCAGATCCAAATTATCCATTACCAAGGTTTCACTTTCGTGTAACCTTCGACAGCACGGTAATTAACTGCAGCGAAGTTACCGGATTAAATACCGAACTTGATGTAATTGAGTACCGCGACGGTGCAAGCGTACTTTTCAGTACCCAAAAAATGAGTGGGTTAAGAAAATTCGGCGATATCGTGATAAAGAAAGGTGTTTTTGATAGCGACCAAGCCTATTGGGATTGGTACAGCTCCGTGGAAATGAATACGCCCGTGCGTAAAACCGTAACCATTGAATTGTTAGATGAAACACATTCACCTATAATGACATGGGCATTGACCAATGCATGGCCTAAGAAAGTTGAAAATCCAGACTTGAAGTCTGACGCTAGTGAAGTGGCCGTTGAATCCATTACTTTAGTGCACGAAGGTTTATCACTAGCTTAGTAGCATAACCAATGAGTGCTATCGATCTTCCATTAGTAGGATTCCATTTTAGGGTTGATTTTATTTTAACGAAAAAAGCAAAATCGCTCCAAGGCCGCTTTCAAAAAATTGATGGCATAAGCAAAAAATGGGAATTTGAAACCAAAATGGAAGGCGAAAACACCGTGGAAGTTAAGTCTCCCCTTCGCACAAAAGAGGGCACCCTCGTTCTGCGAAGGGGACTTATCGTTCCATCTCGAAAATCACCACAAGAACAATCTGGGTTCTTTGACCTGCTTGCATGGTTTGAAGAAAACATCACCGAAAATCGCCGCATTCCAATTCCCTTGGTGGTATCCGCTTTAAACGCCAATCACGATCCCGAACAATCGTGGTTTTTTTTTAATACCTATCCCATTTCATGGCAAACATCTGGCTTTGATGCTATGAATGGACAATCCATTATTATGGAAGAAATTAGCCTGAATTACGACAACTACAAACAGGTGAATACCAGCGGTATGAAATCTAAAGATATTTATACCTCAGCAAAGAAAGAACTTAATCTGTAATACGTACATTTGAAAAAATGCCTTATGACAGAAATTAAGAAACTCGTTATTAAAGCCTCCTTATCTTCGAATACCCTGCATACCCAAACCGATAATAAAGGAGAAAAATCCTTAAAAACTAACGATCT
This sequence comes from Bacteroidia bacterium, assembly GCA_032111345.1. Taxonomy (GTDB): domain Bacteria; phylum Bacteroidota; class Bacteroidia; order NS11-12g; family UBA955; genus VMCP01. Next base: position 34,548 of record JAULUW010000288.1, read on the forward strand.
TGAAGAAAAACTGTCCGATTTAAAGGTCGAAATTGCCGATATGGTAGATCGAAAAATAGAACAATACCATAGAAAACAGAATAAACATTAACTTCGAGTTGATATGTCGGAAACGAACTTCAACTACTTCGAAATTGCGGCTTATGAGGACGTTGATTGCAGCAAGGCGGTAAAACCTCAAAAAGGGTCTACCGTTTTCGATAGCAAAGTCTTGCTCTATCGATTTCCCTTTAATCCAAGCTCCTTAAAAGTTGGAACTACACACAACTATAATCTTTCACAACCCTTTGGTTATTCTGGAATCAATCCGAAATACATTGCCACCAAACCACGATTGGTAAACGTAGAGTTGGTTATTGATCCATCTGCAGAACCCCTTTATACCTATACCGAAGACACTGGAATTCCCGTTAAGGAAAGCAAAAAAACCCTATCTGAAAGGATGGAAATCTTTGAAACCTTGGTGGGTTATAACGCTTCCTCCCACCGTCCCAACTACCTAAAACTTTCCTGGGGGAAAACCCTCAAAATGAATACGGCTCTTAAAGAATTTCACGTTGTTTACGGCCGTTTTAATGAAAAAGGCGAACCTACGCGGGCCAATATACAAGTCGAATTTCTAGAGGTAATATCAGCAAAAAAAATGCTCACCGCCCAAGGTCGGCAGTCTCCTGATATCAGTCACATGGTAGAAGTTCAAGAAGGCGACACCCTGCCCCATTTATGTGAAAACATTTACGGGGATAAAAAATATTACGTTGAAATTGCCAAAATTAACGGTATAAAATCCCTTCGTAAATTAAGTCCAGGTACCCAATTGTATTTTCCCCCACTCAAATAAGCTATGGCCGCACCGACGAAAGATTACGAAACCGTTACCGTGGAAATTTCCATCAAAGGCAAGGTGTCTAAGCTCTCAGCACACGTACAAGAAATACGGGTTGAAAAACGCGTTAACAAAATAGCACGTGCCCAAATTTCCATAAACGATGGAGAGGTTTCCCAACAAAAATTCAGCCTCTTTGAGGAAAACCCTTTCAATATCGGCGACGACATTATCATTAAAACGGGAGGTGATCCAAAATCACTCAAACAGTTGTATAAAGGCATTATTTCAGGTGTTTCTACGCAAATCGTGCATAAAAAAAGCCTTGTTCACATCGAATGTCTGGATAAAGCTATTGGAATGACCAAAGGAAGAAAAACCGATGTTTTCCTCAAAAAAAAGGACGATGCCATTATAAAAGAAATCATAGCCAAAACTACCGGATTAACTGCCAAGGTAGATTCTTGCACGATCACCCATGAGAAATTGGTTCAATATGGGATTTCAGATTGGGATTTCACCCTAATGCGCGCCGATGCCAATGGGCTCATTGTTTGTAATGCAGATGCCGAAGTAGCCGTTAAAGAACCCAAGCTCGCTGCCGCAGCAAGCGCTACCTATTCTTACGGTGTAGATGTTCTTGCTTTTGAATCCCAAACTACGGGTGAATTTACGATAGCTAAATTTGCAGAAACCCATTGGGATTATAAATCTGGATCTGTAAAAACAGGAAAATCCAGCGAAAGCAGTAAATTGGCAACTCCCAGTGCCTTGCCTTTTGCAAAAATACAAGCCTTCGCAAAACCTGCGGATGATACAGGAATTACCACCGCTGGAATACAAAATGCCAACCAATTTAAAGAGGTATTAAATGCCAAAGTGATCCGCTCCTACTTGGCCTCTCAAAGGGGTTCGATAACGGTATCAGGTGATATTACTCCTGTTCTAGGCGATATTATTGAGGTAAAAGGATTGGGGAAATTGGCCGGAAAATTCTTCGTTGCAGGAATTGAACACCACGTTTTCGATGGACAATTTATCACCAATTTTGAATTTGGGATGGATGAAAAAACCCATTTTGAAAAACATCCCTATATCCATAATGATAGCGTTGCTTCTTATGTAGGATTTTCACATGGATTGCAATTAGGGGAAGTTACGAAATTAGATGGCGACCCAGAAGGCCAACAACGCATACAAGTCAAACTGCCGGTTTTTGGATCCGATGCTTTGTTTTGGGCTCGACTGAGTTTCCCCGATGCAGGAAAAAATCGGGGAATCTTTTTTGTCCCCGAAAAAGGCGATGAAGTGGTGGTTTCCTTTTTAGATGGTGACCCAGCACAACCCGTTATTCTCGGTACTCTTTACAATAAATCGAACACAGCGCCCGAAAAAATTACGGCTACCAACAACAAACGCATTATACAATCAAAAAAGAAGGTTATTATTGAATTTGATGATGAAAAGAAAAATTTAACCTTAAAAACTCCTGGGGGAAATTCTATTTTGATGGATGATGCAAAAGGCATTACTCTGAAAGATAAAAACGGCAATTCTATTGAGTTGGGAAGTGCAGGTATCACCCTAAAAACCATGAAAGAAATTTCCTTAAAAGCAACAAAGGGAATCAAAATAACCGCCGATGCGGGGCCCGTGAAAATTGCCGGACTCCAAATCGATGGCCAAGCAAAAACCACACTTAAAATGGCAGGAAAAGCGAGCGCCGAAGTTTCTGCCTCTGGAATGATGACGATCAAAGGCGCACTCGTAAAAATAAACTAAACGATATGCCTCCAGCTGCTCGAGTAACCGACCTCCACACTTGCCCCATGCAAACACCCGCATTGGTGCCAATTCCGCACGTAGGTGGACCCATTGTGGGTCCAGGTGCCCCCACTGTTTTAATCGGTGGACTTCCTGCCGCCGTTGTAGGAGACCTGTGTATTTGTGTGGGTCCCCCCGATGTGATTTCAAAGGGTTCTTCCACGGTCAAAATAGGTGGCAAGCCCGCTGCACGCTTAGGCGACCCTACTGCCCACGGGGGCAAAGTGATGAGTTTATGTCCCACTGTTTTAATTGGAGGATGAGCGCAAATCAAAAAAACACTGCGTTTTTAGGAATTGGATTGAAACAGCCTTTCAAGATCAATCCCTCCACCGGTAAAACCGGTTTGGTAAGCGGCATAGAGAATATCGAACAGAGTATTCAAGCAATTTTATCTACCAAGCCAGGTGAACGCCTTTATCATAAAGATTTTGGTATCGATTTATCTGAATTATTATTTGAATCCCAAGATTCAGCTACGTTAAAATCTCTAGAGGAGAAAATCACCAGTGGGTTAATGCAGTTTCAAACAATGATTATTGTAGATTCCGTAAAGTTTGAGCTTGATGCCCAAAAAGGAATCGTTCATATTGATGTGGCCTTTACCATCCGCAATACCAACACAAGGGGTAACTACGTATATCCGTATTATATCAAAGAAGCCAACCAGTTTTAATTCTCATGCCTTGGAACCGTAACGAAACGCGCTATAATTTGGATCTTGCCATAGGCGATACGTCACAAATACGGCTTAAAAAATCACAAGGTATCGTTCCCGTTCCATCCAAGGAAGATATCTTTTCAGCTATCTTACACCTTTCTAAACAAATTCAATTTTACGATTCCCAAGCGCAAACAGATGGCAGTCTTAATCGCTTCTTTGGAAGCAGTTTGCCTTTAGTATTGGGACATGTATGTGGTAACGCTATTTCGAACAGTTTTAAAGATTTAAGAAATTCGATTCGCGAAACTAAACAACGTTGGCAAGGGGGCTCAAGCACCTTAAATAGGCATCGGATCAATATCTACCGTTCGCTCAGCTTTCAATTTGAAAGTCTTGAGATGCTGAAAAATGCCGCTATTGCTGAACAATCTGAAATATCCGATCTATGTAGTGGTTACATTCCTTTGGTCAATCAGTATACGAGAATAATGGGCAGATGGAATGCCATGGGGGTAATATCTCAAATACGCAAACTGAATATTCAGCTGTCACATATCACCACCAACTATAAAACCGAAGAATCCCCAGAAGTTCCAACTTTTTGGTTCCATCAAATTATTGAAATTCAAAGCGATATAGATAATCTTGAAATAAAGTGGCGGAAACTCCGAGAGCAATGTAAGCAGATTCTTGAAAATATCATTGCCGAACAAAGACTCGATCCATTAACCACAATTCCCTTTATTTTAGGGGAAATTATTGAAGAGTTTAGCCAAAATCAAGCTCATCATATTCAAAAGAAATTGAGTGCCTATTTTTTGGAAAAACGTTCTGGGTTGAATCGATTTGAAATTGTGCCCGAAGAACTTTACGCACAATATGAATGGAATACCGAATCTGAGAAGAAATCACTGCCCCAAGGTCAAACTTTTCATTCCCGAGAAATCGACCCTGAAGATCCAAGCACTGAGTACATAACGCTAACATCATCAGACAATTACCCTCTCAATGCACAACAAATTCTGCGAAGTGCTGATATTTTCTGTTCAACTAAAACACGCACGCTTATATCTGAAAACAAAATTCATATCAATACCGCGTTCCCGTCAAAATACAAATTAGAAACCATCCATAACGAGGCTAATCATGCATTAACGCCCTTTGTTTTTTCAATCAAAAGTACCCTCTTTAACATCTGGGGGAATGTAGTAAAATGGGAAATAAAATTTCAATTTGCTTTAAACGAACTCAAAGATTTCATGGCCGCACAATTCGAGCTACAAAGCGGCTTAAAACAAAGTTTTGGTGAGGATTCCCTCTCAAAAATCTGGCAATTGTATTTTTTCAAAGCCTTCCGTATCGAATACGACAGTCTAGAAGAACGCGCTCCAATATCGGTTCAAAATACGCAGTTGCATGTTGAAATCTTGGAAGCG
>JAULUW010000289.1:0-20805 GCA_032111345.1 Bacteroidia bacterium
ATTAACGACTTAAGAAAGAAAAACAAAAAGAAAAGATTGCCGCATTCTTTTAAAGTACGCAAATATATTTCTAGCAAGAACAGTATTCAATTGAAACAAAAAAACAGCTGTTTTCACCCGGATTGGACGCTTTCTAACCCGCAAAACAAGAGGAATACACCGTATATTTTCGAAGAATTTAAATCGTTTTATAAATTCAAACATAATGTACCAAAAAAATTGCAATGCAGTTTTATTTATACAGAAGTAGCAGCAGCTTCTTGGAATTACGATTTTGAAAACTACAATGAACTTGCAACCTATTTCGCACAAATGTGGTGGGATTCAAAAGGGCATAAAGCCATACTATATGACGGGAATTATTTCGACAATCCGGGCGTGTATTATATGATAGGGGTTTCCCTTAAAAAACAGGGGGAAAATTATTACGGCATTGCCAATGTTATCGGTTTTATGAACCTCGATTAATGGGGAACTTTGGTTTTATTTCACTCGGTTGGGATTGTCTTTAACAAAACTTTCCCAGCCGGTTTTCCCTTTGCCCTTCGTTTGTCCGAATAACCGTGGGCTGAATTGATAGATATGGCATAAAGCAGCGGCCAATCCATCGGAAGCATCTAAGGTTTCAGGTTGGGTTTCGAATTTGAACTCACTTTGCAACATCGACAACACTTGTTCTTTGGAGGCGTTGCCATTTCCGCAAATGCTTTGTTTGATTTTGCGGGGAACGTATTCGTAAACCGGCACCTCTTTGGAAATGGCAGCTGCAATAGCAACGCCTTGCGCCCGGCCTAATTTGAGCATACTTTGCACGTTTTTTCCAAAAAATGGGGCTTCAATGGCCACTTCCGTGCAGCCATAACCGTCAATGAGTCCTGCAATTTTGCGATAAATTTCATGGAGCTTCTTTCCTGCATCGGTAATCTTACCCAGTCGCAGCACGCCAATGGAAAGCAATTCGTTTTTCTTTCCGTTTACCCTTACGACCCCATAACCCAACAAATTGGTTCCTGGATCTATTCCTAATACAATTCTTTCGGTATTTTCCGCACTTTGCACCAAACGAAAGTACACATAAAACAGAGCATTAAAACGGCAATTTTACCCACCTATTTCATTACCCATTCATGATACAAGTCTAAAAAAAATTAACGACCTTTGTAATCGTTAAAAAAAGAGAAATTTATGGCTTTTGACATCAACGTAATTAAATCTGTGTATGAAAGAATGCCGGGCAATGTAAAAGCAGCCCGTGAGTTATTAGGTCGTCCCTTAACCCTTTCTGAGAAAATACTTTACAACCACTTGAGTACGGGCGTAAAGATGGAAGCGTTTAAAAGGGCTGCGGACTATGTTGATTTTGCACCAGATCGCGTTGCGATGCAAGATGCAACTGCTCAAATGGCCTTATTGCAATTCATGCAAGCCGGTCGCGATAAAGTAGCCGTGCCTTCAACCGTGCATTGCGACCATTTAATTGTTGCCCAGAATGGGGCAAGCACCGATTTAGACGTTGCCAATACCGAAAGCAAAGAAGTTTATGATTTCTTGGCCTCTGTATCCAATAAATACGGTATCGGATTCTGGAAACCAGGAGCCGGTATTATTCATCAGGTAGTACTTGAAAACTATGCATTCCCTGGTGGAATGATGATCGGAACCGATTCACATACCGTTAATGCAGGTGGATTGGGAATGGTTGCCATAGGTGTAGGTGGAGCCGATGCCTGCGATGTTATGGCAGGACTTCCATGGGAACTTAAATTCCCAAAATTGATTGGGGTGAAACTTACCGGTAAACTCAACGGTTGGGCTGCACCTAAAGACGTTATCTTGAAAGTAGCGGGTATCCTGACCGTAAAAGGTGGAACTGGCGCTATTGTTGAATACTTTGGAGAAGGTGCAACAAGCATGAGTTGCACAGGTAAAGGAACTATTTGTAACATGGGTGCCGAAATTGGAGCCACAACGTCTACTTTTGGCTACGACGAAAGCATGGAACGTTATTTGCGTGCTACCGATCGTGCTGAAATTGCAGATTTGGCAAACGGCGTTCGCGAACACCTTACCGCAGACCCAGAAGTTTACGCGAATCCAAGTGCCTACTTCGATGAAGTTATCGAAATCGACCTTTCCACCCTTGAGCCGCATTTGAACGGACCTTTCACGCCAGATCTAGCAACGCCTATTTCCAAAATGAAAGAAGAAGCTGAAAAAAATGGCTGGCCTTTGAAAGTAGAGGTAGGTTTGATCGGTTCTTGTACCAATTCCTCTTATGAAGATATTTCTCGTGCCGTAAGTTTGGCCAAACAAGTTGCTGATAAAAACTTAAAAACCAAAGCAGAGTTCACCATTACCCCGGGCTCTGAATTGGTTCGTTACACGATTGAACGCGATGGATTCCTCAATATTTTCGACAAAATCGGAGCCCAAGTTTTCGCTAATGCCTGCGGTCCTTGCATTGGTATGTGGAACCGTATGGGAGCAGAAAAACAAGAGAAAAATACCATCGTTCATTCTTTCAACAGAAACTTTGCAAAACGTGCAGATGGAAATCCAAACACCTATGCCTTTGTAGGATCTCCTGAATTGGTTACTGCTTTGGCTATTGCCGGTGATTTAAGCTTCAACCCCCTTACCGATTCCTTGATGAATGAAAACGGCGAGATGGTAAAACTGGATCCTCCAAGTGGATATGAATTGCCTCCAAACGGTTTCGATGTGGAAGATGCAGGGTATATTGCCCCGGCTGAAAATGGAAGCCATATTCAAGTTGCCGTAGACCCCTCTTCTAAAAGATTGCAACTATTAGATCCTTTCAGTGCTTGGGAAGGAACTGATTTAAGCGGACTGAAATTGTTGATTAAAGCAAAAGGCAAATGTACTACAGACCATATTTCTATGGCCGGACCTTGGTTGAAATTCCGTGGTCATTTGGATAATATTTCCGACAATATGTTAATTGGTGCAGTGAACTACTTCAATGAAAAAACCAATGAAGTTAAGAACCAATTAACCGGTCAATACAACGCGGTTCCTCATACCCAACGCGCTTACAAAGCCGCTGGTATTGGCAGTATCGTTGTAGGAGATGAAAACTACGGTGAAGGCTCTAGCCGCGAACACGCTGCAATGGAACCCCGTCATTTAGGAGTTCGTGCCGTATTGGTAAAATCCTTTGCCCGTATTCACGAAACGAATTTGAAAAAACAAGGGATGTTGGCCTTAACATTTGCCGATAAAAACGATTACGAAAAAATCCAAGAAGACGACAATATCGATATCATTGGATTAACAAGTTTCGCTCCGAACCAACCTTTAAGCTTGGTATTGAACCATGCCGATGGCAGTTCCGAAACGATCAGTGTCAATCACAGTTATAACGAACAACAAATTGAATGGTTCAAAGCAGGGGGTGCATTAAACATCATCCGCCGCAGTGCCGGACAATAACGGACTTCGTGTTTTACGCATAAAAAAGAGGGGGAATTCTTAAGAATTCCCCCTCTTTTTTATGAAGATTATTCCTAATTGATATTTAATTTCCAAACAAACGGACCGCCTCAGAAACATAGGTTCTAACACAGGAAAATACCAGATTATCGCCTTCCATTCGCTTTATTTTCTTACCCGTACGCACCACGACCATATTTTTAGAAGGAATTATACAAATGTACTGTCCATTCAAACCCTGAAAATAATAAAACGGCACCGGAGTTTCATTGCTGATCCAAAACGAATGTCCGTATCTATTGTCTTTAAAAGGCTTGGTTGCCAATGCCACGAATGAAGAATTTACCCGAGCATTGCCCCAAGTTCCCTCGTGCAACATCCATAATCCCAAGCGACCGAAATCGCGACTGATTGCATTCAAACAACAAAATCCCAACTCGTTGCCGTTGGCATGATCTAAAGACCACATGGCAGTGCTTTCCATTCCTAATGGTTTCCAAACATATTCACTCGCAAATTCAGATACCGTTTTATATTCATTCAAGGGTCTAAGAACTGATTTCTGTAATTCGTTCAACCTCACCATAGTTTTGATTGAAGAATCCATTTGAATGGGCTCTCTAGCGAAATTTCCAGGTTTCCTAATAGCTTCCCTCAAGACAAAAGTCAATAATTGGGTAGCCCCGCTCTGGTATTTCCAGGTTTTACCCGGTTCGTTTATGATCTCTAAATTCCGCATTACCGATTCAATATCTTCGGTATAATAGGCTTCGGCGGTAATACTGAAAGGCGATGTATAATGCTCATCCCAATCCAAACCTGCGGTCATGGTCGACAAATGGCGCAGTGTTACTTGATCCGAAAAGGGACCTTTCAACCAGGGTAAGTAACTCTTAACTTTGGCATCCCAAGAGGAAATATAACCCAATTCGATGGCTTTTTCTACCAATAAGGTGGTAAAGGTTTTTGCCATCGAAAAAGAGTTTAAGTGATGGGTATCGCTAAAGCCGTTGTAATACGACTCATGCACCAATGTATCGTTGCGATACACCAAATAAGAACCCGATTCGGTTTCTTCGAGCATCCCTAAAAGGGTATCGCTTAAAACCACTTCTTTGTCTGATTTAGGAACTTTAGTGACATCCAATGCATCGGATCCGTTTGAGATGACCCGCGTATCGAAGCCATACCAATCCGTAAAATGCGCCGAATTCGTACCTTGTAAGTAGGTGAGTTTAACGCCTTTTATCAAATATTTATAAGGGGAAAAATACAGCACGCCATAAATAACCAACCCAAATAATACCCATAAAGAAATTTTAAATGCTTTTTTCATTGAGTGCAAATTACGCCAAAAATAGGGTTCCATGAAGCAGTTCTGTGATAATGTTTTGACAAAACGTGCAGGGAAACATTCTTATATTTGTGGAATGCAGAAACGCGGATTATATTCCTTATTATTTACATTTTTCACGATATCTTTAATAGGCATAGGATTGTACCAAACCGGAAACCGTTTAAACGATAATTCCCCAAAGGAAACTAAGGGCACACATCCCGGTTATTTTGAACAATGGAAATTAGAAAAACAAGATAAAAATGGAATCATTCCCAAATGGTTGCGCAGCTCATGGCGCAAGTGGGATTTGAATAATATCCTTATAAATAAGCGCAGCAACTCTCCTATTTTCGATACGATTATAGAAGTCGGTCCCGTTTCTGTTGGAGGTCGTACACGTGGCCTTTGGATCGATCCAGAAAACGACCAACACCTTTTGGCGGGGGGAATTTCGGGGGGAATTTGGCGCAGTACCAATAAAGGGAGCTCTTGGGAGCCGGTAAACGAACACGAAACATCCATGATGCCTTCTTGCATTACTTCCAACCCCTTTAATCACGATATTATCTACTATGGCACGGGCGAAAGCCGCGCCAATTCCGCCGATGTAAGCGGAAACGGCGTTTTCAAATCTACCGATAGAGGCCAAACTTTCCAACAACTAGCCTCTACCGAAGGCCTTTCCGGTATGGATGAAATCTGGGATATTGCGCACAGTTTAGACGATGCCAATACCGTTTTTGTAGGCACCAATGCCCAAGGTTTGTACCGGAGTCAAGATGCGGGTAAAACCTGGGAAAAGGCCTATAATGGTGGAAACCGACAAGTAAACGATATTTTAGTACTTCCTAATAAACGCATTCTTATAAGCATGCATGCTAACGGAGTTTTGGCCTCAGATTCTAACGGAAATAGCAATTCATGGCAAGTACTTACGTTCCCTAATCGCCCATCGAACTTCCGTCGTATCCAAATGGCCAATTGTGCCGCCTATCCGAATGTGGTATACGCTTTGTTTGAAGGTTTTGGCTTCTCTGATCCTCCATTAGCTTTTTACAAAAGCAGCGACGGGGGTCGCACGTGGACACAACGCACCACCCCCACTACTATTGGCGCAGGTTATCAGCGTTATTGCGTTCTGTTAGGAAATAGCCCTCATGATAGCAATCAAATTGTAGCCGGTGGGGTAAATGCCGCCTATTCTATGAATGGCGGTCAGTCTTGGACCCGTGTTAACGGCACCCATGCCGATCATCATTCTTTTGCCGGTTTCAGTCAAACTAAAAATGAATACGCCATAGGTAGCGATGGCGGCGTATACTTCTTGCGTTGGGGAAGTGCAAATGTATTAAAAGATGCGAATTTTGGATATCGCGTAACGCAATTTTATGCGGGTGGACCTGGATTTTCCGGTTTGGAATGTATTGGAGGTACTCAAGATAATGGAACGCATGTAGGTCGCCGACGTTTTGTTACCGAATTTACCTTCGGAGGTGACGGGGCCTATGCGCATATTGGTCAGCAAGACGGGGATGTTGCTTATTTATCAACCCAAAACGAAGGCATTCGGAGGGTAGATAATTTCAAATCTGGACCGCAGCAATTTTACAACATTGCAGCTCCAGAATTTACGAGTGAAGGAGTTAGTTTTATCAATGCGTATAATATGAATGAGGCCGATCAGTACATGTTATTTTACCGCACCAATCGGGGCGTGTACCGTTCGGTTGATGGTGGGGAGAATTGGGTAAGGGTGAATACCACTACGCGTTCAGGTTTGAAAGCCATTGGTATCAGCGAAGATCCAAATCCCGTGATGTATTTTGGGGGTAATGCCGCGCAATTATACAAATTAGAAAATGCCGCAACTGAAATTGGTACCGAAGTCAATTTTAATGCCAGTGTACCCAGTGCCATTACCAACGATTTCTTAAATTTTATTGAAGTAAATCCAAAAAATAAATATCAAATTTTTTGTGCTTTTAGCAACTATAGCGACACCTCAAGAATTTGGAAAGTGAGTAATTTAGATTCCGCAAATCCTGTTTGGGAAGATATTTCCGCTAACTTGCCGAAGGGATTACCGGTTAACAGTATAGCTGTAGATCCTCGAAGCCCCGAACATTACATTTTTGCAGGTACTGATTTTGGATTGTATTATACCCTAGATGGCGGTAAAACATGGGCCAAAGAAATGAGTATTCCCAGCGTTGCCGTTCATGAAGTTAAAATTCGCAATTCCGACAGAAGTCTTTTTGCCTTTACCCACGGCCGTGGTATGTGGTATTTAAAATTGAAAGATGTTCAAACCGCTGTGGCTCCCATAGAAAAAGCGAAAGTGCGTATCTATCCTAACCCAGCAGCTCAATTCGTTCAAATTAGCTGCAGCCAACCCATGAGCCAAATCAAAATATTCAACCTGCAGGGTTCAGAGGTGCAGCAGCAAAATGCCAGCCAACAGAAAGAACTAAAACTTTCTATAGAAGCGTTGCCTAAAGGGGTTTATTTCGTTCAGGTATATGCACAAGGAAGCATTCAAACGGAACGCATAATCAAGCCCTAATTATGAATGAAACCGAAGTACGCGCGCAACTGGAAATCCTAAAATTGCAATTAAAAGGGATTTCCAAAGAATTGAAGGAAGTTTCCCAAGAAATGATACAAGGAGGGTTTACGGAAATTCCAATTTACGTGGCCCACCAAGAAAACGCGCAAATTGGAGAATTGCTGTTTGACAGAACCGAATTCGGATTTGCATACAGCATCAATGCCACTACGGTGGAACGGCTTATTGAGCTGAATATTATTCAGGCTGATAAAGTGGCCGATTTCAAAAAAGCGGCTGGAGATCCCCTCAAACACTATTGCGTATTGTGGTTGTCGGGACCCCTTTCCAACTTTATATTTGTGCCTTTCAAGGTAGCCTAATGACTTTACCCCGTATCGATATCGTAGTACTGAACTACAATACCCGCGATATTCTTGCCCAATGTTTGCCACAAGTTCTGCAATTTTCAAACTATGAAAATGTACAGATTATTGTAGCAGATAATGCGTCTACCGACGATTCGGTTGCCTTTGTCCGCGAAACTTTTGGCGATGCTATCCGCATCATCGAACTTCCCGAAAATTACGGTTTCGCAGGCGGATATAACAAAGCCCTACAATATTGCGATGCCGAATATTTTGTTTTGCTCAATTCAGATGCAGAACCGGCACATGCAGCGTGGCTGCACGAATTGGTGAATTGTGCACATTCACATCCCGATTTTGCCGCAGCGCAACCCAAAATTCTCGATTATAAACGCCATTCGCACTTCGAATACGCGGGAGCGGCAGGCGGTTATATCGATCATTTTGGATTTCCGTTCTGTTTGGGACGCATATTTGGCAATATTGAAAAAGACCAAAATCAATATAATGAATCCAAATCCCTATTTTGGGCTTCGGGTGCTGCATTATTTATTAAAAGAGAGGTTTGGAATCGCGTAGAAGGCTTAGATGAAGCCTTTTTTGCTCACATGGAGGAAATTGATTTGTGCTGGCGCATTCAATGCCTCAACTTGGGTATTTACAGCTGTCCAAGCGCCGAGGTATATCATATGGGGGGGGCTACACTTTCCAACCAAAATCCCAAAAAGACCTTCTTAAACTTCCGCAACAGCCTTATTATGTTGCACAAAAACCTTCCGGATGCCTATTTAACTAAACGTATTTTACAACGTAAATTATTCGATGGTTTGGCCGGAGTTTTCTTTTTGTTGCAAGGCAAACCGCTTCACACCTTACAAATAATTAAAGCGCACCGGGCTTACGATCAATTAAAATCGGGCTTGAAAAAAAGCGCAGTTCGTCCTGAACTTTCAGAGTTAAAAGGAATGATTCCCCGCAGCTTGGTTTGGTCCTATTTCGTTAAAGGAACTAAAACAGCCAAAGAATTCATTTCGCTTAATTAAAAGAATGCGGCTATTTATTTGGATCGCGGATGAAACTGTTCCAATGTTTTGGCTAAATAGCCGCGGTCTAAATGCGTGTAAATTTCCGTGGTGGTAATCGATTCATGACCGAGCATTTCTTGTACCGCTCTTAAATCTGCACCCGCTTCTACCAAATGCGTCGCAAAACTATGTCGGAGGGAATGGGGAGAAATGATTTTTTGTATCCCCGCATGAAATGCGGCCTTCCGTATTACATAAAACACCATTTGCCTCGATAGTCCTTTGCCTTTTGCACTTAAAAATACGGTATTTCGGTGTTTGGGATCTATATCCAAAAGCACCCTATAATGGTCCACAAAGAGAAAGATGTGTTTCAAAGCGCGTTCAGAAATGGGCACAAGCCGCTCTTTATTGCCTTTCCCTATAACTTGAACATATCCCTCCGTTCTGTGAATTTGTGTAAGTCCTAAATTGACCAATTCCGAAACCCGCAATCCAGAAGAGTATAAGGTTTCCAGCATCGCTACATTGCGCTCTCCTTCCAGCGTGCTGCGGTCAAAACTGCCAATCATAGCATCTATTTCTTCTGGAGAGAGTACAGCGGGTAATTTGCGACCTGTTTTGGGAAATACGAGGAAATCGGCTGGACTTTGCTCAATATAATCCTCCAAGGCCAAATATCGAAAAAAAGACCTCACCCCACTTAAGATTCGGGCTTGTGTAGTGGCTTTTACGCCCGTATCGGCAATGTAGGCGGAAAACTCTTGAAGCTCCTGTTTATTTATGGAAACTGGATTAAATCTCTCTTTATCTACACACCAAGTTGTGAGTTTTTGCAGGTCTCTTTCGTAGGCCTTTACACTATTGTCGGACAGGGATTTTTCGAGCTTCAGATGGGCTAAAAAACCCAAAAGCGCATCTTCCCAAGTTAGCATTAGAAACTAAATTTGGCTGATTTGCAATGCAATACTTCGCGGGTTTCTGCATCTAAGATCCAGACCAAACAACTTAAATTCTCCAATTTCCATTTGTTGGATTTGTTCATAAAATAATGCTTCTCAACGGTATGTCCAGCAGCCGTGAAAGCCCTACTTAGGGTATCTCCAGTTGTCGAACCTACTACGCCTCTAAGCACATGATTAAATTCGTAATCGGGCACATATCCGCTGCCAACGCGGCGGTCAGATTGCTTTCCGATGATTTTATCTTCTAAAATACCCACAACTACCAAAACCGGCTTTGGGTACGGCGTATTTGCGATGGCTTTGTATTCAATTCGGCCCTGGTTATCGGCGCTAATCCAAGATGCCTTTAATTCTAAATTAATGGGTGTGTTGAGTTTTAACTGGTCTTGTACGAGGGCTGGCCAGGAAAAACGATCGATAAATCGATTCCCGTTATACACGATATTATCCACCATGCCTCGGGGAATGCCTTCGGGTTCTCCTCCAATAATTTCATTGGCAAGGGTATTGGTGAGCGTATCGTATCCAGACCAGGCACTGGTAAGTGTTGGAAAATACGTTGGATACAAAGCAATAAGTTCTACTCGACCTGGATTATCGACATAAATTTGATGTGCAATTTCTGCGGCTTCCGGGCAATTCGTGCATTTTACTCCGGTAATATCTGCCAGCCACACCGTTTTTGCCTGCGCACTGGGCGCATTTTGCATATAGGTCGTATCCAATAATGGTTTTTCTATAAATCGAATTGGTGGCGGCTCTTCTTCGCAAGCCGCAAAAAGAACGATCAAAACAGGTAAGGCAAACAGATTAGAAAAACGCTTCATACCTACGAAAATACGCATTTTAATTTGGGGGAAAAACAAAGAACGGTTAAAACCTTTATGTCATATTTTTGTTGTTAATACCATGAAATCTCTCTTCAACAAAGTCCTCAAACTAAGTATTATAGCCACTTTAACCGGTTGCTTTTTCGGAAAATCGAAAACAGTCGACTCCAAAACCATGCAAAACTCCCAACCTATAAGTCCGTTTTTTCAGATAAAAGTATTGGGTCTAGATGGATCTGAGATTGCACTTTCTGAATTCAAAGGGAAGAAAATACTGATTGTAAATACGGCCAGCGAGTGCGGTTTTACCCCTCAATACGAGGAATTGCAAAAATTGCAAGAAAAATATTCAGAAAAATTGGTGATAATCGGAACCCCCTGCAATCAGTTCGGCGGACAAGAGCCAGGCACTTCAAGTGATATCAAAAACTTCTGTCAGAAAAATTACGGTGTTACCTTTCTAATGACGGAAAAGTTGGATGTTAAAGGACCGAAACAACACGAATTGTACAGTTGGTTGACTAAAAAGAGCGTAAATGGGGTATTGGATAGCGAAGTGAGTTGGAATTTCAACAAATACCTGTTGAACGAAGAGGGCAAATTATTGGCGTATTTCCCATCTACTACAGGACCTTTATCATCGAACATTACGTCGCTCATAGAGAAGTAATTTCTTTTACGATAATCGCAAATCTTTAAGAAGGTCGGTTGGAAATATCCAACCGACCATTGTGTTTTAAAGGGTTGCAAATACAAGAAGATGCCACATTTGATATAACCGAATGACCGCGAAGCGCACCCAAGAACGCAAGCGTTTAAAATTGGAAATTTGGGGCTTTGGGCGTTCAATTTCCACCGAAAAAAGCAGGCTGCTCACTTAAATATGGGTTATTATGTAATTATTGTGTGGGAATCTAAAATGCAAGGGTTATTTTCGCAGAGAGATTCAGGACATGAGTATTTTAGTAAATAAAAATTCAAGAATTGTGGTACAAGGTTTCACCGGTAACGAAGGAACTTTTCACGCCACACAAATGATCGAGTACGGCACGCACGTAATTGGCGGTGTAACTCCAGGAAAAGGCGGAAGCGTTCATTTAGATCGCCCCGTTTTTAATACCGTTGAGGCCGCAGTTAAAGAGGAAGGCGCAAACGTAAGTATCATTTTTGTACCTCCTGCTTTCGCAGCCGATGCAATTATGGAATCTGCCGATGCCGGTATCGGTGTTATTGTTGCCATCACTGAGGGTATCCCAACTAAAGATATGGTTATGGTGCGTGAATATTTGCAAAGCAAAAATAGCCGCCTAATCGGTCCTAACTGTCCTGGAATCATTACTCCAGGAGAAGCTAAAATCGGAATCATGCCTGGTTTTATCTTCAAAAAAGGTCATATTGGGGTAGTTTCTAAATCAGGAACCCTTACCTACGAAGCAGTCGACCAACTTACCAAATTAGGATTAGGGCAATCTACCGCTATTGGTATTGGTGGAGACCCAATTATCGGAACAACTACCAAAGAAGCCGTTGAATTATTCATGAACGACCCTGAAACTGCGGGTGTGGTTATGATTGGTGAAATCGGTGGAGGCATGGAAGCGGAAGCAGCTCATTGGATCAAAGAATTCGGCACCAAACCTGTAGTAGGTTTCATCGCCGGACAAACCGCTCCAGCAGGTCGCAGAATGGGTCACGCCGGTGCAATCGTTGGAGGTAAAGACGATACCGCTGCTGCAAAAATGGCCATCATGGAAGCCTGCGGCATTCATGTTGTTGCGAGTCCAGCTGAAATTGGACAACGCATGTTTGACGTTTTAAAGTGATTTGATTTTTTTCTATAGTAAAAAGGCCTCCTTGCGAGGCCTTTTTTATTTTGGAAGGAAATATTATGGATTAAGATTTCAGCTTTGAGATATCCATTACGAGCTCTAGTATATCTACATCTTGCAAAGTATATTGTATCAGACAATAAATCCCCTAAAACATACTCTCCAAGAGCTTCTACAACTATCTCAAATCGACCAATACAGCCCCTTTGTGATCTTTTGCCTGCCATTCAAAGTGACTGTCGGCAAGCGTACCGTTAGATACAAAATGGGTGACAACAAGGGTTACTTCGCTCCCATTTTTCATGTGCTGTACTACCTTGCGCATTTCATTGCTCTTTTGATCAATGTGCACCTTTATGTACGAGAACTTTTCTTTTTTCTTTTTGGGAACCAATTTAACCACATTGTGAACCTCTTTCCCAGATTTAACGGTACCTTCAAAAACGGATTTGAAATTCTTACTGTATAAATTAAACATGTCTTGGGGCGACATGTCGTTGGCCTTTTTCTTATAGGTTTCTAAAGTTACTTCTTCATCAATGGGATTGTATGACCAAATATTTATACCGTCGCAGTAAATGGTTTGTTCGGAATATTCCAAACGGAACTTATTTCCTTTTATGTATATTTTCCCTTTATTGGTGCTAGATTTTCTGCCTTCACTTTGGGTACTCAGTGTAAAATCAGCGGCTAAAGTTTTGAATGATTTATAATGTGTTTCTGACTTTTTGAGGATGTCTTTACTCTTTGGATCTGCTTGAGACCAAAGGGAAAAAGTTCCAAACAACATGGACAAAATCAATATGGAATATCTCTTCATTTCTTAAATACGTAATTATTACACCTAAAAACCCAAAAATATCAAATAAGTACCAAAAAACAAGTACAAAAGGACGAGCATTAGAATAGATTGGATAAAAAGTCTTCCAATGCCATCTCATCTGGCAATAATACTTGTCTCGCCTTGCTTCCAAGATTGGGCCCGACCACCCCCGCATCTTCCAATTGATCCATCAAACGACCGGCGCGGTTATACCCTATTTTAAGTTTGCGTTGGATCATACTGGTACTTCCTACTTGATTTTGCACAATTATACGTGCGGCATCTTCGAACAAACTGTCTCTATCGTCTGAATCGTATTCGCCACCGCCACCACTGCCTTTTTCATTATCCTTTACCTCCGGTAAAAGATAGGCAGTTGGATACGCGCGTTGTTCGCCTATAAATTCACAAATTTTCTCCACTTCCGGAGTGTCTACAAATGGACATTGGAGTCGCACCATTTCATTGCCTCCGTTATAGAGCATATCACCCTTACCAATTAATTGATCGGCACCATTGCCATCGAGAATGGTGCGCGAATCGATTTTCGAGGTTACCCTAAAGGCAATTCGAGCGGGAAAATTTGCTTTTATCATCCCCGTTATTACGTTTACCGAAGGACGTTGCGTAGCCAAAATAAGATGGATTCCAATGGCACGTGCCAATTGGGCCAAACGCGCAATAGGCACTTCAATTTCCTTACCCGCGGTCATCATCAAATCAGCAACCTCATCGATAACAACTACGATATACGGCAAAAAACGATGTCCATTTTCGGGATTTAATTTGCGGTCTAAGAACTTCTTGTTGTATTCAATGATATTGCGGACCATCGCTTCTTGCAACAACTTATAGCGGTTATCCATTTCCTCACACAAGGAATTGAGGGTATGCACCACTTTTTGATTTTCGGTAATAATGGCATCGGCATCACCGGGCAACTTGGCTAGAAAATGCCTCTCAATTTTATTAAAGAGCGTTAATTCAACCTTTTTAGGATCGACCAATACGAACTTTACGTATGCGGGATGCTTCTTATATAAGAGGGATACCAGGATGGCATTCAATCCTACCGATTTACCTTGACCGGTAGCTCCTGCCATCAATAAATGTGGCATTTTTGCTAAATCCGCAATAAATATTTCGTTGGAAATGGTTTTCCCTAAAGCCACAGGCAATTGGTATTCGCATTCTTGAAACTTTTTACTAGCCAAAATACTGCGCATAGGCACCATCACCGGATTGCGATTTGGGACTTCAATACCAATGGTACCGCGACCTGGAATCGGGGCAATGATTCGGATTCCTAAAGCGGCCAAACTCAAAGCGATATCGTCTTCCAGATTCTTGATTTTTGAAATCTTCACCCCTGCGGCCGGAATGATTTCATAGAGGGTAACCGTAGGACCCACGGATGCGGAAATTTTTGAAATTCCTATTTTATAATCGAGTAGGGTATTTTTAATCAAATCGGAACTTTTATTGATTTCCGCTTGGTCGATATCTTGTTTTTGATTGCCGTAATCGGTAAGTAAATCCAAACTCGGGAACCTATAATTGCTTAAATCTGCTCTTGGGTCGTATTCCGTATTGATGCCTCCATAGGCCTGTTCAATTTGTTTAGCGGCCAAATTTTCCTCAACACTTTCTTCCTCAATTGCGGTGGTATTTTCTATTGTTAATCCGCCCTGCATTTCAATTTTAGTGGGTTTTGTCACCTCTTTAAAATCGGATTCGGCATCTTCCCTGCGCTTTAGCACTATAGCTTCGGGTAAAACTTCGGGCTCTTCTTCTATGTCCCGAGGAGAATCCTCTGAAAACAAATCAGAATCTTCAGACGTAAAATGGATGGTTATTGCCGTATCCTCGCGCGCCTCATCCTCCAATATCTGGGGTTCAAAACTCGACTGGCTGAAGGGGCTTTCTAAATTTTCAGATTCTTGAACATCCGCTACTTTTTGTTGGTGTTCTTTTTGCAAATTGGCCGCTTTTTCTTGCAGGGCTTCAAATGGATTTGAATTCCCTAAAATCCAATAATACCCAAAAGCGAATATCCCCATAAAGAGAAGCGCGCCTATAAAACCGATACTGGTTTGCATTTGTTGAATGCTGAAGTATCCAAATGAACCGCCCAATAAAGGGGCCCATTTTTGAAACACAAATCCCAAAAACAAAGAGAACCAAGTTGTAAAAATGAGCGTATGAAGTAAAAGTCGCAGCAATGAGAAGGGACGGTAATTCAACAACAAATACAAGCCTAAAAAAATCAAATACGGCAAAAGTGCAAATGCCCCCAGTCCAAATCCATTATGTACCATGGTATACGCCCAACGGGCGCCCAAATATCCCATTGCATTCTTAACCTCGCCATCGCCAATATCCGCTACATATTCTTCCCAATGGGCATCCCCTAAGAAGCTTTGATCGTATTTCCATGAAAAAAAGAACGACGTAAAACTAATGAAGCTTACCATTGCGAACGTCAAAAGTAAAAATCCGAGAATGCGGCGGGTATTTTCGTTTTTAAAGGAGGCGGCGTGCAAAATATCCTTACCAGAAATCCGATCGTCTTGATCTCCGGGTTTTTCTGTTAAAAAATCGCTAAGGGTATTTTTTTTTGATTTATTGCCTGTTTTTGGTGCCGCCATGGTGCTATCCTACGAATATAGAACGGAATAGAGGCTGAAAAACGTGCATTTATACACAGTTTCGAAGGTGTGCGTTTTTTTAATCACGCGCGTTTAATTCAAACTTGCCACTTTATTGGGCACGCCTAAAATATGCACGGTTAAACCTTCTTTACCTAAAATCGTATCTTCATGTTCGCCTTTTGCTTCTTCTAACAAGGGATCCAAATCTTCATACCTCGCGCTGTAATGTCCTAGCATCAACGTAGTTACTTCCGCTGCGGCAGCTATCATTCCCGCTTGTTTAGCCGTAGAATGGAATGTTTGAATGGCCCGTTCTAAGCGATCATGCAAGAAGGTACTTTCGTGATATAATAAATTTACCCCTTGAATATGTGGAATAATTCCAGGATCGTAAATGGTATCGGTTATATAGGCGAAACTGCGCAAACTTGCCGCCGGAAAGGTAAGTAGGTCATTGGGTACTTCTCGGCCAGTTTCACTCAAAAAATCCTGGCCTGCTTTAAGGGATTCATATTGAGAAATCGGTACACCCTGCTCCACACAAGCATCTACATTAATTTTCCTCAAAGGACCTTTTTCGCGCAATACAAATCCGGTGCACGCAACACGGTGTTTTAAAGGAATAGAGGTAATACTGAAATCGGCCACATCTAAAACCGTTTCAACTTCATTCGGATTGGTGGCTTTAAAATCAATTTCATACGAGAGCTCCCCGCCCCCTTCTTTAATGATATTTTGTAAAAAATCCCATAAAGGGGCGGGCCCAATCAAGGTAAGTGGCTCCGTGCGGTTAAATAAGGACATCGAAGTTATTAATCCAGGAAGTCCGAAATAATGATCGCCATGTAAATGCGTAATGAGTACATATCGGATCTTTTGCAGTTTCAACCCCCCTCTAAGCAATTGATTTTGAGTGGCTTCACTGCAATCAAATAAAAATACATGCTTATCCAAGCGAACATATTGCGCACTCGGATTTCTGTCCTTTGTCGGCGTTGCCGATGAAGTACCAAGTACCGTTACGTCGAAGGTTTTTTGCATGATTCAAAATTAACAAAAATCATACCACGATTATAAAAATGTAAATGAACGACCTAAAACTTTTGTAAACAGACCACAAACCTTCCAATTTTAACAATAAGGGGGACTTAAACGGGTTCATTAATGGTTAAAATTGAACACGTCGTGTACAATTTCAAGTTGCATTTTTCGGTTATTTTTGTGAAAATTAAAAATAAAAATGATCTGATTTCTTGCGTTTATCGCAATTCCCAAATCGTGAATATATATAAATTGACACGTTAAAACCGACGCTTTATTCTTAGTGAGATGCCAAAATATGCCGCACTGCTGCAATGACTTCTTGGGTTTGAACCAAGTTTACACAGGGATTTTCGGGTCTTACGCAGCTTACTTGGTCGCAAGGATTGCATGACAAAACATGATGGAATATTTGAGATCCTGGGGTTTGCGGATAAAACACATTGGGAACGCCGGGACCAAATATGGCAACACTGGGCAAACCCATTGCATCGGCAATTTGCAAAGGGCCGCTTTCGTTGCCAATAAATAGCTGGGCACGCGACATTACTGCGGCCAGCGTGCTTAATGAGGACTCCGAAATCCACGCTTTTGCTGCACCCCCAGCATCCTTTACGATAGCCGCTACAAGCTCTTGCTCAGAGGGCGTACCTAAAACCAGGGCTTGCCAGCCTTTTTCGGCAAACAGACTGCGTATTACTTCTGCAAAACGCGTTGTGGGCCATCTGCGCAGGCTGCTGCGCCCCCCAGGATGCACCACCACAAAGGGCATTCTCCCTTTGGAGGCGGTTTGCGCATTCCAATCAAAAACGGGCAACCCTAAGATGTTTTGTATACATTGTGCCGCTTCCTCCTTATGGGTTTGCGCCAAATGCAAGGGTTTTAAGGACCAATTTACGGAACCCACCAAGGGCTCAATAATTCTAAAATTGGTAATGCGTTCGTGCGCTTGCTTGCCCCTTTGCTGAAACCGCACCCTCCCGCGATCTAAACGTACGTATTTGGTGCGGAACAGCGACATCCAAAAGGTACGCCATGTACCCCGAAGTTCTATCCATACATCCACTTTTTGGGGAAGTTCATGTGCATCGTGAACCACTTTATATACAGCGGGATCTTCCGAGATCAAGCTTCCCACAAAGGGTTTACACAAAACCGTAATTCGTGCCGATGGCGCATAGGTTTTCAGCAAATCAAACACATGCACTGCCGCGGTCATATCTCCAATTTCATCCCATTTTACAACCGCTATTTCCTGTATTTTATCGGGGGAAATATGAGAACGCCAGAGCCTCGATGCAAGCATATTGGCTGCATAGAGTATTTTCTCATTCATCGGGCGTAAGTGCATAAATTAAGGGTTGCGAAGGGACCGCATCGGAGTGAATTTTAGGCAGTACCAATTGCAGATAAAACAAGCCATCGGAAACTTCATTGGGAACATAAATCAGTTCCGTTATACTGGCATGCAAACGGGTATTCTGTGGGTATTGCCACCAAATACGGTGGGCCGCCAAAGCCCCGGCATCTTCTTCTGGATCTACGGACGGCAAATCGGTTAGCAAGTGTGTAAAACCTGCATCGACCAATAATTGCATGGCCTCAATGTTAAAATATGGCGGTTCATTGCCCGACCATATTCGGGATTTCTTGTCTGTTTCGTTCGGAAGAGTTCGAACTATAATGGCTTCGACCTTTTCTAAATGAATTCCCAAAAAAGACTTTGCAGTGATACATGAACGTCCATGGGCATCTTCGAACAAAGGCACAGAAACTAATTGTGCCGTCAGGTTGGGTTCTGTGCACACTTCTACCACGTGAATGCGTTCCTTACTCAAATGACCCACACATTCGGTATGGGTGCCATTTCCATGCGCGCAATAGGTCACTACTTCGCAATTTGCGCTACCGCCCTCGGCAACAGCTCCTACGAAATCTCCCACTCGAATGGGTTCAAATTGTGCCGGATTGATATGAAAGGCATTGGGATTTTCTGCACTTGGTCCGAAACCCAGAGCAAGGGAAATGGGATGTTGCAGATCCGCTTGGAATCGGCCGTTTTGGAGGCGAATTTGAAGTATCACAGTACCCTCAAATTTCAGTAAAAAGCCCGAATATAAAAAGCCGAACCCATAAACTCAATCCATAAGGGCTTCATTCAGCAACTCCAGAAAACGTTCATGGGGAATTTCATAAGCTCCAAATTGGGCGATATGTGGGTTCAAATATTGCGTATCCAGTAACTTAAAACCTTGTTCCCGAAGAAATTCTACCAAATAAACCAAGCAAATTTTACTTGCATCGCGCACCAAATGGAACATGCTTTCTCCAAAAAATGCCCTGCCGATGGCCACTCCATACAATCCACCTACCAATTCCCCATTTTGATAGGCTTCGAAACTATGGGCAAATCCCTTATTGTGCAAACCGATATAGGCTTCAATGATTTCTTCCGAGATCCATGTGTCCTCCGCGCGCAACTCTTGACATTTTCGGATTACCTGTTCAAAATTGCGATTGATGTACACAGAGAATTCGTTTTTTCGGTATAAACGACGCAAATTTTTTGAAACATGAAAACGCTCATCTAAGGGAATTATCCCCCGAAATTTAGGCGTATGCCAATAAATTTGTCCGTCTTCATCTGGGTCTGCCATAGGGAAAGAACCGGAGGAATAGGCTTGAAGCAAAAGATTTGGCGACAATAACACGGTTGCAAATGTAGGTGAACTGCAAAAAAACATGTTTTTTTGTGTAGAAATGGGTTCACCAAAAAACAAATTGGCCAAATTTGCAGAATTCGATACATTCGAAAATACCTTCGATTACAACCATGAAACCAAAGGTCGCTGGAAGGAAATTTTCGGAAACGATCGCCCCATCGTTGTTGAATTTGCGTGTGGCAAAGGCGAATACAGCTTGGGATTGGCACAATTAAATCCCCATATCAATTATATTGGTGTAGATATTAAAGGAAACCGATTATGGCGCGGAGCAAAAACGGCCATCGAAGGAAATATCGAAAATGTGCGATTTCTTCGTATTCAAATAGATAATGCCTGCCAGTATTTTGCACCCGGTGAAGTACATGAAGCATGGATCACTTTCCCAGATCCACAACCCCATAAACGCAACAAACGCTTGTGCAGCGGCAAATTTTTGAACATTTACCGCGAAATCATGCATCCCAACGGCAAGCTCAACATCAAAACCGACAGCGATTTATTTTACCAAACGGCTTTGGAACAAGCGGTAATGGATCAACTTGTGGTAGAAGCCAATATCAATGATGTGTATGCCTTAAATCCCTTGCCCGATTTCTTAAACATTCAAACGTTTTACGAGCATATTTGGCTCAAAGCAGGCAAAAAAATCAAATACCTGCGCATGATCTTGGGCAGCAATAAAAGCGACGAATCTAAGAAGCTTGAATTCGAAGCAGGTATGCCTCTTCCGCCTTTGACAGAAACTGCATAGTCTGATTTCTTCGGATGCTCACGCTGTAATGAATATTTTCAAGATATTCCCGCTTTAAAATCCGGTGTTCAAAGGATTTTAAGAGTTGATGTATCAATTGTTCGTGCTCAAAATTTGCAGAAATTTCAAAAAAGTCTTCCTGCAATTTTTGCAATTTCCCCGAAAGCAATAAAACACTTTTGGCGGCATCGCCATAGGCTGAAATCAAACCTGGAATGCCCAGTAAAGTTCCTCCAAAATACCGCACTACCACCACCAAAACATGCGTTAAATCTGCCGATAAAATGGCTCTTAAAATAGGTCGACCTGCGCTATTCGCGGGTTCCCCATCATCGTTGGCGCGCTGTGCTTCTTGACCCTGGCCTAATACATAGGCATAACAATGGTGTGTGGCATCGGGGTATTTGGACTTTAAGGCTGTTAAAAGCGGTTTTATTTCCGCTTCGGTATACACCCTAA
>JAULUW010000290.1:0-2295 GCA_032111345.1 Bacteroidia bacterium
TGAATACCGATCAAGGTTGTGGAGATACCTTTGAACGTTGGGTGAAAATTCCAGGACCACGTCCCGCATTTGAATTTGCAGACAAGGCAGGAAGAGAAGTTACTATTTGTGTGGGTGATAGCATTAGATTTAAAAATACTACGGATAGTGCCGGTGTGCAATCCGATTGGACCTGGTTCTTCGGAGATGGCGCTATCAAAAATGCACCCGATACGTTTGTAACACACCAATATAATGTTGCTGGTCGTTATGAAGTGTATTTGGAGCAGTTTGATAGTTTGATCGTTCCTCCGAACATTCGTAAATTCTGTCCTGCGGTATTCCCTGATACCCTTTCTAAACAAGAGAAGTTTATCATTACCGTGTTGCCGAGAGATTCTGTAAGAGGATTGATTGTGAAGCCGGTAATTTGCCCAGGTGATAGCAACGTGTTTATTGATAATTCTGATACGATTTTGAAATCTTATAAATGGAAGTTTGAACACTACAGTGCGCAAGCGGGCCAATGGGTAACCGATACCGTATCTACTACAAACCAAAGATATGCACGTAAGTTTAGCGACCCTGGAGTATATCGTGTAACCCATTATGCAGATTACGATCAGAATCATCCAAGACCATGGTGTCCTACTTTGATGGAGCCGCTTACGTTCACGGTTGATTCAGTAGTAGCGAATTTCGATATCGACAGTACCAATAAACCAGACTTCACATTTACCCGTACCGATGTAAATGGAACGCAGTGGAGATGGGGCTTTGTGCACTTCGACGGAGATATGGATCTTCAAAAAGAATTGCCTCGCGAATTCAAAGAGCAATCACAGTCTAATAACCAAAAAGTGCAGTGGTCTTATGATAGCAGCGGACGTTATTGGGTTTGTTTGATCGCTACAAATTCAAGCGGTTGTTCGGATACAATTTGTAAACCTGTAAACATCGATTTATTTATCAATCTTTCTAACGTATTTACACCAAGTGGTGACGGTTTGAACGATGAATTCAGAGTTCCTTTACAAGGTCAAGATGTATATGAAATACGCATCTTCAACCGTTGGGGTGAGCGCGTGTTCTTCAGTGAAGATCCTAAGGTTAGTTGGAACGGTAAAGTGAACAACGACGGTCCAGACGCACCATCAGGTACCTATTATTATCAAATGCAATACCGCTTCAAGGGTAAAGAAAAAGTGAACCGTGTTAATGGTACGGTGAACTTAATCAGACCTGTTAAGTAACAGAAGCCAATTACATAGAAAAGGCCGACTCATTGTAGTCGGCCTTTTTTTTGCTCATTTACAACACAAATTGGCAATCTTTTGCGCCCATAAAAAAACCTGAAACGGCATCCGTTTCAGGTTTTTTACTTTTACTTTAAAGTTCGAATACAGCCTATTTTAAACCTTTGATTTAGGAAGGACTTAAGAAAGGCCAATAATCTTTCCGTCTATAATATCCATTCCCATTGCAGCGGGTTCTTTTGGCAGACCAGGCATCCGCATGATAGATCCCGCTACCGCAACAATGAATTGTGCACCGGCATTGATGATAAGTTGATCAATGTGAATGTCAAATCCAGATTCCGCGCCTACTTTCGCCGCGTTATCGGTGAATGAGAATTGCGTTTTCGCAATACATACAGGCCAAGTTTGCGCACCTAACTTGTCAATTTGTTTGAGGGATTTTTTGGCGTTTTCACCTAAAACAACCCGATTCCCACCGTATACCTTTTGTACAATATGATTTAATTTTTGCTCGATATTGTCTTCTAGATCATAGGTGTGTTGAATATCGCTAGATGGATTGTTTTCCGCGATTTCTACAACGAGTTTTGCCAAATCCTCAGCACCTTTTCCACCATTTGCAAATCCGGTATTTCGGGCGAATGCAGCTCCAATTTGCTTGCAATAATTTTCTACAATCGCCAATTCATCCTCGGTATCGAAATGGAATTGATTCAATGCCACAATCACGGTTTGTCCCAGTTTTTGAAGATTCTCAACATGACGTTTTAAGTTTTCTAGACCCTTTAAAAGTCCCTCAGGATTAGGCTTCTTAATGTCGGTATCGGGAATGTTTCCATGAAGTTTTAAACTTTGAGTGGTCGTAACCAGTACCGTAGCCGCCGGTTTGATACCCGCAGCACGGCATTTGATATTGAGAAATTTTTCTGCACCTAGGTCGGAACCAAATCCTGCCTCCGTAACGGCGTAGTCGCCAAACTGCATTGCGGCATAGGTAGCCATGATGCTGTTACATCCATGTGCAATATTGGCAAAGGGTCCGCCATGAATGAAAGCG
>JAULUW010000291.1:0-19217 GCA_032111345.1 Bacteroidia bacterium
AGGTTTACAAATGCAACCGAATCGCTGTAGCCTTCTTTTTTGGTTTTTTCAAATTCAGAAAAACGAAAAAGTTCTTCAAATTGGTCTATAAGCAATAACAAATTATCGCCTTTAGTCTTCACATTTTGCAAATAAAAATCGAGCAATCCGCGATCGCTTCTTCGCAAACCCGTTTCGATTACATCCGAATAATCGACGTTATCCAAGCCCAATTCCGCCAAATAATCGTAATTCGCAGCACTTAAGGCCTGAGCCATATTTCCAATAGGATTTACGCCCGGCCTAAAAGAAACCGTTTGCCAGTTGGAACCCGATTGCGCCATAAAGCCCCCATACAAGGAGGGCAATAAACCCGATTTTACCAACGACGATTTACCACTGCCGGAAGTACCAATTACCGCCAGAAATCGATTCCTGCGCAATTTGGAAATCAAATCGTCTACCTGTTCTTCCCTGCCAAAAAAGAGTATATGTTCCTCTTCCTCAAAGGAACGCAAACCCGGAAATGGATTGCTAATTTGATAGCTATTAATTATTTGTTGTTCCAGTTTTGAATCCATACGGCAAGGTCTAATTTGGGTAATGCAGTGTTAAAATCAAATAATGCGTAATCCGAATTGTGCAATTGTTCCATCCAATCCATTCTTTTGGGACCGATACCAATGGCCTTGGCGAAATCGGCTTGCTCGCGGCCATAGGCTTTTACCCTTTGGGTTTCTAAAATTCGGGTTTTTAACCATTTATCACTTCCGTGATTGAAATAAAATAAAACACCCGCACATTCACGTAAATGTTCCATGTGAAGCGTTCTTATGCGGGTTTCGCTGTCTTCAAACGCCGAAAATACGATTTCACAACCCAATTGCTCTACTTCCGGCTTTACAGCCAAAAGCGCCTCGCGATCTTCATAATCGCAAACTATATACAATTTGGGTAAAATGGCCTCCTCGACTTGATTGCCTCGTATTTTCCTTTTGAGGAAAATCAATTTATTCAAAGCTTCTTCCAAAACCCCTTTGAAAATTTCAATAACACCCACCACGACTTCGGCGCTGCCTGTTGATTTCATTGCGGTTTTGGCATCGTCTATGAGGATCCGTTGTCGGTCGTCGCTAGGAATTATCCCTTGAGGAACCCATAAAAAGCGTTTTTTATCTTCTTTAGATAAAATTTCTTCACTGAGATCGTTTTGAATTTCCACAATGGACCGATTCGAGCCTTCGGGTATGCTTCCGTAATCGGACCCAAGCATGTGAATGGAGAAATCGCATTGGGAAATAAGGGGTTTAAGAACCGTATTCAGCTCCGAAATTTGTGTTGGCAGTGGGGTTTCGGGAAGCACCCGAACGCCTTTGTCGCTCAAGTCGCGTTTTAATAAATCGCGATAGGGCAACATATCGTGACCGCATTCGGCTAAAAAAACGACTACTTGCTCGGTATTCGCTTTATTTTCTGATTGGACATTTGTTTCTAATGGAATTTCAGATTTCAGCCAATGGGCATAAATTTCATTCGCACAATCGTCTACTTTGCCCCAAAACAAACGTTCGGTTTCTGTATTTCCCGGTTCAAACAATAGAATGCGATCTTGTTTAATATCTTTCCTCCAAAAATATATTTTATGGCTCAGGCGGATGGCAATAGGCAAGCTTGCATGCTCCAAGTGGTGTCTGAAAACCCCAATGCACAAGGCATCTTCCGTACTTAGTTCTTTCTGGATTTTCTCGGTTAGCGCTATGCAGGCCATTGAGCGAAAGAAGTGTTTGCTGTAAATAGGCAACAGAATTTGAAAACCAGAGAGATTATCAGGAGCGAAAGCATCGCCATCAAGTGGGGTATTTTCTTCGGCGATAAAAATATGTATGTTAACAGGAACGGCGGTAAGTTGTTGCAAGCGCAGGGTTAAATTGCGTTTAAAAACATCTACCCATTGTTTTGACTGAGAGGGTGTTGCTTTAATATCGGCAGGGTGCGAAACGAGGGCAATATTTAATGATTTGGACATATTAAAGCCAGACAATTTTATGTCAAGATGTCAAATCTAATCAAAGTTTACTTCAGAGGAATCAATAAGGCGCTTACTGTGGAAATCTGTTGTAGAGGATTGCCTTCAATTACACATTTAACAAATTGAATTACAAATATATAGAATCCACATTAGTTATCCACTTTTAAAAAACCGAAGGCCTAAAACTGGGACTCGGAAATAATTTGAAGAATCTCAGTAGGGAAAGTTCAAAATATGGCTTATTTTTGCCGTCCCCAAAAGGAGAAGCGATTCTCTTTATACGTACCACCGGAATCCAATTGCGAAAGCAATACATTCGGGATGTAGCGCAGCCCGGTAGCGCACTTGCATGGGGTGCAAGGGGTCGTGAGTTCGAATCTCGCCATCCCGACCAAAGAAAAGCCCAACGCGAAGCGTCGGGCTTTTTTTATGTGGCGAGTCCAAACGGAGTTTGAGCGAGCACGCATAAAAAAGCCCGATGAGCCCTGCAAGGGCGATGGGCTTTGACCTTGAGGCCACCCCCCTACGAGTTCATGAAATAATCTCGAAAAATGAAACCTGTATGCATAAGCGAGTCCAAATTTAAAAAACATTCCAAAATTTGGAATCAAAATACAAGCAATGTTCCAAAATTTGGAAACTATTCAGTACCTTCGTATTGTGATTATCAAGGATGTTGAAACCGGGAATACTTACCCGATAGAAATCTTACCCATTCAACATTCTGACTATAAATTTTTAACAATAAAGAGATATTCATTTAATTGGAAGAAAGAAAAAGAGAAAGAAGTTTATAAGTTAATCATTAAAGGGCAGAACGATATACTTGGCTTAATTTCTATAGAAACAATACATGCTGAATGGCGGATTCATATTGGACTTCTGTGTGTTTCGAAAGAGAATGTTGGCAAAGCTAAAAAATTCGAGAACATCGCAGGGAACTTAATCTCCTTTGTCGCTAAAATTGCTGTGAAAGAATTTGGTGAATTTGCATGTGTCTCATTAAGACCGAAAACAGCCATTGCACAACATTATATAGATGCGTACAAAATGAATAAAACTGGGGCGACCCTAAGCCTAGAAGTTCCTGAAATAATAGACCTCATTAATAAATTTGAACATGAGAAATAAGACAATAAACCCCGATGGAGATCCTGAATTTGGAGTCGACTCCAGATATACGTCTTCCATGGAGAAAGAGCAAGACTCAATTGATCTAATGCAAGCACGTTTGGAGAGAATGAAAAACCTTACTAGAGAAGAAATTATTCGAGCCAAGTTATTGCAACTGAAATTAAAAATGGAGGAATATCTGAAAAATCCAGATTATGACAATCAAAAACACTTTGCGCGTTTCTTGGAAACTTATATTGATATAATTTACACCAAACGAAATGTCTTTGCAGTAGATTTAAGCATTAGCCCTAATTACCTCAGTAAAATCATTAACAATCACAGAGAACCCAACGAAGAGTTTATTTTAAAACTTATGATTCACTCGGAAAAAGTTTTTAAAAATATAACTCACTTCCGCAAGAAGACTTGGTATCAGATTTTTTATCAAGAAAAACTAAATGCCACTATGGCCAGTCAAGATACCTGGAGACCTAAGATTGAAAAAGAAATTAATTTCAAATCATTGAATTCGCCATTTTAATACATCAGAAATCTTTTGGTCCAACAAGTGGGAGTATTATAGTCAATACTTGCCCAAAGGAATGGATTTTAGCAATTTAACGCCACAAAAAATCCATTTTATACAAGTAAAACTAAACCAAACGTCTCGTAAGAAATTGGGTTACCGAACACCTTACGAGGTCTTTTCTACTGTTTTTTATCTCTAATCCGTGTCAACTTTTTTCAGGTCGAGACAATATTTTGCATTTTGTGGAAAAGATGCTTATATTTGAATAGGTTTTTATAGGTATCATAACTCGCAGCAAGCGGGGGTTGCCAGTATTGGCACGGGACTTATAAGAACTTTTTTTTTACACATATCCATCTATTCTAAATTTACTGGCTTTTTCAAGGCTAAATGGATTGTTAAGATGATAGTAATTACTTTTTTTATTGTCTCCCTTATATTTTTCAATATCATATAAGTCAATAATTAGGTTATACTTACTTTGCAAGGCCTTAAAAAATCTATCCTCTCCCTGTAAAATGTACCTATGTAGAGCCCAAAGAAGATAATCAATGATGCTCAATTCGGGAGTATCTTGACTTCTTACAATATCGCATTTGTAATGGATTACTAAAGGTGTTTTTCTGCGGTTATTATCTCTTTCTACTGCTTTAGAAATAGCTTCGCCTAAATATTGTTGCGTACTTTTCTGACGAGCGGATAAGAATATTTGATATTCTTCATCTTCTTTATTTAATCTATCTTTTATTAGGTGATGCAATAGATCAAAATAAAATTCCCTTTCATTAGAGTTGTGTTTATTTGTAAATGTACTTAGGCGTTTTCTACCAATAACGATATAAGATTTAAAGCCTTCTAAATTTCTTAAAAATTCAAAAAACTTTGCTCTAACTTCCGGGTGATCTGAAGTGGTCGGGTTCGGTTGAACCAAATTAGTATAATTCTTAATTCATTCAAAATAGTTGAGTGCTATTTTTGACAAAAGCGAGTTTCTGAGGAAGATTCATGAATTTTTCTACTTGCTGATATTTATGCAGCTCGTTGATATAAATTGTTTTAAGTTTCTTACTTTGTAATTTGTTATAAGCTCTCCCTATTTTACCCCCTCCAACCCATTATATCCGCTTCAACTGCTTTTTAATGTCAACGCCTTAAACTGCGCAGCCAATACCGAAAAAAACCGCATTCCAGAACGAAGATTTTTAGACAGACTACATAAACGGAACGAATTCTATATCCAAAGTAAACACCCCTTAGCCGAAACAATTGTCAATCAAACAGGAAAAACTCAGCAAAAAAGAATTGAATTCTTAAATCGATGTTATAATTTAGCGGACTACAGCCAACAAAAATGGCAACCCGAGATAGAACTAACCCCTACCTTCTAATGAAAGATTTCAGCGAAATACCCCAAGATCGCATAATTTATCAAGACGATTACTTCTTCATTATTGAGGATGCATTCCCCGTTTCACCTGGACATTTATTAATCATCTCAAATGAAGTAAAATCAGATTATTTCCAACTCAATCAATATGAAAAAGATCACTTATCAAAGGTTATTTTGGAAGCAAAATCCATTATTGAATCTAAATACCAACCAGATGGTTATAACATCGGAATGAACTGCGGAGAAGCTGCCGGTCAAACGGTATTTCATTTTCATTGTCATTTAATACCCCGGTATAAGGGTGACATGGGAAATCCGAGAGGGGGTGTAAGGCATGTGATACCTAATAAGGGGAAGTATTAACTTTTAATTTTAATATGAAAATAGAAGAAGAAATAATTAGAATTCTGACGAAGGAACCAAATCTTACAGCAAGAGAAATTGCTAAAAAAATATCCGATAAATCTCAATCGAAACAAGATAAAACTTCGATAAATAAATTTCTTTATGGTACTTTAAGGTCCCAGTTAACCGTTGATGATAAATATAGGTGGTCCATCGGTAGTGCCAAGATTGTTCAGAATAAAAACGAGGGTAATATAAAGGATACTCTTTTGTCAAAATTATCCTCCTATTATTTAGAATGTCTAGCAAAAGATATGGAATCTGGTGTTTGGTGTTATGCATCTAATAAATTTGGAGTTCCTGATTATGGTCAAATATATTCATTGCCGCAAATTTCTGAAAATAACGATTCAGAAATATTCGAATCTGAAAGTGTAAAAAAGGTAATTAATAAAGTAAAAAGAGAAAAAAATAATTTAAATCTTCAGTTAGGGTATCCAATAAACCTAAGAAAGGTTAAGACGAAAACCAATGAATTCTTTATTGTAGAACCTATTTTCTTATTTCCATTTGAGACGGAAACATTCCAATATTCATATGCGCCAAGATTAAAGCCGGAAATGCCAAGTTTTAATGTCGAAGCCATTAAACATTTGTCCGGTCTTGATAAAAACGAGTTGTTTGAAGAAATAATTATTTTAAGTGAGGAGTTAGGTTTAAACAATACGCTAGAAAATCAGCCGGATCTTGATGATTTACTTTACAAATTACAAGAGTTAAGGCCACAATGGAATTGGTTAGAGTCAATTGATGTTGAAAAGCTCACAGTTAAAAAACTAAATGAAGCAACAAAAATAGGAATACATAATTCTGGAGCTGTTTTTTCCACTGAAAGGTCTAAATATACGGTTGGTCTTGAAAAGGAGTTAAAGGATTTCCGTTTTTTTGAACCAAATCAATATTCAAATAGTATTTTGAGTAAATTTTTAACCCAAGAATTTGATTCGTTTGAATTTGAAGATTTACCCTTGGTGGAACCGATACCGTTAAATGACGAACAGAGATCGGCTGTAAATTTAGCCCTTCAGTCTCCTCTAACAGTAATTACAGGTCCACCTGGAACTGGTAAAAGTCAAGTTGTAACGAGCATTATAATTAATGCAATATACAACGGCCAAACAGTGCTTTTTTCAAGTAAAAACCATAAAGCCGTTGATGTTGTATATGAAAGAATAAACGGCCTGGCATCTAGAGCCGTTATGTTGCGTTTAGGCAATACTGAAATGCAGTCCGAATTAGCCAAATATTTATCAGGGTTGATAACTGAGTCCACAACTGCTGATGAAATAAATAGATTGGAAAACTGCACACGGAAGCGTAATGAATTAATTTTAAAGAATAAAGAACTCAAGAAAAAAGAACAGAAATTAATTAGCTTAAGAAATGAAACAGATGCCCTAGAACAAAAGATAAATGATTACAGAGAGCAGTTAGGTGATAATATTTATATTGAGTTAAAACAACAGGAAATTCAAAATTTAGAAGAAATAAATACAGTATTAATCTTACTGCAGAAGAGTCTTGATGCTTTAAATAAATCAATTCAGCCCATGATGTCTAAATTGTTATGGCCATTTTCTAAAGGAACTAGATTAACTTCGACTAGAACTGTTTGGAAGCAAAAAACCTATTTATTTAAACGCCTAAAAATAGAAATCCCGAATCAAGCTATAACATTTCAAAATATTAACGATTTTCAAAAAGCACTAAATAATTTAAAGAATCTTGCAGAATTTTCTGCAGTAGTTCAAAAATATTTTCAGAATTTAAATGAGTTGAAAAATATACCTAGTACTTTCAAACTTGCAAATGATTCTCATCAAATTGATGAATTGATATCTGAAAATTCGATTGAGCTTTGGGAAAGTTGGCTAAAGGCTTTACCTAGCAGATTGACTAATGAAAATCGGAAAATTTTGTCTGAGTATAACATTTTATTAAATCTGTTGACAAAGGCTGTAGCGGATAAAACAAATCCTGATAAAAAGACGTATGCAAAATATTATAGTTTAATTCCTAAAATAGCGAATATACTTCCCTGTTGGGCGGTTACTTCACTCTCGGTAAAAGGAAAAGTTCCTTTTGAATCTGGATTTTTTGATTTGGTAATTATTGATGAGGCTAGTCAATGTGATATAAGTTCGGCATTGCCCTTACTTTATAGAGCCAAACGAGCTGTTATTATTGGAGATAATAAACAATTGTCCCATATTTCTATGATCAGTGAAAGTCAAGATATGCAGTTACTTGAAAAATATCAATTGGACAAGGATCATCTTGTGTGGAGTTTTGTTGGAAATTCGCTTTTCGGACTATCAAATTCTATCTGCAACCAAAGCCATCTTGTAACTTTAAAGGACCATCACAGATCACATGCCAGCATAATAAATTTTTCCAATAATGAATTTTATGATGGAAGTCTGAGAGTTGCTACAAAATATTCCAACTTAAAGTCAATTCATGACGAGCCTGCTGTAAGGTGGATTGATGTGGAAGGCGAGGTTATCACCCCTAATATTGGTGGAGCATATAATGCTATTGAAGCCAATGCTGTAGTTTCAGAATTGAAAAGGCTGATTTCAACTGGATACAAGGGGACCATTGGTGTTGTTAGTCCATTTAGGGCACAGGCTAATAAAATTAATGCACTAATTCAAAGTGACTCGCAGTTATTTGAGAAATTAACTGCTCATAATATTTTAATCGATACTGTTCATAAGTTTCAAGGAGATGAAAGAGACTTGATGGTTTTTTCACCAGTAATATCAAAAGGTCTTAAATCCGGACCAAGAATTTTTCTTACTCGAACCGGCAATTTGTTTAACGTTGCGATAACCCGTGCAAGAGCAGTATTGGTTGTTGTTGGTGATAATAAGGCATGTAAAACCTCAGAAATATCTTATATGGAAAAATTTACAAGGTATGTCGATGATTTAAAAAGCCAATCAAATCACAACAATTATTCTAATTTGACGCTTACGTCAACTTATCCAGAATTTAATTCTGATGTTTACATTTCAGATTGGGAAAAAATACTATATGAAGCACTTTACGAGGCTGGGGTAAAGACAATTCCTCAGTTTGAGGTGGATCAATATTCATTAGACTTGGCTTTAATAAAGGGAACAAGAAAATTAGATATTGAAATTGACGGTGAAAAGTACCATCGAAATTGGGACGGTGAATTATTCAAACGAGACAAATTAAGAAATAAAAGATTAATTGAACTAGGTTGGGACGTTCAACGATTTTGGGTTTATGAGATTAAAGATGATTTAGAAGGCTCTGTAAAAAGAGTGCTTGACTGGGTAAATAATGTCTGAATATACAAGTGTGCGTAAGCTCCCTGACCTCCGCATATTTAAGACAAAACCAAAGTTAAAGTTTCAGGGGAGGCGCCCCCCCCATTTTACCCGTTCCCAACCCATTATATCCGATTTCCTCGATTTAACTTCGGTTGTCTGATATATAGGGATGAGGTCAGGTTCACGATGTGAAAAGTTCTACGCGTTCAACAATCAATGTTTTATAAAATTTCTGTCTGTCTGGTTCCAGAAAAGATATCTCAATCAACTGGACAGCCTCTGGCAACCATTTCGCCAGTTTGTTGTACACTGCATTTATTTGTTTCTCATTTAGTTTGAGCACTCCGCCCAGACGGTCGAAATACCCTTTATTGAAGTTTTCCTTTTTCCCGCCCAGCAGTAGGGCCAAATCCTCCTTATCCTTGGATAATATCATTTTAACATTCAGCAGGTCATAGAATGGAGAAAGCACCCAACCTAATGGAGACAAAAACATGGAGTAGTTCTTCAGGTGCATATCGTTGTTGCCTATAATGAAGTTGAATACCGTAGATTCAAAAAAACGCAATTTGTCTAATAACGTGTTCACGGACAATTCGCCAATGGTCTTTCCCAGAATTTCCGTTGTGCCCTTGTATTTAGTTTCCAGCTCCATAATTTGCAGAAAATCAATCATGTGGTTTTTAGTCCCATCTGGGTTTCTATCGATTCGCCGGGTAATTAAACACAATTCTCCAGACTGAAGTCGAATCATATTTACTGGCACGATATTGATTTTAAAGAGTTCCGCCAGCTTCATGGAAAGATGCTCATTCTCTGGCATTTGAGGATACTGGGGATTTTGAGGTTTCAAAATGTAGTTTCCCTCCAAGGCATTCATAATGGTCAATCTTCCCTGATGTCCATCTTCCAATTTTGTTTGAAGCCACCCTAATGACAATTTGGGTTGAACGCCCGGAACCGTTATGGATCGTTCTGCCGCTTCTTTTGCCAATTTTTCCATCTCGGATAACTCATAGGGTAAAACCGGAGCATACTTTGTTCCATAGAAAGCCTTAATGCACCCGCGGTGGTAGTCAACATCCTCTCCATCCACCGGCTGGTAACAATACAGACACTTAGGCATTGGCTTCCATATTTATGGGATGAATACTCACTGCACCAATCGCGTTTTGACAGCAAGCGAGGAGCAGCCCCATTCTGTCATTCTTGTTGATCTTCCAACTTTCTGCTGCGATGTTTAACAGCCAGCCTTCCGGAATCAGTCCATCAAAAAATGGGAAAAGTGTTTTGCTCTTGTATGGCATGGTCGTTACCGGCATCTGGAAGGTGATGAATTTATCAGGATGGGTTTGTACATACTTTTCATCATATACAAACAGATACCCTCCATTGTCTTCCTCGGTTAAAATCCCGGCCAGCATGTTATTGTATTTAACTAGTCCTTGCCGCATGGTTTGCTTTTATGGGTCCTACAACATGGCCAAACATCTGTAATACCTGATTGACTTTGGACAGACTAAGGTTTTCCTTGTTTTGCTCAATCTTTCGAACAACCGTCAGCGCAACGCCCGCTTTCTCCGCAAACTCTTCCTGCGTCAGGCTTAATTGCTTTCTCTTGGTCTTTACAAATTCCGCTAGCTCACTCATATTTATATGCATTTACATACAAAAGTAATCAAAAAGCTATAATTATATGCATTTGCGTACAATTTTATACAATTTCTTAAAATTATATGCAATTAGATATATTTTTTTTGCAATTATGACTTAAAGGGATTTTTCAAGTTGTTGTTGGTTCATGATTGTTTCTAATATTGTGTAAGCTCCCCCAATTTTACCCCTTCCCAACCCATTATATCCGATTTACTCGATTTAACTTCGGTTGTCTGATATAGGGAGGAGGTCAAGATTCATGAATCTTTCTTCTACAATATGATTTAACAATTGCTTATATTTGAAACACTATGATTTACCTTGAAAATTTTGCCCTCATTGTTTTTGCAGCTGCTGCCATTTTCTTTTCCGTGGTTACCGTTCCCCAAGGATCCATCGGCGTAGTTACCATTTTCGGTAAATACCGACGCATTATGCACCCCGGATTGAACTTTAAAATTCCCCTAATCGAAACCATATACCGGAAAATTTCCATTCAAAACCGTTCCATTGAACTCGATTTCCAAGCCATTACCCTCGACCAGGCCAATGTGTATTTCCGAACCATGTTGCTCTTTTCCGTTTCCAATTCCAATGAAGAAACCATCAAAAATGTGGCCTTCAAATTCTTCAATGATAAAGATTTTATGACTGCCCTTACCCGCACCATCGAAGGCAGTGTGCGCGGATTTGTCGCCACCAAACGCCAGTCGGAAATCCTTTCCCTTAGAAGCGAAATCGTAGAATCCGTGAAAGTATCGATCGATCACGTTTTAGATGCTTGGGGATATAACCTCCACGATTTGGCCCTTAACGACATCACCTTCGATGAAGTTATTACGAAATCTATGGCTCAAGTGGTTGCTTCCAGCAATTTAAAAGCGGCCGCTGAAAACGAAGGACAAGCCCTATTAATCACCAAAACCAAAGGCGCCGAAGCCGATGGTAATGCCATAAAAATTGCTGCCGAAGCCGAGAAAATTGCTGCCCAACTGCGCGGAGAAGGTATCGCCCTGTTCCGTAAAGAAGTGGCACGCGGTATGTCCGACGCAGCCAACGAAATGAAAAATGCCAACCTCGATGAAAGCTATTTACTGTTCACCATGTGGACCGAAGCCGTAAAGAATTTCGCGCAAGACGGCAAAGGAAACGTGATCTTCCTCGATGGATCCCCTGAAGGCATGCACCGCACCCTCAAACAAATGATGGCCACAGTAAATCTTGAAAAACAAAAATCTTAAACAGATCGATGGAAAAGCCTAGATGGATACAAAGATTTGAAAATTTCAATGCGGCAATCTCCAAATTGGAAGAAGCTGTTACAAAGCCAAATTTAAATGAACTCGAAGAAAATGGGCTCATTCAAAGATTTGAATTTACCATCGAAATAGCTTGGAAAACATTACGCGATTTTCTTTTGGCACAAGGTTATCAAATGGGCACATCCCCTAAGGAAGTATTTCGTTTTGCGGCAAAAGAAAATATCATTACCGAAGCCGAACCTTTTTTTGTTTGTTTAGAAATTCGCAATCAACTGTCACACGATTACAGTCAAATTAAATACGACGAAGCCTTGAAGATGATTAGAGGAGATTTATTCAAACATTTATACTTATTGCGAGACACCCTTAAAACATACGTGTAACATGAATCCATCCGTATTAGCTGAAATTAAAAAGATGAGCCTAAGCTTTTATAAGGACGCTCAAATTCGGCTCTATGGCAGTCGATATAAAAATACGGCAAAATCGAACAGCGATATTGATATACTCATTATTTCAGAGGATAACAACTACTACAAACAGCTCAAATTGATTCATACGCTCAAAGAGTCAGAAATTCCTTATGAAATCGATATTCAAGTAGTGAGCGAAGGCGATATAATTAAAAGTAATACCCTTAAAAATATCCTAGAAAACTCAAAATTATTATAAACCAGCAACTTTCGATTTAAAGAATTTATTAACGTAAAAGTACCCCAAAATCAACAAGCCCAACACAAAAAAGGGTGCCGCCAAATGCCGAATTCCGTCTTCAAAAAAGAATTCGCCCAGCATCCAAATTACGTTCGCAACAATCCAGCACAGTACCGCTATATTGTGAAACAATTCAGAGCGATCGGTTCGCGTGACCCAGCATAATTGGGCCGCCACCCATAAAGTGGGTACAGCCATAATCAATGCAAATCCCTGAAAGTTCATAATCCAAGCAAAATCTTTCATCAGCCACAAAACTATATGGAGGTTTTCCTTTTTACGAACCGCGCTAATCATGGTGCAATTTTAATCTAAATTTTAACACCCTTTCATGCTTATTGCCGATTTTTGAATATCCGATGATTTCCCACATCCAAAAATCCATCCTCACCCTAAGTATCATCGCACTGAGCGCCTGTTATTGCCAGCAGCCTGGAACCGCCGAAAATGCAGCAACCCTAAAAACGGAAAGTCCCGCTGCCGATACAACGCACATTCAGGTTACCCTGCGCCAGCCCATCGAATACCCTTCCGCCTCGGCCGGACTCTTTCTAGATTCCAATTGGTGGATCATCGGCGACGATGCCGCCAATTTGCTCCTCATCGATGCTAAAAGCACCTATTCCTATTACCCTCTTCCCTTCCAAAGGGAATTTAAAAAATCGGATGCCGCCGGTTTGGAATCCAGCCATAAAACGAAGCCTTTTGCTCCGAAAACGATCCAAGAAAATACGCCTTTCCCCCTCGCTGCGCGCATCAAAAAGAAAAGCAAACTCGATTTCGAAGCACTCGCGTCTTACACCATGCGCGGCATGCACCATGTATGGGCTTTCGGCTCGGGATCCAAAAGTCCGCAGCGCGATACCGGCCTGTATTGGAATTTTGAGCCGCATACATTTAAGGCTAATCCGTTCAAAATCAATCTCAAACCCCTATACGAATACCTCCAAAACCGTTCTCAGATTTCCCCCGAAAAATGGAATATCGAGGGGGCTTGTATCGCCGAAAACGGTGAAACCTACCTCTGCCTTTTCAACCGCATCCCCGCAACCCTCATCAAAATCAAACTCAAAGCCTGGTTTCGGTATCTTGAAATTGGCAGCATTCCCCTCGATTCCGATATCGAAATCAGCACATTCAAACTGCCCAAAATCGACGGACATTCTGCGGGATTTTCAGGGGCAAGTTTCGATACAGAACGCAAAAGTATTTGGTTTTCTGCCTCCGTAGAAATTACCAAGGATCCGGTGCGCGACGGAGAAATATTGGGTTCCTTCATCGGTGAAATTTCTTTACTTTCGGGGGAAATCGAACGAACGCCGGTGCCCCTTCCCGAAG
The DNA here is from genome assembly GCA_032111345.1 of Bacteroidia bacterium. Lineage (GTDB taxonomy): Bacteria > Bacteroidota > Bacteroidia > NS11-12g > UBA955 > VMCP01. The sequence continues at coordinate 13,724 of JAULUW010000291.1, forward strand.
ACCGAAACGGCAGCTTAAAAACCAAATTAGAAAGCCTAAGTTTGGTTCCTCAAAGCAATCCGGGTTTCCGTATTTTTTATGGCTTGGTCGATTCGGACCAAGGGGGATCGCAACTTTTGCACCTTAAATTTCCTATACCTGCACATTAATTCATAGGTTTGCAGCGTGAAACACATCGTTTTTGTTTGTTTGGGAAATATTTGCCGCTCCCCCCTCGCGGAGGCCTTGATGCAGCATAAAGTAAACGAAGCAGGACTTCAATTGGAGTTTCGCATTGATTCTTGCGGCACCAACGGGTTTCATAATGGCGAAAAAGCGGATGCCCGAACCCGCGCCAACGCCGCCGAACACGGCATCGCAGTACCCAGTATCAGCAGGCAACTTAACTTGGGCGATCTGATGGATGCCGATTGGGTTATCACCATGGCTCAAGATGTGCACGACCAAGTTTTGCGATTCTGCCGAACCGAAGAGCAGCGAAAAAAAGTACATCTCTTCCGCAAATTCGATCCCATTGCCCCCAATTCAGATGTACCAGATCCTTGGTACAACGACCGTTTTGAAGATGTTTTTCAAATCATCGACAACAATTGCACGTTTTGGCTGAAAAAACTAGCGTAATCTCATTTTCTCAGCATTCTGGTTCTGGAAATTGAATTAACAGAAATTTAATGATAAATTGCGTCTTTCAACGTTTAACATGCAGAAATACACGCACAAGAACCCACTACAAACAAAACTTCTTAGCTTCATTTTTCTTTGCCTTTTTTCGATCACCCATGTGTATTCGCAATATCAGATTACGGTAAACAATCTAAAAACGGCCGAAGTATTATCGGGCGCAAGCATTGAACTGCTAAAATCAACCGGCGAATATGAATTGTTAGGCAATACCAATAAAGAGGGAAGGTTTTCAATAGATCTAGCCCCTGGTGCCACCATAAAAATTTCAAAGGCATCTTTTGAAAATACCCAAATCATTCTGGGTTCGGAAAACCGCTTGCTGATTGGATTATCCCCAGTTATTGATCGTGTAGATGAGGTAGTCATTGTAGGTTATAATTCCCAAAAAAGAAAAGAAATCACCGGATCTGTGGGTTCAATTAGTGGATCTGAATTGATCAAACAACCGGTACTTACAGGTACCCAAGCCTTACAAGGAAAACTTGCCGGGGTACAAATAACCAATTTCGGATCACCGGGTTCTGCTCCAACCGTGCGGATCCGTGGAACAGGTTCTGTAATCGGGGGTGCCGAGCCTTTGTATGTGGTAGACGGAATTATTACCGATGATATTCGGAATATTGCAACCAGCGACATTGTTTCGATCGATGTTTTGAAGGATGCCTCTTCAACAGCCATTTATGGAGTACGGGCCGCGAACGGAGTAATATTAATCACAACAAAAGCAGGCAAAAGAGGAAGTTCGGAGTTGACATACGACGCCTATTTTGGAATAAAGAATTTAAGCAATAAGGTATACATGGCAGGTCCGAATTCCTTTGCTACCTATTCCAATGACGCTGCGGGTTCACAAGCCATCAAACCCGAACAAATTACGGGAAAAACCGACTGGATGGATGCCATTACACGCACCGGATTGCAGCAAAATCACTCCATAACGCTAAGCGGTGGCGGTGAAAAAAGCGCTTCGTTTTTGGGGATAAATTACATGCGCGAAAACGGAATACTTTTGGGCAACGACTATCAGCGCATTGCGATTCGAAATAACAACGACTTTTATATCAGCGATAAATTAAAGGTAGGAAATACTGTCAATATCAGCCGGTATATTTCAAACAACAAACCCTTTAGCGCTTTTACGTCTGCTTATAATGCGGCCCCGCTTTACGATGTTGTGGACGCGAATGGAAATTATGGATTTTCAGATGTGAACAACGTGGGCAATCCCGTTGCTGCATTAGATTACACGGACGATCAATCATTCGGAAATCGCCTCATGGGCAATGTGTATGCCGACTGGAAAATCACTAAAGACCTCAGTTTGAATTCAAGTTTTGGCTTGGATGCTTTTGATAACCAAGGGCGTAACTATCAACAGAGATATCGCGTTAGTCCTTCTCAGCGCTACGATACCACTACCTACCGGGTGAGTGCTCAAAATGGATACCGTTGGATTTGGAATCAAATTGCCACCTATAACAAGCAAATTAACCTTAAAAATAAAATCACTTTGTTGGTCGGTCACACCGCAGAACAATACGACGGCGAAGAATTTGCGATTTCCAAAGACGGAGTGCCTTCAAAACCCCAATACCGGTATATCAATACGGGTGCATCTACCCTTCAAGGGAATATTTTATACCAAAGACCATTAGGCGACTACGGCAGAAGAGAAAGTTATTTAAGCAAGGTAAACTATGCATTTGCAGATCAAATATTCATTTCGGGTTCTTTGCGTAGAGACGGATCCTCGAAGTTTCCCGAAGCCAATCGCTGGGGCTATTTCCCTTCCTTGGGATTTGCGTGGGATTTGAGCAAGGCGGGTTTATTTTCTCAAAGAAGCGCCTTAGACTTTCTGAAGTTACGCGCATCATGGGGACAAGTGGGCAACGATCGCATTAGTCCAAATGAATTCACACCCTTGCTTTCTACCGGACTTATTTCTGTTTTCGGAAATGGCGATATTCAAGACGGTTCTACAATTGCAGAAATTAAAGACCCTAACCTGAAATGGGAAATTACTACGGAATACGACTTAGGTTTAGATGGAGAGTTATTCAATAAAACGGTATTCTTCACCATCGACGCCTATTACAAATATACTTCTGGAGCGCTATTTAACGTTCCCTTAGCCGCAGGGTTGGGAGATAATAACAACAGCATGCTTACCAATGCGGCAGATATTTCCAACACGGGTTTGGAGATCAGTCTGGGATATAACCCCGCCCCAAAGGTAGCCAACGGATTTGATTGGAATACTACGTTAACGGCAACCTTTAATCGCAATCGTGTGGAGAATTTAGGTTTGGGCAGACCTACCAACTATGGCAATTTGAATAACGGCGAATTTGCAACCCGCGTGGCACCGGGTCAACCCATCGGCGTTTTCTGGGTTTATGAAACGGATGGAATATTCCAAAATTCTGAAGAAATCGAAAAGTCCGCACATTTCTTTGGCACACAAGCAGGTGATTTCCGCATCAAAGATCAAAATAACGACGGCATCATCGACGATAATGATCGCATATATGTGGGTTCTTACCAACCTATTGCGTATTTGGGCTGGAATACCCAAATGACATGGAAAAATTGGGACCTCAATATTGATTTTTATTCCAATGTGGGAAATAAAGTGTTCAACGGTAAGAAAACCGTGCGCTATGGCGGAAGTTACAATGTTGAATACGAGGTTGCTGCGAATAGATGGACCCCCGATAATCCCAGCAATACCGATCCAAGAGCATTCAACGGCGTTCCAAAACCAACCGATTATTTTGTAGAAAGTGGTTCTTTTATACGCTTAAATAACCTCTCTTTGGGATATAAAATGTCGCAAAGGGCTGCCCATAAAATTGGTGCCAAAAGTTTACGATTCTATTTAACAGCTCAAAATTTATTTACTTGGATGGCCTATTCTGGATTCACGGCTGAATTGCCTGGAGCTCCGCCTGAAGCTGGAATCGAACTCAATATTTATCCAACTTCTAGAACGATATTAACCGGTCTTCAAATTCAATTCTAATGCTAAAACGATTTACATTCAATCCAATAGTTGCACTTTCAGGAATCCTGATTCTGGGCGTGAATATTTCTTGTAAAAAGGATTTCCTTGAAGAACCCCCAAGAGTGCAAACCGTTGATGATTATTTCAGCACCGCTAACCAAGCCGCAAGGGAAATGGTTAATGCCATCTATAACAAACTTTACGATTGGAATATCCACAGTTTTCCGTTTATCGGGATGACTGAAATTGCAGGCGATAATGCCTCAAAAGGCAGCGACGTGGGAGATTCAGGGGGCGACAAAGACCAGTTAGATGCCTATTTCTTTTCGCCCACCTCTATTTCTTTTGGGGATGTTTGGAATGGTTATTTTGAAGGAATTGCACGTGCCAATAAGGCGATTAAATTCATCAATGAATTAGAAATCCCTGAAGCACAAAAAACACAATATATTGCGGAAGCCCGTTTTTTACGTGGATATTTCTATTTCTTTTTGGTGCGTAGCTTTGGTCCCGTGCCTGTTATCGATAAAGTCCCAATTACCGAAGAGGAAATAGCCCGAACGTATGTGAGAAATTCGGTAGATGAGGTGTACGCATTGATAGAATCTGACTTTCAATTTGCACTGCAATTACCCAGTAAACAGCTCATTGATTTAGGTCGCGGTAGCGGCGATGCTGCGAAGGCCTTCTTAGCAAAAGTAGCCATGTACCGACAAAATTGGGGACTTTGTGCGAGCTATTGCGAAGATCTAATTACGGGAAATGAGTACCGCTTGATGGCCAATTATGCGCATATTTGGCAAGAAAAAGGCGAGTTTTCGGAAGAGTCTATCTGGGAAGTCAATTGCAAAGGTTCAGATCCTCAGAAAGGCATAACCGAATATTACGTAGTACAGGCGCCAAGAGGCGGCACCAAAGGTTTAGGCTGGGGCTTCAACACCCCAACTCAGGATTTGTACGATGCCTATGAAGAAGGCGACCTACGACGTGAAGGAACCATTATTGTGTCCGGACAAACCCTTTGGGATGGCTGGGAAACCGACGCAAATCATTCCAATCCAATGTATAACTATAAATCCTATGTTTCACGACTTGCAGAATCATGGGGCCAAGGAGATGTAAATTCCAATAAAAATCTTCGTGTATTGCGTTTTGGAGAAGTTTTATTAATTGCTGCAGAGGCCCATAATGAATTAGGAGATGCAGAAAAAGCTTGTTCCTATTTAAACCTGATAAGAAACCGTGCCGGTTTGCCCAATTTTAACAGTACCAATCAAGACAGCGTTCGCCATAAAATTTGGAATGAACGAAGATTTGAACTGGCCTTTGAACACGACCGCGTTTTTGACTTGCGCAGACAAGGGCGCATTGGTGACGTATTAAAAGCACAGGGAATTGCTTTCTCTGATGGAAAACATGAATTATACCCCATTCCCCAAAGACAAATTGATTTGAGCAATGGAAAAATGTTTCAAAACCCAGGATATTAAAACATATTAACTCTATACAAACATGAAAAAATCAACATTCACTCCCTTATGGATTGGCGCTTGTTTCAGCCTAATCGCGTTAAATTTTCAATCTTGTACCAAAGAACCTGAAGATGATTTGGGTGGTTCTGGCAATACGGCCTACACCGCCTCTGATGACATTGCAAAAGACAATCTTGTAGCTAAATTTTCCTTTGAAAACTCTGTTGCAGATGCCAAGGGCAACATTACCGGAGAAGTTACCAATAACATTACCTATGCAAGCGGCGCTAAAGGCAATGCCTATATGGGAAGTTCCGATGGGTATGCGCTTTAT
>JAULUW010000291.1:19227-22564 GCA_032111345.1 Bacteroidia bacterium
CAGAATCCTGGTTTCAATTATTGAACGACAGCAACTGGATTGGTAATTTCTTTTTATTGCAAGAGTCGGGCTCAGAAGGTACCGATTCTGTTCGCGTGAAATTAACGTTCAACAAATGGGATGCACCATCATGGAAAGAACAGTGGGTAGACCTTAATGGCGATAACCGCTTAATTATTGGAAATAACGAGTGGCACCACTTTGTAGCTACCTACGATGCGGTATCTTCAAAACTCGCCATTTATATCGATGGAAAATTAAAAGAAGTAACAGAAGACGTAAGCAATCGTTTTGGCGACGACCCAGCAAACGGCGGAGGTCCTTTAGGCCCATTGAAGTTTAAGGGTGCCAACCGCTTTGTTTTTGGTTGCTACAACAACCACCTTCCAGGAAACACTCCCGACAGCTGGATGAAACATTTCGACGGAGGTTTAGACGAGTTCAGAATCTACAATAAAGCACTCGCTGCTTCTGATGTGGAAGCCTTACATAAATTGGAAAAAGAAGGAAAATAAAATTGAAAGTTCTACATTTCAACAACAGAAAGATTGCTCATTGGGCAATCTTTCTGTTGTTATTTCCAATCAGTTCTTGGGCTTGTAAAAAAGACCCCGTTACAAACAGTCCTAAAAAAGACCCTCGACCCATTCAACTCCTTTCTATAAAATGGAACGCCACCAATGTGTATAGCATCATTAAAAATGCGCCTACCGATCCCACAATAAGGCTGAACTTTTCTGCACCTTTAGATACTCAGATTGCTAAAAATTCCATCAAAATCAAATTAAATGGTGTCGTTTCCACCGACGCCTTGTATCGTTTTGAGAATGGTGATTCCACAGTAATCATTAAACCATTAGAACCGCTCAAATATTATTCAAAATACACCTTAGCGATCCCGAATACCGTTGCCTCTTCTACAGGGGGCGTATTGGAATCGAGTTTGAATATTCTTGTTCGCACAACCTGGGATCCCAAACCTAAATTCAGTCGGATTTCCCTAGATAAATTGATGGATTCGGTTCAAGAGAAGTGTTTTGACTTTTTTTGGGATTATGCCCACCCCGTTAGCAAGCTTTCTAGGGAACGATTAGGGTCCGACCAAACCGTTACCTCTGGAGGAAGTGGATTCGGCATAATGGCCGGAATTTCTGCCGTTGAACGCAACTTCATCAGTCGTGCCGATTTTCTAGACCACATGGAACAAATGACCGATTTTCTTTGGAATAAAGCGGAAGTTTTTCATGGAGCCTATCCCCATTGGTTAAATGGAACAACCGGCAAGGTAATTCCATTTTCACCCAATGATGACGGCGCCGATTTGGTAGAAACCTCTTATTTAATTATGGGTTTGTTATCTGCCAAAGCGTATTTTGATGGTGCCGATTCTCGCGAATTGGCCCTAAGAAACCAAATTGACTCTATATGGCATCGGGTAGATTGGAACTGGTTCACAAAAAATGGTGCTGAAAGTAATTTATATTGGCATTGGAGCCCGGGTAAGGGCTTTATTATGAATATGCCAATTCGAGGTTGGAACGAATGCTTGATTACGCACGTGCTTGCGGCCTCTTCCCCCAAACATCCCGTCGCCACCGACGTATATCATAAAGGATGGGCCAAGAATGGAAGCATGAAAAATGGCAAATCTTTTTATGGAATCAAACTTCCTCTCGGCGAAGATTTTGGGGGGCCTTTGTTCTTTTCACATTACAGCTTCTTGGGTATCGATCCCCGGGATTTGAATGACGATTATGCCAATTATTGGGAACAAAACGTGAACCACTCGAAAATCAATTACGAATACTGTAAAGCGAATCCTAAAAATCAAGCAGGATACCACGATTCCATGTGGGGACTCACTGCAAGCGACAATCCTTGGGGATACAACGCCCATTCGCCAACCAATGATTTAGGGGTTATTACTCCAACCGCGGCATTGTCGGCATTTCCTTATACGCCGGAAGAATCTACCAAAGCTTTGGAGTTTTTCTATTACACAATGGGCGATAAAATTTGGAAAAAATATGGTTTTGTAGATGCCTTTTGTGTAGGCGAAGTATGGGCAGCCAACTCCTTCCTTGCTATTGATCAAGGGCCCATCGTGGTTATGATGGAAAATCATCGAACCCAATTACTTTGGAAGTTATTTACCTCCGATTCAGACGTTAATTCAGGCATGAAAAAATTAAATTTCAAAGCCCCTTATATTAAATAAGCAAACATGTATCAAAACATCAAATTCTACCTATTCGCCGCTTTGAGCGCCTTGGTTTTAAATAATAAGATTCTGGCTCAAAATCTAGAATCTATTAAACTAGATACCAGTAAAATACATTATCAATCTCATACCGCTCCTTGGTTGATTTCAAAAGAAGACCGCTCTTTGGCTTCAAATCCCCAAATAGATGCATTTATTGGAGATTTAATGTCTAAAATGACTTTACGCGAAAAAATAGGCCAACTTAATTTGGCATCGGTAGGATTTGATGTTACAGGTCCCCTTTTATCCCAAGGTGTAGAAGAAAAAATTGACCAGGGACTTATTGGGGGTGTTTTCAATACTTTTACCCCCGTGGCGGTGCGAAAACTTCAAGAAAGAGCCGTAAAAAACTCCCGATTGCATATTCCCTTATTAATGGGTTATGATGTTATACACGGTCATCGGACTATTTTCCCCATTCCTTTGGGACTTTCTTGTACTTGGAATCCCCAATTAATAGAATCCACCGCGGCCATTGCCGCAAAAGAAGCCAGTGCAGACGGTTTAAATTGGACCTTCTCTCCTATGGTTGATATTGCGCGCGATCCGCGTTGGGGTCGCGTTTCTGAAGGTGCGGGTGAAGACCCTTATTTGGGATCCATTATTGCCAAATCCATGGTACAGGGCTACCAAGGCAGTTCCCTCAAAGATCCAAATCGCATTTTGGCTTGCGTAAAGCACTTCGCCTTATACGGCGCCCCAGAAGCAGGCCGCGATTATAATACGGTAGATATGAGTACGTATAAAATGTTCAACGATTACTTGCCACCATATCAAGCGAGTATCAATAGCGGTGTTGCCACCGTTATGACCTCATTCAACGATATTAATGGCACCCCTGCTACATGCAATGACTTTATGTTGCAAAATATTTTGCGTAAATCATGGGGTTTTGACGGCATGGTAGTAACCGATTATACCGCAATAAATGAAATGGTTAATCATGGCATTGGAAATGAAATTGAGGTAAGCAGACGTGCCATAAAAGCGGGAGCTGAAATGGATATGGTGGGAGAATTATACCTCAATCACCTAGAAAAAGTAGTTGCCGGAGATTCTACCTATGTAGCCTAT